>NZ_JACNDE010000015.1:0-147756 GCF_017351415.1 Pseudomonas sp. FW305-25 | reverse complement strand
CTTGCTCAACGACTCCCCCACAAACCCCAGCACCGCCTCCAGCCCATACAAGGTCTCGCGAATGGCGCTGGCTTTGCCGCCGCCGTCGGCGCACAGCTCGACGTCTTCGGAGAGCATGGCGGCCAGGTCTTGGGTCGAGCCGCTGGTGATGGCGTTGTGGAAGGCGCTCAGCAGTTGTTGCTGGCGTGAAGGTTCCGGCTGGTAGCGCGCTTGGGTGTTGCCCAGGCTGGCTTTGGCGCGGGAGACGAGTTTTCGGCAGGTGGCTTCCTGGACACCGAGGGTTTGCGCAACTTGGGGGTAGTCCAGGTCAAAGATGTCGTACAGCAGGTAGGCGGCGCGTTCCTTGGGGGTCAGGCGTTCGAGCAGGAGCAGGAAGGCGGTGGACAGCGACGAGGCCAGTTCATGGCTCTGTTCGGGGGAGTCGTGATGCAGGCTGTGGATCGGTTCCGGCAGCCAGGTGCCGACGTATTGCAGGCGCGAGCGCTGGGCCGAGCGCAATAGGTCGATGCAGTGCCGGGTGCAGGCGGTGGTCAGCCAGGCGGCCGGGGTAGCGATGGAGGCCTTGTCGGCCTCCAGCCATTTGATGAACAGGTCCTGCACCACGTCCTCGGCTTCGGCGCGCGAGCCGAGGAGGCGGTAGGCCAGGCCCAGCAGGAAGCTGCGACGGCTTTCGAACACCGTCGTGTCATCGATTCGATCCATCCTCAGTGCCTCGACACCTGCAAGCGATTCCACAGGTTGATCATGCCGATATCGGCCGTCAAGGCGGCGATCTGCGCGTCGCTGAAATGTTCGCGCAGGGCCGCGCGCAACGGGCCGAAGTCGGTGTCTTCGCGCAGCACGGTGAGGGCTTCGGTCCAGGCCAGGGCGGCGCGTTCGGCGGCGTTGAAATCGCTGACATGGCGCCAGACCACAAGGCGGTCCAGGCGCTCGTTGCTTTCGCCGTCTTCACGGGCTTCGCGGGTGTGCATCTTCACGCAGAAGCCGCACTGGTTGATCTGCGAGGCGCGCAACACCACCAGGTGGTGTAGCTTGCGCGCCAGGCCGTGGGCGTCGATCAGGCCGTGGACCTGGCCCAGGCTTTCGAAGATCTCGGGGATGGTTTGCAGCAGGTTGACGGCTTGGGTCGGGTGGCTGGATGACATGGGGTGGCTCCGTTAATTGAGGGATACACCGACATGACGGGCCAGGTGGGTGGTTTGTGACGGGGGAGCGGAAAAATAATTCGGGCTCCGATAAGGCGGCTCAAACCGCCTGAGGATTCAGCGCATAAAACTCATGCAGCTTGGCCTGCAGCAGCTTCTTGTCCGGCAGTTGGGTCTGATACTCGGCGATCAAGGCGGGCGACAGTGAGCGGCTAAGGGCGTACTCGACCACCTCGTCGTCCTTGCTGGCACAGAGCAGCACGCCCAGGGCCGGGTTCTCGTGGGGTTTGCGCACCTGGCGGTCCAGCGCTTCCAGGTAGAAATCCAGCTTGCCCAGGTATTCCGGCTCGAAGCGCCCGACCTTGAGCTCGATGGCCACCAGACAATTCAAGCCGCGATGGAACAGCAGTAGATCCAGCACAAAATCGCGCCCGCCAACCTGCAAGGGATAGCGCGAAGCGACAAAGCAGAAGTCGCGGCCCATTTCGATCAGAAAGTCTTTCAGTTGCTGCACTAACCCACTGTGCAGATCGGCTTCGCTATGACCTTGAGCCAGGTCGAGAAACTCCACCACATAGGCGTCCTTGAACACCCTCAACGCCTCGGGATGCAATTGTCTCAACGCTGTCGAGACTTTTGCTGGGCGGGTCAGTGAGCGCTCGAAGAGGGCCGATTTGATCTGGCGCTCCAGTTCCCGGGTTGACCATTGTTCCTGGATCGTCATGCGTAGGTAGAACTCGCGCTCTTCTGGCCGCTTGCCTTGCGCAAGAATGATCAGGTTCTGGGTCCAGGGTAATTGTGTCAGCAGTGCTGACACTTTCTCCTCGCCTCGATAAACCTCATAGAACTGCCGCATGCGGAACAGGTTACGCCGGGTAAAACCCCGCAACCCCGGCTGCTGCCGCGCAAGATAATCCGCCAGTTGCTGAACCACTCCATCGCCCCACTCCGCCGCCTGGATCTTGCGACTGATATAGGCACCGACCTGCCAATACAGCTCCACCAGTTCGGTGTTCACCGCCCGCATCGCCCGTTGGCGCGCGGCGGCGATCATTTGCGCCACTTCGTTGAAGGCCGCATCGGTGGATGGCAGTGCTTGATTCATAAAATGGGTCCTGCCTGAAGGATGTAGTCCACCATCATCAGGCGGCCCTCAATCAACGTGCAGTCAGCCGCTTCTCCTTCTATTGAGCGAAATTTCCTGGATTGAGCAACGCCGACAGCGCTGTCACCCCGGCATACACTCAAACTCCCGCACCCTCGCCACCTGCTTCCCCTTCTCGTCATACAACCTCGCCCGCACCTCAGTCCCCAACGTCGACTCCACCAGCTTGTAATGCTCCCCCGCCTTGAAGTTCGGGTAGCTCACCTGCCCGCGGCAGTCGACCTGGTTGGAGTCGCCGCCGACTTCTTCGAACAGGGTCACGTCCAGGCGATGGGCGCCGGGTTGGACTTCGAAGTAGCGGCCGTCGTCGACGTTCTTGCCGTCGACGCGTTCGGCCAGCAGGTCGCTGGAGCCCTCTTCTTCCAGGCTGATCCAGGCTTCGTTGGGATCGGCCTTGGGCATCGGGCCGGCGCAGGCGGAGAGCAGCAGCACCAGGCTCAGGGCGGGAATCAGCAACAGGGGTTTGGCATTCATGGCAGGTACCTCGGCAGTAAAAAAATCGACACAGGGCGGAGCGAAAAAAGCGCTCGCGCCGATTGCCATCCAGCTTGTCGAGGCCCCATGCAGAGGACAAATGAATCCCCGTGAAAGGAAATTCAGGCCCAACCTAAAACTTCCTTCACCTGGCTGAAAGCCGTGTGTTAGGTGGGTCGCGGCAGGCTGCCGAGGTTCGTTTCCCCTCGGAGGTCCACCGCATGCTCGGGCTGGTCAAGACCGCTCTGCTCAAGCCCTACACGTTTATCGTGCTGGCGATTTTTATCTGCATCATCGGGCCGCTGGCGGCCCTGCGTACGCCCACCGATGTGTTCCCCGATATCGGCATTCCAGTGGTGGCGGTGGTCTGGCAGTACACCGGCCTGTCGCCGGACGCCATGGCCGGCCGGGTGATCTACACCTACGAGCGCTCCCTGAGCACCACGGTCAACGACATCGAGCACATCGAGTCGCAATCCTTGCCGGGCATGGGCATCGTCAAGATCTTCTTCCAGCCGGGGGTGGATATCCGCACCGCCAACGCCCAGGTCACGGCGGTGTCGCAGACCGTGCTCAAGCAGATGCCGCCGGGCATCACCCCGCCGCTGATCCTCAACTACAGCGCCTCGACGGTGCCGATCCTGCAGATGGCGTTCTCCAGCCCGACCCTGTCGGAAGCGAAAATCCGCGACCTGGTGCAGAACAATATCCGTCTGCCCCTGAGCTCGGTGCCGGGGCTGGCGATGCCGACGCCCATGGGCGGCAAGCAGCGGCAGATCACCCTTGACCTGGACCCGCAGGCTCTGGCCGCCAAGGGCCTGTCAGCGCAGGACGTGGGCAATGCCCTGGCGGCGCAGAACCAGATCATCCCGGTGGGCACCGCCAAGCTCGGCGCCAGTGAGTACACGGTGCTGCTGAACAACAGCCCGACGGCCATCGACGAGCTCAACGACCTGCCGATCAAGACCGTCGACGGCGCGCTGATCACCATCGGTCAGGTGGCCCATGTGCGTGACGGCTCGCCGCCGCAGAGCAATATCGTGCGGGTCGACGGCCACCGCGCGGTGCTGATGCCGGCGCTGAAGAACGGCAATATCTCCACCCTGTCGATCGTCGATGGCATCCGCCAGATGCTGCCGCGCATCGATGAAACCCTGCCGCCGGCGCTGAAGACTTCGCTCTTGGGCGACGCCTCGGTGTTCGTCAAGCAATCGGTGGGCAGCGTGGCCCGGGAAGGCATCATCGCCGCGCTGCTGACCAGCGCGATGATCCTGCTGTTTCTCGGCAGCTGGCGCTCGACACTGATCATCGCCGCCTCGATCCCCCTGGCGGTGCTCGCGGCCATCGCCCTGCTCGCCGCCAGCGGCCAGACCCTGAATGTCATGACCCTCGGCGGGCTGGCGCTGGCGGTGGGGATTTTGGTGGACGACGCCACGGTGACCATCGAGAACATCAACTGGCACCTGGAACAAGGCAAGGCGGTGAAGGCCGCGATCCTCGACGGCGCGAAACAGATCGTCGGCCCGGCGTTCGTCTCGCTGCTGTGCATCTGCATTGTCTTCGTGCCGATGTTCCTGTTGCAGGGCATCGCCGGTTACCTGTTCCGCCCCATGGCCCTGGCGGTGATCTTCGCCATGGCCAGCTCGTTCATCCTCTCACGCACCCTGGTGCCCACACTGGCCATGTACCTGCTCAAGCCCCATGTGCCGGAGCCGGGCCCGGGGCATCACCCGGAAGATGCATTCATCAACCACCACGAGGGCGAACAGCACGCCCCGCCGCGACATGCCCTGGTGCGCGGGCTGCTGGGCTTCCAGCAGGGGTTCGAGCGGCGCTTCTCCAACGTGCGCGACACCTACCACGGCCTGCTGACCCTGGCCCTGGCCCACCGCAAGCGCTTCCTGCTGGGTTTTCTCGCCTGCGTGCTGGCCTCCTTCGCCCTGCTGCCGAGCCTGGGCCAGGACTTCTTCCCGGCCACCGACGCCGGCGCCCTGGCCCTGCATGTGCGCCTGCCCCTGGGCACGCGGATCGAGGAAAGCGCGGCGGCATTCGACCGCATCGAGGCGCGGATTCGCGAGGTGATTCCGCCGGAGCAGCTGGACAGCGTGATCGACAATATCGGCATTCCGCTGAGCGGCATCGACATGGCCTACAGCAGCAGCGGCACCATCGGCCCGCAGGATGGCGACATCCAGGTGACCCTCAAGCCCGGCCACGCGCCGACTGCCGACTACGTGAAGCGATTGCGCGAAGCCCTGCCGGAGAGTTTCCCCGGCAGCCAGTTCGCCTTCCTGCCGGCGGACATCAGCAGCCAGATCCTCAACTTCGGCGCGCCGGCGCCGCTGGACGTGAAAATCTCCGGGCCCGACAGCGCCGCCAACCGCGCCTATGCCCTGGAACTGCAACGGCGCCTGCAACATGTGCCGGGCATCGCCGACCTGCGTATCCAGCAGTCCACTGGCTACCCGTCGCTGGCGGTCAAGGTCGACCGCCTGCGGGCCAACGGCCTGGGGATCACCGAGCGCGACGTGACCAACAGCATGGTGGCCTCCTTGGCCGGTAGCTCCCAGGTGGCGCCGACCTTCTGGCTCAACCCGCAGAACGGCGTGTCCTATTCCATCGTCGCCGCCACCCCGCAGTACCGCCTGGACAGCCTGCCATCCCTGGAGGCGCTGCCGGTGACCGGCAGCAACGGCCAGTCGCAGATCCTCGGCGGCCTGGCCAGCATCTCGCGGGTGGACAGCCCGGCGGTGGTCACCCACTACAACATCCAGCCGACCCTGGACCTCTACGCCAACGTCCAGGGCCGCGACCTGGGCGGCGTGGCCCGGGATATCCAGCACGTCCTCGACGATAGCCAGGCGCTGCGGCCCAAGGGCGCGACCATCAGCCTGCACGGGCAGATCGACGCCCTGCACGAAGCCTTCAGCGGCCTGAGCCTGGGCCTGCTGGGCGCGGTGGTGCTGATCTACCTGCTGATCGTGGTCAACTTCCAGTCCTGGCTCGACCCGTTCGTGATCATCACCGCGCTACCGGCGGCCCTGGCCGGCATTGTCTGGATGCTGTTCTTGAGTGGCACCTCGCTGTCGGTGCCGGCGCTGACCGGGGCCATCCTCTGCATGGGCGTGGCCACGGCCAACTCGATCCTGGTGGTGAGCTTCTGCCGCGAACGCCTGGCGGAACACGGCGATGCCCTGAAGGCTGCGCTGGAGGCCGGCTACACACGCTTTCGCCCGGTGTGCATGACCGCCCTGGCGATGATCATCGGCATGCTGCCGCTGGCCCTGTCCGAGGAGCAGAACGCGCCCCTGGGCCGCGCCGTGATCGGCGGCCTGATCCTCGCCACCACCGCCACCCTGTTGTTCGTTCCCGTGGTGTTCAGCCTGGTCCACGGGCGTCACCCCACTCGCGCTGTCGCTGGAGAAAGTACCCATGTCGCCTGAACACACCCCCTCGCGCAAACGCCTGCTGTGGCTCGGCATCGGCGGCCTGACCCTGGCCGCCCTGCTGGTGGCCAACGGCCTGGCCGCGCGCACCCGCCATGAACGCGCGGTGGCCGCCTGGACCGAAACCGCCGCCGTGCCCCAGGTGCTGGTGTTGCAGCCGCAGCAGAACCGCCAGGGCGACGTCCTGCGCCTGCCGGCGCACCTGGAAGCCTGGAGCAAGGCGCCGATCCACGCCCGGGTCAGCGGCTACCTGAAAAGCTGGAACAGCGACATCGGCGCCAAGGTTCAGGCCGGGCAAGTCCTCGCCGAAATCGACAGCCCCGACCTCGACCAGCAGCTGGCCCAGGCCCACGCCCGGCTGGTGCAGGAACAGGCCAACGCGCGGCTGGCGCAGACCACCGCCGTGCGCTGGCAGAACCTGCTGGCCAGCCACTCGGTGTCGCGCCAGGAGGCCGATGAAAAAACCTCCAACGCCGCGGCCGCCAAGGCCAATGCCGAAGCGGCCGCTGCCGACTATGCGCGGCTCTCGGCCCTGGAGGACTACAAGACCATCCGCGCGCCCTTCGCCGGCACCATCACCGCGCGCCACACCGATATCGGCCAGTTGATCAAGGCCGACAACGACAGCGATCCGCAGCTCTTTGACTTGGCCGACACCCGCAAGCTGCGGCTCTACGTGCCGGTGCCGCAGAACTACGCCAGCGTGATCCGCCCCGGCCTCACTGCTGAGCTGACGGTGCCGGAGCACCCCAGCCAGCACTTCAGCGCGCGGCTGATCGGCGACTCCACCGCCATCGATCAGCGCTCCGGCACCCTGCTCGCCCAGTTCGTCGCCGACAACCCCGACGGCGCGCTGCTGCCCGGCGACTATGCCGAAGCCGCCCTGGCCCTGCCCGCCGACACCCGGGGCGTGAGTATCCCGGCCAGCGCCTTGATCTTCCGCGCCCAGGGCACCCAGGTGGCGCTGCTCGACGAGCACAACCACGTGCACCTGCGGGACATCCATATCGGTCTCGACCTCGGCGCGCGGCTGGTGATCGACCAGGGCCTGCAAGCCGCCGACCGGGTCATCGACAACCCGCCCGATGCCCTGCGCGAAGGCGACCTGGTGCAACTGGCCGACGCCGGAGGTGAGCATGCGCCCAAGGCTTGAACCGCTTGCGGTGTTGCTGGTGCTGGCCCTGCAAGGCTGTTCCCTGGCGCCCGGCTATCAGGTGCCGCCAGTGGAACTGCCGGCCCACTACCGCGAACAGACCAGCGACGGCCCCTGGCATCCGGCCCGACCGGCGGATCAGCTGGCCAGCCAGTGGTGGCGGCTGTACCAGGACCCGCGCCTGGATGACCTGCAACAACGCCTGATCAAGGCCAACCCGGACCTCGCGGCGGCACTGGCGCACTTCGACGCGGCCCAGGCCTATGCCAGCCAGCTGCATGCCGGGCTGTTCCCGCAGATCAGCGCCAGTGGCCAGTCGCTGCGCCAGCGCCAGTCGGACCATCGGCCGTTGCGCGGCGGCAGCCAGCCTTCGCTGTACAACAGCAACAGCGCCGGTTTCTCGCTGAGCTTCGACCCGGACCTGTGGGGACGGATTCGCAATCAGGTGGCCGCCGGCGATGCCCAGGCCGAAGCCTCGGCCGACGATCTGGCGGTGGCGCGCCTGAGCCTGCAACAGCAGTTGGCGAGCCTGTATGTGCAGCTCAATGGCCTGGATGCGCAGCGCGCGATCCTCAGCCAGTCCCTGGACGACTACGCCCAGGCCCTGCAACTGACCCGCAGCCGCTACCAGGGGCAGATCGCCTCGGAGCTGGATCTGACCCGCGCGCAAAGCCAGCTGGCCAGCGCCGAGGCCGAGCTGGACGAAGTGCGCGGGCAACGCAACCTCACCGAACACGCGATCGGCGAACTGGTGGGCGAACCGGCCAGCCAGTTCCAGCTGCCCGCCACCCAACAGACCCTGGCCGTGCCCAGCGTGCCGCAACAACTGCCCAGCGCCCTGCTGCAACGCCGCCCGGACATCGCCGCCGCCGAACGCCGGGTGTTCGCCGCCAACGCCAATATCGGCGTGGCCCGGGCCGCCTGGTACCCGGACTTCAGCCTGACCGGCCTGCTCGGCGGGCAGACCCAAGGCAGCGGCAACCTGCTGGCGGCGGGCAATCGCTATTGGGCACTGGGGCCTCTGGTCAACCTGCCGATCTTCGACGGCGGCCGCCTGAGCGCCAACGAACGCCAGGCCCACGCCGAATTCGAGGAAGCCGCCGCCCATTACCGCAGCCAGGTGCTGCGGGCGGTGCGTGAGGTGGAAGACAACCTGGGGCAACTGCGGGATTTGCAGCAGGAGGCCCTGGACCAGCAGGCGGCGGTGAATGCCGCCGAGCATACGCAGGCCCTGGCGATGAACAGTTATCAGGCGGGGGCGGTCAGTTATCTGGAGGTGGTGACGGCGCAGACCGCGGCGTTGCAGGCGCAACGGGGGTTGCAGGCGCTGCAGACGCGGCGGTTGCAGGCGAGTGTGGGGTTGGTGGTGGCGTTGGGTGGGGGGTGGAAAGCTGGAGCCTGACGCCAGAGGCTGGGCTATGGAAAGCTCGATCCTCCTGTGTACATATCCGTTTCTGCGGTTACGGCCACTTAGGGTTCCGCCCTTACGGCCATCCCTTTCAAGGTCTTGGGTAGAATCCGCTGAAATTCAGTCAGGAAGACCCGACGATGTGGGCCGATGTACTAGCGCGATTCGAGAAAAAAGCACCTGCCAGCGTTATGGCCAAACTTGCCTTGGAGCAAGCCATTGCGCCGGAGTGGGTCGATCAGGTTTTCGAAGAACACCGGCAACGGCAGTACTCCCGCGAATTGTTGTTCTCAACCATCATTAAACTCATGTCCCTTGTTTCATTGGGCTTGAAGCCGTCACTACATGCCGCAGCCAGGCAACTGGAGGATCTTCCGGTTAGCCTGGCGGCCCTTTACGACAAGGTCAGCCGTACCGAACCGGCTCTGTTGCGTGCCTTGGTCACAGGTTGCGCGCAGCGCCTGGCTCCGACGATCAAGGAGTTGGGGGGCTCAGCCATGCTTCCCGATTGGCAGGTTCGGGTGGTAGACGGCAGCCACCTGGCTTCCACCGAAAAGCGCCTTGGAGCACTACGCCACGAGCGAGGAGCGGCTCGTCCCGGGTTCTCGGTCGTGGTCTACGATCCCGATCTGGATCAGGTCATTGACCTGCAACCCTGCGAAGACGCTTATGCAAGCGAGCGAGTCTGCGTGTTGCCACTGCTGGCCGATGCCAAGGCAAATCAGGTCTGGATCGCTGATCGGCTCTACTGCACGCTTCCTGTCATGGAGGCCTGTGAACAGGTGAAAACGTCATTTGTCATTCGCCAGCAGGCCAAGCACCCGCGCCTGATTCAAGAGGGTGAGTGGCAAGCATCTTTGCCTGTTGCAGCAGGTACCGTGCGTGAGCAAAGCATTGAGGTAAGAGGGGGACATCAGTGGCGACGCATCGAATTGACGCTCCATTCGCCAAACGACTCAGGTGACAGCCGTTTGATGTTCTGGAGCAACCTGCCCGAGAGCATCAGCGCACCGCAGATCGCGGACTTCTATCGCCGTCGCTGGAGCATTGAAGGAATGTTCCAGCGACTGGAAGCCATTCTGGAAAGTGAAATTGAAACCCTCGGCAGTCCACGAGCAGCCTTGCTTGGGTTCACCACTGCCGTGCTGGCGTACAACGTACTGGCCTTGCTCAAGCGCAGCGTCGAACACGCTCATCGAGACACTCAGCCCGAGGGTTGGGAGGCTTCGATCTATCACCTGGCGATCCAGGCCAGAGCTGGATATGAGGGCATGCAGATCGCTCTGCCCGTCGAATACCTACCGATTGTCTCAATGGAAAAACTGGCCCAGCGCTTGTTGGAATTAGCCAAGAATATTCAACCCAGGCAAGTCGCCAAAAGCCAACGAGGCCCCAAGGTGCCCAAGCCCAAGACATGGGTTCAAGGGACGGCGGTACATGCCCACGTTTCAACAGATAGGGTCATCAAGGCTGCCAAAACGAAAAGACCTTGAAAGGGATGGCCCTTACGGCGGCTCACTTTTGAAGAGCGCAAAAGTAAGCAAAACGCTCTTGCCCCACCACTCGGTGCCTCGCCTAGACTCGGCATGCCCTCACTCCGGCATTGATCCGTGGGCCGCCGCAATGGGCCATCCATGGCCCAGTGCGGCTAACCCGGCGTCCTGCCGGGTTACCCACGGCTCAATGCCTGCGTTCGGCCATCGTGGTTAACGGGGCGCTCAGATCAAAAGCAAGACGGCGGCCTACCGGCCGGCCTGGCTGAGAACGTGGGCTCTGTAGCCGCTGCCGAGCGTAGCGAGGCTGCGATCGAGGCCGAAGGACTCGCCAGGCGGGCACCGCGTTTCCCCAGATCCTGCGAGGCGCCAGGTTTAGCGGCCCTGCGGGCCGATCGCAGCCTCGCTACGCTCGGCAGCGGCTACACAAAGCGTCTCAGACAGAAGAGTTGCAGCGTGGCGAAGGCAGCAAGCTTTGGCTTGGCTTGGTTTTGTTTTGTTTTGGCTTTGGCTTTGGCTTTGGCTTTTGATCTATTGGCCCCGTTAACCACGATGGCCGAACGCAGGCATTGAGCCGTGGGTAACCCGGCAGGACGCCGGGTTAGCCGCACTGGGCCAGGGATGGCCCATTGCGGCGGCCCACGGATCAATGCCGGAGTGAGGACATGCCGAGCCTTAGCGAGGCACCGAGTGGTGGGGCAAAGCGTTTTTGGTTCCTTTTTAGGCGTTTGTAAAAAGGGACTCGCCGTAAGGGCGAAACCATAAGCCGCCGTTACCGCAGGAACGGATATGTACCCCGTCCAAAAAGTCCAGTGCCAGAGCCGACACCATCGCGAGCAATCGAGCGTCGACCGGCTGCTCCTACAGAAGCAGGCCTGCGCGACCAGTACCCTCAGATATGGCAACTGCTCAAGCCATTCTTTTCCAGGTAGCGCTGGTGCGCTTCATCCGCCAGGTCGAAGCGACCCAGGGGCACGATCACCGTGGCCACGGGTTTGTTGAGGCGGCCGGAGTCTTGCAGGGCCGTCTTGGCCTGCCGTGCCTGTTCGGCCTGTAGGGCGTTGGTGTGAAAGATCGCCGAACGATATTTCACCCCACCATGCTCCCCCTGCCGATCCACCGAAGTCGGATCATGCAGCCCCCAGAAGTGCTCGATCAGGCTCGGATAAGCCAACACCTGCGGATCGAAATCCACCTGCACCACCTCGATCCGCAACGACTCGTCGCCCGCCTCCACGGCGTAGCCCACCCGTGTCTCCACCACCCCCGGCAGTGCCCGGAACGCAGCCTCCGCGCCCCAGAAACAGCCCGCGCCGAAGGTGGCCTGCTTGATCCCGCTCATGTTCCGATGCTCCTCGCTCACTGCACCGCTCCGACTTTCTCGCCGCTGGCGCCCAGCCATTGATCGACGATCGCCGGGTTGGCCTGGACCCAGGCCCTGGCCGCTTCCGCCGCCGGTTGCTGTTCCTTCTCGATCCTGAGGATCAGGTCGTTCAACACCTGCGGGTCGATGCTGAAGTTTTCCAGGAAGGCGGCGATCCGCGGCGCGCGTTTCTGCAAGGCGCTGGAGGCCAGGACATAGACCCGGGCGTCCGGGTAGGCGCAGGTGATCGTGCTCTTGTTCAGCCAGTCGGCGTCCACCGTCGGGCTGACGAATTTCCAGCAGCCGTCGGCCTTGTACAGCGGGTCGCCCTTCTTGTTGTCCTGGGCGTAGCCGTCGAACGCCGGTTCGTCCAGGCGGCGCAGGTCGAAGGCGGAGAAGATCCAGTCCGGGGTGTAGGCGTAGAACACCACGCCGCGCCGGGCCTTGTAGGCCGCGGCGAGTTTGGCGTAGGTCACCGAGGCTTCGGTGGACACCGATTCGAATTTGTCGGCAAAACCGAAATCCTTGGCCTTGATCTGGCCGATATAGGTCGACTCCCAGCCCGCCGGGCCCACCAGCAATTGCGCCTTGCCGCCGCCCAGGGGTTCGAAGAGCTTGGCCACTTCAGGCTTCTGCAGGTCGTAGACCGATTTCACGCCGTATTGGTCTTGCAGGTAGCCGGGGATATAGAAGCCCTGCACCCCGAGGTAGGGTTGCTTGTTCGGCACCAGGGAGCGGGTGCCGCCGGTGACGTACTTGGCCCAGGCGGCGGATTGATTAGGCAGCCAGATATCGGTCAGCACATCCACCGAGCCGTCGCCCTTGGCCGCGGCGGCGAACAGCACCGGTATGTCACCGGCCAGGTAAGACACGTCGCCGTCGAGGCGGCTTTTGATCACCTCGCCGAGGATGTTCTGGATGGCGATGGCGCCGGTCCAGTTCTGTTCGCCGATGACGATCTTGTCCTTGGCCAGGGCTGGCAGAGCCAGCCCCAGCAGCAGCGCGGCAGCGCCCAGGGTGCGGGAAAACGACTTGTTCAAGAGACACCTCATTGCTGATGGAAAGCGCGATCCCGCTGGCGCAGGGTCGCTTGAATGATGCGGTCGGGAATCAACGCGCAGAACACGATCGCCGCCCCGGCCAACATGCCCTCGCCGCCCTTGATATTGCGCAGCGCGGTCATCACGTCGTAGCCCAGGCCGCCGGCGCCGATCAGCGCCGCGACCACCACCATCGACAGGCTCATCACCAGGGTCTGGTTGATCCCCAGCAGCAGCGAGCCGACGGCCAGGGGCAGCTCGACCTTGGTCAGGATCTGCCACGGCGTGGCGCCGTGGGCCAGGGCCGCTTCGACGGCGGTCTTGGGTACTTCCCGGATCCCCAGGGCAGTGAGGCGGATCATCGGCGCCAGGGCGAAGATCACCGTGGCGATCACCGCCGGGGTCTTGCCCACCGAGAAGAACGCCACCGCCGGGATCAGGTACACGAAGGTCGGCAGGGTCTGCATCACGTCCAGCAAGGGCGTGATCAGGCGCCGCGCCAGGGCGCGCTTGGCCAGGAGGATGCCGGCGGGCACGCCGATCAGCAGCGACAGCAGCACCGAGGAACCCACCAGCGCCAGGGTGGCGATGGTCCGTTCCCAGAAACCGAACAGGCCGATATAGAGCAAGGCCGCAGCGCTGGTCAGGGCCAACGCCGCGCCGGCACTGCGCCAGGCCAGCAGCACCAGGGCCAGCGCCGGCACCGGCCAGGGTAGCCAGCCCAACAGGCTTTCGATGCTTTCGATCACCGTGCGCACGGCGACAATCACCCCGACAAAGGTGCTTTCGAAGGTGACCTGGGACCAACCTATCAACTGGTCGATGGCCGCCGCGGTGCCCAGCAGCGCCTGACGGTCGGCGGGAAATTGCAGCCAGGGGCCGCTGGCATCCACCGCCAGCACCCGCCACAACACCAGGCCCTGGCACAGCAGCAGGACCAGCCACGGCAGGCGCCAGTCGGAACGACCCTGGCGGCTCGGACGGCGGGCCAGGGTCAGGCTGAGCAGGCGGCTGAGCAACAGGCCGAGCACCGCCAACCCAGCCCAACCGAGACTGGCGCTGGCCAACCATTGGCCCAGGGCACTGGCCGCCGCCAACTCCAGGGCGAACCCCAGCCAATACAGCGCGCCACGGCCACTGGCGGCCAAGGCCGCCGGCCCCAGCAACAGCGCCTGCCAGAAGGAAAAACCCGGAGCCACGGGCACCGGAGCGATTGTTGTTTTAGCCGAAGCGACGGGCGCCACGGCCAGCGTGTCGCTGCGCGCGCCGTGCTCCTGAAAGAAATCCGCCACCTCGGCGTCCGCCGGCTGCTCCAGCAACTCGCCGGGGCTGCCGAGCTGGATCAGCTGGCCCTGGCGCAGTACCGCGATGCGGTCGGCCAGACGCAGGGCTTCCGCCGGGTCGTGGGTCACCAGCAAGGTGGTGATGCCACGCTCGCGCACTACCCGCAGGAAGTGGCGTTGCAGGTCGCGGCGGATGGTCGGGTCCAGGGCGCTGAAGGGTTCGTCCATCAGCAGGATGTCCGGCTCGCTGACCAGCGCCCGGGCCAGGCCGACCCGCTGCTGCATGCCGCCGGACAGCTCATGGGGATAGTGCTCGCCCCAGCCCTCCAGGCCCATGGCCCGCAGTTGCACATCGGCCGCGGCCTGGCGCAGGGCCTCGGGTTCGCCGCGCAGTTCCAGGGGCAAGGCGACGTTGTCGCGCACGCTGCGATGGGGCAGCAGGCCGAAGTGCTGGAAGACCATGCCGATGCGCCGCGAACGCAGGGTGCGCAGGTCCTTGGCCGAAAGCTGGCTGATCGCCGCGCCGTCGATCAGCACCTCGCCGCTGCTGGGCTCGATCAGCCGGTTGATATGCCGCAGCAAGGTGGACTTGCCGCTGCCGGAGGTGCCCATCAGGCACAGCACTTCGCCACGGCGCACGCTGAGGCTGACCTGCTCCACCGCCGGCGCGGACGAGCCGCGGCCGTAGTGCTTGGTCAGGTTGCGCAGCTGGAGCACCACCTCGGCGCTGGCCGGTTGCGGGGCGGACGAGGCTGGGACGGCAAAGGCCTCTTGGGGGTGAACGGCAGACACGGGAACTCCTGATGCCGGACGCGCAGCCGCGTCACCGGCAGTGATGAAGAAAAAAATGGCTGGGGCCGGCCAGGCGGCTACCCCGTGGGAAGGGGCTCGCCGACACAGGCGAGCCAAGGCTCAGTTACAAATGCTTGGGGCTCCACAGCTGCACCGCGCGGGCATCCACCGGCTTGGGCAGGAGTTTTTCCTGGTAGAAGGCATCGGCGATTTTCTGTTGCTCACCCAGGGCGTCCGGCTGCACCGCTTCCACCTTGTAGGTGCGACGACTGTTGGCCAGTTCCACCGTGCTCACGTCCAGGTTGCCCCACAACGGGCCGAGCAGCTTTGCCGCCTCCGTCGGGTGCGCCTTGACCCAGGTGCCGGTCTTCTGCAGCTCGGCGAACACCTGCTTCAGCACTTCTGGATGAGCCTTGGCGTAATCGTTGGAGGCCAGGTAATAACGCCGGTAGCTGGCCAGGCCCTGGCCGTCATGCAGCACCCGCGCGCCCTGCTGGCGTTCGGCGCTGGCGACGAAGGGTTCCCAGGTGACCCAGGCATCGACCTTGGCGGTTTCCAGGGCGGCACGGCCGTCTGCCGGGGTCAGGTACACCGGCTGGATATCGGCGAAACCCAGGCCGGCTTCGCGCAGCGCGGCGATCAGCAGGTAATGGCTGCCGGCGGCCTTGGTCACGGCGACACGCTTGCCCTTGAGGTCGGCCAGGGACTTGAGCGTGGAGTCCTTGGGAATGACGATGGACTGGGCGGCGGGCGACGGAGTTTCCGTGGCGAAGTAGGTCAACTGGGCGCCGGCGGCCTGGGCGAAGACCGGCACGGTGTCGGCAACGTCGGCGCTGATATCGACGTTGCCCACGTTCAGCGATTCCGCCAGGGGCAGGCCGCTGGTGAATTCATGCCAGGAGATCTTCACGCCCTGCCCCGCCAGCTGTTTTTCCAGGGTGCCCTGGGCCTTGAGCACCGCCAGCAGGGTCGAGGATTTCTGGTAGCCGATACGCAGGTCGGTATCGGCCTGGGCATCGAGGGTCATGCCCAGCGCCAGACCGGCCAAGGCGGTGATCGACAAGCTACGACGCAAAGCAAAGGGCAGGCGCATGGGGGCGGACCTTCTGGGAGAGAGGAAAGTCGCTAAAAGCTAATCGATCTAAGAATTCAAATATAAATACTTTTTAAGCATTAGCTTAGGTTCGGCTGGCTGGCCCGAAGTGCATGTGCTGGCCGATCACCCATCCCCCTGTAGCCGCTGCCGAGCCCGCGAGGCTGCGATAAGGCCGAAGGCCTTCAGCGGTCTTGAGATCCCCCGCGCCCCCTGCGGGGTCGATCGCAGCCTCGCAGGCTCGGCAGCGGCTACAGGTGTATGTCAGCGATTTCAGTGCTGTTCTCACAATTATCGCGGGCAAGCCTCGCTCCTACAGAAGCACGCAATCTTTTTTCTGTAGGAGCGAGGCTTGCCCGCGATGGCGTCCGTGCAAACAACCCGACTATCAGGCTCAGGCCACCCGCTGTCCTTTCGCGACGGCCTGGGACGCCGCCAACATCGCCCGCAGCAACACCGCGCAGCCGGCGGCGAGATCGTCGGGGTCGGCGTTTTCGATTTCGTTGTGGCTGATGCCGCCTTCGCAAGGCACGAAGATCATCCCCGCCGGGCCCAGCTCGGCGACGAAGATCGCGTCGTGCCCGGCGCCGCTGACGATGTCCATATGGGACAGGCCCAGCCCCTGCGCCGCATCGCGCACCGCGTCGACGCAGATCTTGTCGAAATACAGCGGTGGAAAGTCTGCGGTCGGCACCATGTCGAAGGTCAGGCCATGTTCTTCGCAGGTGCTGTCGATCACCTGGCGCACCTCGGCGATCATCGAGTCCAGGCGCGCCGGTTCCAGGTGCCGGAAGTCCAGGGTCATGCGCACCTCACCGGGGATCACGTTGCGCGAACCGGGATAGGCCTGCAGGCAACCCACGGTGCCGCAGGCATGGGGTTGATGGCCGAGGGCGGCGCGGTTGACCGCGGCCACCACCGCCGCCGCGCCGACCAGGGCGTCCTTGCGCAGATGCATCGGGGTCGGGCCGGCGTGGGCTTCGACGCCGCGCAACTTCAGGTCGAACCATTTCTGGCCGAGGGCGCCGAGTACCACGCCTATGGTTTTCTTTTCGTCCTCGAGGATCGGCCCCTGCTCGATATGGGCTTCGAAGTAGGCCCCCACCGCGTGCCCGCTGACCTTGCGGCTGCCGGCATAGCCGATGGCGTTCAGCGCATCGCCGACGCTCACGCCTTCGGCATCGGTCTTGGCCAGGGTTTCCTCGAGGGTGAATTTCTCGGCGAACACCCCGGAGCCCATCATGCACGGCGGGAAGCGCGAGCCTTCTTCGTTGGTCCACACCACCACTTCCAGGGGCGCCTCGGTTTCCACCCCGAGGTCGTTGAGGGTACGCAGCACTTCGAGCCCGGCCAGCACGCCGAAGCAGCCGTCGAACTTGCCGCCGGTGGGCTGGGTGTCGATATGGCTGCCGGTCATCACCGGCGGCAACTGCGGGTTACGCCCGGGGCGGCGGGCAAAGATATTGCCGATGCCATCCACCATGACCGTACAGCCAGCCGTCTCGCACCACTGCACGAACAGATCGCGGGCCTGACGGTCGAGGTCGGTCAGGGCCAGGCGACAGACCCCGCCCTTGACCGTGGCCCCGAGCCTCGCCAGCTCCATGAGCGACTGCCACAGGCGGTCGCGGTTGATGTGCCGGTGGCTGGATTGCAGAACGTCGACGGCAGCGTTCATGGTGATCTCCTCAGGCTTTTCTGGTTGTCGTTGACGAGGGGCGCTCGTCTGGAATCTGGCGATGGGCGATGGACTTTTTCGCGAGCAAGCTCGCTCCTACAAAAAGCCACACGGTCCCTGTAGGAGCGAGCTTGCTCGCGATTGGCCGGCCGCCATAACGCCATTCAAAGGTCATACCGGCGTTTTGACGCTCACGCTCTGCGGGCGGCCCATGCTGCACAGTCCGTAGTAAATGATCCCGCCCAGCGCCGAGCCGGTGAACCAGCCGTAGCTGTAGAACCAGCTGAACGCATCGCTGCCCAGGGACAGCACCGTCAGCGCCACCGGCACGCCAAAGGCGATAAAGCCGTAGCCGTTCCACGCCGGGTACACGTCATCGCGGTACAGCCCGGCCAGGTCCAGGCGCTGCTTCTTGATGATGAAATAGTCCACCACCATGATCCCGGCGATGGGCCCCAGCAGGCTGGAGTAACCCAGCAGCCAGTTGGAATACACGGTCTCCAGGCTGACGTCCGAGACCAGCAGGCCGAGTTTTTTCAGCAGCTCATGGGCCATCAGCGCCAGGCCGACGAGCCCGGTGAGGATCACCGCCTTGGTGCGGCCGATCAGCTTGGGGGCGATGTTCTGGAAGTCGTTGGTCGGCGAGACGATGTTCGCCGCGGTGTTGGTCGAGAGCGTGGCGATGATGATCAACGCCATGGCCAGGGCCACCCAGCCGGGGCTCTGGATATGGCCGATCAGGCTCACCGGATCGGAGACGGTGACGCCCACCAGTTTCACCGAGGCAGCGGTCATCACCACCCCGAGCGCGGCGAACAGGAACATGGTCAGCGGCAGGCCGAAAATCTGCCCGAGGATCTGATCCTTCTGGCTTTTCGCGTAGCGGCTGAAGTCCGGGATATTCAGCGACAAGGTGGCCCAGAAACCGACCATCGCCGTGAGCCCGGCGAAGAAGTAGCTGTAGACACTGGCGCCTTCCGGACGCTTGGGCGGAATCGCCAGCAACTCGCTCAGGGACACATTGGGCAAGGCCCACACCAGCAGCCCGACACCCACCGCCACCAGCAGCGGCGCCGACAGGGTTTCCAGCCACTTGATCGACTCGGCGCCGCGCAGCACCACCCACAGGTTGAGGGTCCAGAAGAGCATGAAGCCGATCACCTCGCCAGTGCCGCCCAGGGCCTTCCAGCCCTCAAAGATCGAGCCGAGGAACAGGTGGATCGCCAGGCCGCCGAACATGGTCTGGATGCCGAACCAGCCGCAGGCCACCAGGGCGCGGATCAGGCACGGTACGTTGGAGCCGATGACACCGAAGGACGAACGTAGCAGCACCGGGAACGGAATGCCGTACTTGGTGCCGGCGAAGGCGTTGAGGGTCAAAGGGATCAGCACCACGATATTGGCCAGCAGGATCGCCAGCAGCGCCTCGCCCACCGTCAGCCCGAAATAGGCGGTGAGCACACCGCCCAAGGTGTAGGTCGGCACGCAGATCGACATGCCGACCCACAGCGCGGTGATGTGCCATTTGTTCCAGGTGCGCTCATGGACCTTGGTCGGCGCGATATCGTGGTTGTAACGGGGGCTGTCGAGCACGTCGCTGCCGGCGTCCAGCTCGTACAGGCCGGCACGCTCGGTCACTTGGGATCTGTTCTGTTGCATGGCCGCTCCACTTTTTTCTGATTATTTTTGCTCATCAAACGGGCTGGCAGACGCGCTGCCAGCCCGGCGATGGCCGGAGAACTGACGACTTTTACCGACCGGCCATCCTGTCGACGGCGGCACTCAATAAGCGTGCCGGCTTGCCCGTCGACGGTGCTCCACAGTCGGTAAAATCCATGTAAACAACTGATGTTTCTTCAGTTTTATTCTGAACAACTTCCTGTCCGAGATAACGTGCCGGTTCACTCAGGCCGAATGCCGGGCAAGTTGTCCATCGGGTCAGGACTCAATCTGGTGCACGCAAACTTTTTTCAAACTTTTGTATGGGCCACAGGCCTCCTTCAAGCGGCTGATTTCACATAGGAAATCTTGCTCATATTTCGATCCTGTCAAGTGCGTCAAAATGGTGAAAGGCTGCACCATTTTGCGGATTTTTTATTTAAATCGTTATATTTCAATAACTTAATATCGATATATGCTTATAAAAAATAATCTTGCCGATTGATTGAACACCAGCTAGTTTTTATTCCTGACACCGCTGACAGGAATAAACATTCCGCAGCATGCGTATTACAAAAACACTAGAACCGGCATAAGCCGGTCATGCCTGCGAGGAACTCGGAATGTCTCTGTTGATCCGTGGCGCCACCGTTATTACCCATGATGAAAGTTATAAAGCCGATGTGTTGTGCGCCGACGGCGTGATCAAGGCCATCGGCCAGAATCTGGACAATCCCGCAGGCTGCGAAGTGCTCGACGGCAGCGGCCAATACCTGATGCCCGGCGGCATCGATCCCCACACCCATATGCAACTGCCCTTCATGGGCACCGTGGCCAGCGAAGACTTCTTCAGCGGCACCGCGGCGGGCCTGGCGGGCGGCACCACCTCGATCATCGATTTCGTGATTCCCAACCCGCAGCAGTCCCTGCTGGAAGCCTTTCATCAGTGGCGCAGCTGGGCCGAGAAATCCGCGTCGGACTATGGCTTCCATGTGGCCATCACCTGGTGGAGCGAGCAGGTGCGCGAGGAAATGGCCGAGCTGGTGAACCAGCACGGGGTCAACAGCTTCAAGCATTTCATGGCCTACAAGAACGCGATCATGGCCGCCGACGACACCCTGGTGGCGAGCTTCGAGCGCTGCCTGGAACTCGGCGCGGTGCCGACGGTGCACGCGGAGAACGGCGAGCTGGTCTACCACCTGCAACGCAAGCTGCTGGCCCAGGGCATCACCGGGCCGGAAGCGCACCCGCTGTCGCGCCCTTCCCAGGTCGAAGGCGAAGCCGCCAGCCGGGCGATCCGCATCGCCGAAACCCTGGGCACGCCGCTGTACCTGGTGCATGTCTCGACCCAGGAGGCGCTGGACGAAATCACCTACGCCCGCGGCAAGGGCCAGCCGGTGTACGGCGAAGTGCTGGCCGGGCACCTGCTGCTGGACGACAGCGTGTACCGCCACCCGGACTGGCAGACCGCCGCCGGCTACGTAATGAGCCCGCCCTTCCGCCCTCGCGGCCATCAGGACGCGCTGTGGCACGGCCTGCAATCGGGCAACCTGCACACCACCGCCACCGACCACTGCTGCTTCTGCGCGGAGCAGAAAGCCGCCGGCCGCGACGATTTCAGCAAGATTCCCAACGGCACCGCCGGCATCGAAGACCGCATGGCCGTGCTCTGGGACGAAGGGGTGAACAGCGGGCGCCTGTCGATGCAGGACTTCGTCGCCCTGACCTCTACCAACGCGGCGAAGATCTTCAACCTCTACCCACGCAAGGGCGCGATCCGCGTCGGCGCCGATGCCGACCTGGTGCTCTGGGATCCGCAAGGCAGCCGCACCATCTCCGCTGCGACCCACCACCAGCAGGTGGACTTCAACATCTTCGAAGGCAAGACCGTGCGCGGCGTGCCCAGCCACACCATCAGCCAGGGCAAGCTGGTCTGGGCCGACGGCGACCTGCGCGCCGAACGCGGTGCCGGCCGCTACATCGAGCGCCCGGCCTACCCGGCGGTGTTCGACCTGCTGAGCAAGCGAGCCGAGTTGCACAAGCCGACCGCCGTCAAACGCTGAGATCGGGGGCTTTGCCCCCTATCGCGAGCAAGCTCGCTCCTACATGAAAACGCATCCCCTGTAGGAGCGAGCTTGCTCGCGATCCGGGCGCTCGCGCCCGGTAGAAACACAATGCCCGTCAGAGGCAATCGACAAAAAACCGTGAGGCCTGAACCGTGATCAAGACCCTGAACCACTTGCCCCATCCCCAGGAGGATGGCGCCACCCTCGCCGGCCACTTCAGCGACCTGGCGCCGCCGCTCAACGACCGTCAGGCGCATCTGGAAGCCTCGCGCTGCCTGTATTGCTACGACGCGCCGTGCGTCAACGCTTGTCCCAGCGAGATCGACATTCCCTCGTTCATCCGCCATATCCACACCGACAACGTCCAGGGCGCGGCACAGAAGATTCTCTCGGCCAATATCCTCGGTGGCAGCTGCGCCCGGGTGTGCCCGACGGAGATCCTGTGCCAGCAGGCCTGTGTGCGTAACAACGCCCAGGAATGCGCGCCAGTCTTGATCGGCCTGCTGCAGCGTTACGCGGTGGACAACGCGCACTTCAGCCAGCACCCGTTCCAGCGCGAGGCCGCCAGCGGCAAGCGCATCGCCGTGGTCGGCGCCGGGCCGGCGGGGCTGTCGTGCGCCCACCGCTGCGCCATGCACGGCCATGAGGTGGTGATTTTCGAGGCCCGGGAAAAAGCCGGCGGCCTCAACGAATACGGGATCGCCAAGTACAAGCTGGTGGACGACTTCGCCCAGAAGGAGCTGGATTTCCTGCTGCAGATCGGCGGCATCGAGATCCGCCACGGGCACAGACTCGGCGACAACCTGAGCCTCACCGAGCTGCACCAGCAATTCGACGCGGTATTCCTCGGTCTCGGCCTGGCCGCCAGCAAACAGCTGGGCCTGCCCCATGAGGACGCCCCCGGCCTGCTGGCCGCCACCGACTACATCCGCGAACTGCGCCAGGCCGACGACCTCACGCAACTGCCCCTGGCCGACCGCTGCATCGTCCTCGGCGCTGGCAATACCGCGATCGACATGGCGGTGCAGATGGCCCGCCTCGGTGCCCACGATGTCAACCTGGTGTACCGCCGCGGCATCGAGGACATGGGCGCGACTCGCCATGAACAGGACATCGCCAAGGCCAATCAGGTGCGCCTGCTGACCTGGGCTGCGCCCGAGGAAGTGCTGCTCGACGCCCAGGGCCAGGTGCGCGGCATGCGCTTCGCCCGCACCCGGCTGGTGGAGGGCCGCCTGCAAACCACCGGGGAAACCTTCGAACTAGCCGCCGACGCGATCTTCAAGGCCATCGGCCAGGCGTTCGACGGCGCCGCGCTGAGCGACCCGCTGGGCGACCCACTGGCTCAGGAACTCAAGCGCGCCGGCGAGCGCATCGAAGTCGACGAACAGCTGCGCACCAGCATCCCCGGGGTATATGCCGGCGGCGACTGCGTCAGCCTCGGCCAGGACCTCACCGTCCAGGCGGTGCAACACGGCAAGCGGGCCGCCGAAGCCATGCATGCCCAACTCATGCTCAACGTGGAGGCTGCGTAAATGGCCGATCTGTCGATTGTGTTCGCCGGTATCAAAGCCCCCAACCCGTTCTGGCTGGCCTCCGCGCCGCCGACCGACAAGGCCTACAACGTGGTCCGCGCCTTCGAGGCCGGCTGGGGCGGCGTGGTCTGGAAAACCCTGGGCGAGGACCCGGCGGCGGTCAACGTGTCGTCACGCTACTCGGCGCACTTCGGCGCCAACCGCGAAGTGCTGGGCATCAACAATATCGAACTGATCACCGACCGCTCCCTGGAGATCAACCTCAAGGAAATCACCCAGGTCAAGAAGGACTGGCCGGACCGCGCGCTGATCGTGTCGCTGATGGTGCCCTGCGTCGAGGAGTCATGGAAAAACATCCTGCCGCTGGTGGAAGCCACCGGCGCCGACGGCATCGAGCTGAACTTCGGCTGCCCCCACGGCATGCCGGAGCGCGGCATGGGCGCGGCGGTCGGCCAGGTGCCGGAGTACGTGGAACAGGTCACCCGCTGGTGCAAGACTTATTGCTCGCTGCCGGTGATCGTCAAGCTGACGCCGAACATCACCGATATCCGCATGGCCGCCCGCGCGGCCCATCGCGGCGGCGCCGACGCGGTATCGCTGATCAACACCATCAACTCGATCACCAGCGTCGATCTTGAGCGCATGGTCGCCAACCCGATGGTCGGCAGCCAGAGCACCCACGGCGGCTACTGCGGCTCGGCGGTCAAGCCAATTGCCCTGAACATGGTCGCCGAGATCGCCCGTGACCCGCAGACCCGGGGCCTGCCGATCTGCGGTATCGGCGGCATCGGCACCTGGCGCGACGCCGCGGAATTCGTCGCCCTGGGCTGCGGTGCGGTGCAGGTGTGCACGGCGGCGATGCTGCATGGCTTTCGTATCGTCGAAGAGATGAAGGACGGCCTGTCGCGGTGGATGGACAGCCAGGGTTATCACAGCCTGCAGGACTTCTCCGGGCGCGCGGTGGGCAACACCACCGACTGGAAGTACCTGGATATCAACTATCAGGTGATCGCCAAGATCGACCAGGACGCCTGCATCGGCTGCGGCCGCTGCCATATCGCCTGCGAAGACACCTCGCACCAGGCCATCGCCAGCCTCAAGCAGGCCGACGGCACGCATAAATATGAGGTGATCGACGCCGAATGCGTGGGCTGCAACCTGTGCCAGATCACCTGCCCGGTGCAGGACTGCATCGAGATGGTGCCCCAGGACACCGGCAAGCCGTTCCTCGACTGGCAGCACGACCCGCGCAATCCGTATCGCGAGGCGGTGTGAGGTTCGCCGGGTAAATAGCATTGGCTGGACTGACGTCATCGCGAGCAAGCTCGCGATGGACGTAAACGTTGACGCCTGCCTGTAGCCGCTGCCGAGCCCGCGAGGCTGCGATCGGGCGCGAAGCGGCCGCAACCCGGATAACGCGCAAGACCTGACACACCGCGAATTCAGGTTTTGCGGCAACTGCGTTGCCGTTCGCAGCCTCGCTGCGCTCGGCAGCGGCTACACGCCAACGCTCAGGGGGCTGCCGTATCAGGGCTCCAGCCCGATCCCGCGCAGGATCACGCTGGTCACCGTCTGCACGGCCTTTTCGAACTGCATGTCCGACAGCGGCTGGTGTTCGTTGATGATCATGATCTGGTGGTCGAAGTCGGCGTAGTGCTGGGTCGAGGCCCAGATCATGTACAGCAGGCTCGACGGTTCCACCGGCAGGATGCGCTTGTCTTCGACCCACTGGCGGATCTTCGCTTCCTTCATCTTCGCCCAGTCGTACAGGCTGGCGTCCAGCGCCTCGCCCAGGGTCGGCGCGCCGTGGATGATTTCGTTGGCCCAGACTTTCGAGCCATAGGGCCGGCTGCGCGAATGGTTCATCTTGGCGCGGATATAACTGCTGAGCACCACCCGCGGGTCGTCGAACATCTCGAAGCACAGCGCATCCTGCTTCCACAGCTCCAGCAGCTCCAGCAGCACCGCGCTGTACAGCTCGCTCTTGGTGCTGAAGTAGTAATGCAGGTTGGAGCGCGGTAACTGCACCTCGGCGGCGATATCGGCCATGGCCGTGCCGCTGAAGCCTTTTTCGGCGAACACCTTTTCCGCCGCCAGGAGGATTTTTTCGACGTTGCTGCGACGGATCTCGATCTTGTGATTGCCCATAAGGGCTCCCTGAAAACAGTCTGCTGCAAGACTACCATCGGCCTTCGTACAAAAACGAAACTTCCTGCGCCCGGCTTTCCCCGGCAAAACCGATTGGTTAGGATCCCTCCCGCCTTATTCCCGGGCACCTGAAGTGTTCCGTCCAGGCGTTGATTCGCGACACGGACATGCAGGCAGGACTTTCGCCGCCGAACCCAAAGCGTTTCGGCCATCCTGCAACGCCGCTATGGAGCTTATCCATGAACATTCGCAAACGCCGGGCCACGGACGATCCGCAGCTCGCCGCCCTGTGGGAACGCTCGGTACGGGCCACCCACGACTTTATCGCCGAAGACGACATCCAGTTGCTCTACCCCCTGGTGCGCGACACCTACCTGCCGGCCCTCGAAGCCTGGTTGCTGGAGGATCCCGACGGCACCCCGGCCGGCTTTATCGCCACCGCCGGCGACAAGGTGGAAATGCTGTTTATCGAACCGACCCGCCGTGGCCAGGGCGTCGGCCGGCAACTGCTGGACCATGTGCGCAGCCGGTATCCGCGGCTCAGCGTCGACGTCAACGAACAGAACCCCCAGGCCCATGGTTTTTATCGGCACTACGGTTTCGAAGACATCGGCCGTTCGGCAACCGACGGCCAGGGCCGGCCGTTCCCGATCATCCATATGCGCCTGAAAAGCGCTTGAACAATGCGCCGATGTTTCATCCAGCGACCCGACCACGGTCCTTATACTCATCGGCGCATCGACTACCCGACACTCATTGAACAGGTATTTCCCATGCTGAAAAAACTGCTGACCACCAGCGCCCTGCTGGCCTCTCTCGTCGCCGCCTCCTCGGCCTTCGCCCACGCCCACCTGCAAAGCCAGGTTCCGGCCGCCGACAGCACGGTGAGCGCGCCGAGCGAGTTGCGCCTGGTGTTCTCCGAAGGCGTCGAGGCGGCCTTCACTAAAGTCAGCCTGAGCAAGGATGGCGCGGCGGTCGCCGTCAAGGCCCTGGCCACCGAAGGCGCGGACAAGAAGACCCTGGTCGTGACCCCGGCGGCACCGCTGGCGGCGGGCGCCTACAAGGTCGAGTGGCACGCGGTGTCGGTGGATACCCACACGAGCGAAGGCAGCTACAGCTTCAAGGTCGGCCAGTAACCGATGTCGACCCTGTTGGTGCTCTGCCGCTTTGTGCATTTCGCGGCCGTCCTGCTGCTGTTCGGGGCCTGGGTGTTCAGGCCCCTGCTGTTGGGGCGCGAGCCCGTTGCCGCCTTGGATCGCCGCCTGACGCGACTCGGCCGCTGGCTGGCCGGAATCGCCCTGGCCACCGGCATCTGCTGGTTGCTGCTGATCACCGCCAGCATGGCCGGCAGCGGCGCCGCGGCCCTGGACCCGGCGACCTTGCAGTTGGTGCTGGGCAACACCTTTTTTGGCCAGGTATGGACCTGGCATCTGCTGCTCAATGGCCTGCTGGTGGTTTTGCTGCTGACCCGCCTGGGTGAGCCGCTGGCGCTACGGCTGACCCTCGCCGCCCTGCTGCTGGCCACCCTCGCCCCCGTGGGCCACGGCGCCATGCTCGACGGCCTCAGCGGCCAGTTGCTGATCCTCAACCAGATCGTCCACCTGGGCTGCGTCAGCCTGTGGCTCGGCGGTTTGCTGGTGCTGCTGATGCTTCTGCGGCAACCCGGCGAGCAGCCTCTGGAGCGGGTCCTACTGCGTTTCAGCGGCGTGGGTTACGGGCTCGTAGGTGGGTTGCTGGTCACGGGTCTGATCAATGTACGAGTGCTGACCGGGCAGTTGTGGCCGACACCGCTGCTGTCCGGCTTTGCCCTGATCCTGCTGATCAAGGTGCTGCTGGTGTGCGGCATGTTCGCCCTGGCCCTGTTCAACCGCCTGCGCATCGAGGACTGCCAGCAGCATCTGGGCACCCTGCGCCGTAGCGTGCTGCTGGAATGGCTGCTGGGCATCGCCGCGGTGGCGGCCGTGTCGCTGCTCGGCACCTTGCCGCCTCTCACCGCTTAAGCCCTGTAGCCGCTGCCGCAGGCTGCGATCGGGGCGCAGCCCCGTAGACCTGGCGGCGTGGTGTAACTGACTGTGCGCGGTTCCTGGTTTGGCGTCTGCTTCGTCGGAGTGCCGCCCAAGCCGATCGCAGCCTCGCTGGGGCTCGGCAGCGGCTACACAAGCGTCGGGTCATTCGACCCGGGTATCCCCTTGCGCCGCCGTATCGATACTCACCACCACCGACATCCCCGGACGCAAGCGCTCGCTTTCCGCCTGATCGGGATCGACGGTGATGCGCACCGGTATCCGCTGGGCAATCTTGACGAAATTGCCGGTGGCGTTGTCGGCCTGCAACAAGGCGAACTCCGAGCCGGTGGCCGGCGAAATGCGCTGCACATGGCCGTGGAATTTGCGGTGGTCGAGCGCATCGACGGTGAAGCTCGCAGGCTGGCCGACGCGGATGTTGTCCATCTGGGTTTCCTTCATGTTGGCGATCACCCAGAGCTGGTTCGGCACCAGCGCCATCAACTGCGCCCCGGAATTGACGTAGGCCCCCAGGCGCACGCCGATCTGCCCCAGCTGGCCGTCGCGCGGCGCGGTGACCCGGGTGTTGGACAGGTCGATCCGCGCCAGTTGCACCGCCGCCTCGGCATTGGCCACCGCGGCCTCCAGCGAGCCGCGATTGACGATCACCGTCTGCAGGTCCTGGCGGGCGATGTCCAGCTGGGCCTGGGCCTGGGCCACCGCGGCGAGGGTCTGGGCGTTGGCGGCGCGGGTCACGTCGAGGTCCCGCTGGGACACCGAACCGTCGGCGATCAGTTCCTGGTTACGCCGCAGGTCGGCGGCGCTCTTGCGCGCCTGGGCCTGGCTGTCGGCCAGCGCCGCCTGGCGCAGCTTGATGGTGGCTTCGGCGCTGTTGCGTTGCTGCACCACATTGGCCAGCGCCGCCTTCTGCGCCGCCAGCTGGGCCAGGGACTGCTCCAGGCGCTGCTTGTAGATGCGGTCGTCGAGGCGCACCAGCAGGTCGCCGGCCTTGACGAACTGGAAGTCCTGCACCGGCACCTCGAACACATAGCCGCTGAGCTGTGGCCCGATGATCGTCACCTGGCCGCGCACCAGGGCGTTCTCGGTGCTTTCGATGGGGCTGCTGAACGGCGGCAGCTGCCAGGCATAGAGCACGATCAATACCCCGGTGATGGCGATCGCGGCGAACCCCAGGGACGAGATGATCCGCACCCGCAGCGAACGCGGCTCGGTGATCGGCATCGACGGCGGCGCGCTGCCTTCCGGGGTCGAGGCAATGGCGTTGGTGGTGGTGATGGTCGGTTCGGTCATGAAGAAATGGCACCGCTGGGTTGGACGGGAGTCGGGGCTGGGGTTGGGGTTGCGGGCGCGACCGCCTTGGTCGTGCTCATCAGCCACAGGCTGCGAATGAAGATCCAGATCATGGTCAGCACGGCGATCACCGCGATCAGCATGAACACATCGTTGTAGGCCAGCACGTTGGCCTCGCGGGTGGCGGCGCTGGCCAGGCTGCGGATGCCTTGCAGCTCGCGCGCCTGCGGGTCGGCAATGACCCGGCCGACGGCCGCCCCGCCGCTCTGCACCCGGCCCAGCACCCGCGGGTCCATCAGCACCAGTTGCTCGACGATATGGCTGGAATGGTATTTCTCACGGACGATCTGGAAGGTCCCCAGCAGCGCCGAGCCGATCAACCCGCCGAGGTTCTGGCAGATGCCGAACAGCACCGAGAAGCTCACCAGGTTGCGCGGGTTGGTCAGCACGTTGCGTGTGCCCAGGACCATGGTCGGGCCGAGAAAGAAGGTGCCGCCGAAGGCCAGCAGGAACTGGCTGAAATACATGTTGGCCGGGCGCGTGAGGTTACTGGAGAAGCTGTCCATCACCGAGCCCACGGCCATCAGCGCCAGGGAGATGATCAGCGGCATCAGCAGGTGCGCCGGGTTGATGGTCAGGGCACTGGTGGCCAGGCCCGCGATGCTGCCCAGCAGCATCACCCCATACAGCAGGCGCATCTGCTGGCTGCTCATGTTCAGCGCCTGGAGAAAACCCACGGCGCCGGTGGACTGCTCGGACAGCACCATGCGGATCAGGATTACCGCCAGGGCCAGGCGGATCATCGCCCCGCTGCCCAGCCAGCGGGTCATCAGCATCGGGTTGCTGCGGTTATGTTCGATGGCCAGGCCGGCGAGGATCAGCACGATCGAACCGGCGCTCGCGTAGCCGATCCACGGCGCCTCCAGCCACCAGTCGATGCGCCCCAGGGACAGCACGGCGCAGAGCAGCGCGACGCCACTGGCGAGGATGGCGAAGGTCAGGAAGTCGAGCTTTTCGAAGGTGCGGAAACGGTCGCCGGGCGGCAGCTTGAGCAGGAACACGCAGCCCAGGGACGCCAGCGCCAGCCCCAGTTCGAACAGGTACAGGCCGCGCCATTCGGCGATCTGCAGCAGGTCTTCGGAAAACAACCGGGCCAGGGGCAAGGCCAGTTGCGAGGCGCCCAGCCCGAGCACCAGGGCTTTCATCCGCCACTTGGCCGGAAACGCCTGGACCATGTAGTACAGGCCCAGGGAGCTCAGGGCCGCGCCGACCATGCCGTGGGCCGCGCGCACGGCGATGGCCGAATTCAGGTCGTTGACGAACAGGTGGCCGAAGGTCACCAGCGCATAGAGCACCAGGAACACCTCGGTAAAGGCGCGCAGGCCGAACTGCTGGCGAAACTTCACCAGCAGCAGGTTCATCGACACGTTGGTCATCACGTAGGCGGCCGGCAGCCAGGCCATTTCCGCGGTGGTCGCGCCCAGGGCGCCTTGCAGATACGGCAGGTTGGCGATCACCAGGGAGTTGCCGAGGCCGCCGGTGATCGCCACCAGCAAACCGACCAGGGCATAGGCCAGGCGCTTGTGGGTGGGGTGCAGCGGCGTCGAGGGGGAGCCGGGCAAGCTGGGCTTTTCGTGGGGTTGCCAGTTGCGCGGGGCGTAACTATCCATTTATTGACCTTGCCATTGCGTGAGCTTGTCCCATGTCCGCCCAAGTGGCGGACGATCCAGAGTTGTTCCGGGTTGCCCGGCAGTTTGCCGGAACCTGAGGCGTCTTTGTAGGAGCGAGCTTGCTCGCGATAGCGGTGTGCCTGGCTGGCCGCGGTACCCGTATCGCCAGCAAGCTGGCTCCTACGGACCATTTCTTGCGACGTCGCATTTACCATTGCCGCCCCTGCCCCTCTAGAATCAACCTCCCCTTGTGCTCCAGCCGCGGAGACCTCCATGCCCCTGCCTTTTCAGAAGCTGCATGCCAATGGCGACGACTTCATGCTGGTCGATGCCCGCGGGCGCGACAACCCGATCACCAGCGAGTTGGCCAGGGCCCTGGGCGACCGCCATCGCGGCGTGGGTTTCAATCAACTGGTGGTGCTCAGCGATTGCCCCGAGACGGCGGCGCAACTGACTTTCTGGAATGCCGATGGTTCCAGCCTGAGCACCTGTGGCAGCGCCACCCGCGGCGCGGCCGACCTGCTGATGCGCGAAAGCGGCGCAGACTCGGTATGGGTGAAAACCGTGCGCGGCATCCAGCACTGCACGCGCCTGGACGATCAGTCGGTAGCGGTGGAGATGGGCGTGGCGCAATTTGCCTGGCAGGACATTCCGCTGGCGACGGCCCTCGACAGCCTGGCCCTGCCCCTGCCCGGCGAGCCGGCGGCGTGCAGCATGGGCAACCCGCACTGCACATTCTTCGTCGAGGATGTGCAAGCCATCGATGTGGCCACACTCGGTCCGCGGATCGAGGCGCACCCGCTGTTCCCGCAGAAGACCAATGTGCATTTCGTCCAGATCATCGACCGCCAGACCATTCGCCTGCGCATCTGGGAACGCAACGGCGCCATCCCTCTGGGCTCCGGCTCATGCTCCTGCGGCGCGGCGGTCAACGGCATCCGCCGCGGCCTGCTGGACAGCCCGGTCCGGGTGCTGTGCGACGGCGGCCCAGTCACCGTCAGCTGGGACGGCCAGGGCATGGTGCGGCTGGCCGGTGTGGTGGAGCGGGTGTTCAGCGGGACGCTCTGCGGCTGATGGTGCCTGGACGGACCTGTCGCGGTGACAGACGGTTTGCAGCAGAACTTTACAAACAGTCCAGAACTGGATAATTTGTCTTAAGCCTTTAGAGTGCCAGCCACGCAAGCGGAAATGGGTGACCTGCTGACGGGCAAGTCGAACTCATCCGCAGGGTGAATGACATCACTCTTTTCGTTATGACGGGGTTAGCGTTACAAGACCTGACAGGTGCTCAACTGCTGTTCAAGCAAGCCAATATCGAAGGTATTGGCCACGATATTTCTTGGCCGTGGTAATTCTTTGAGGACATTTTGTTATGCACATCACTCTGCCCACTTATCAAGATGTAGTCGATGCCTCGACGCGACTTGAGGGAGTAGCAAACGCTACGCCAGTCCTGACCTCGCGCACGATCGATGATGAAATCGGTGCCAAGGTTTTTTTCAAATGTGAAAACTACCAACGTACCGGCTCTTTCAAATTCAGGGGGGCATACAACTCCCTCGCGAAATTCAGCGAAACGCAACGCCGAGGCGGTGTTGTGGCGTTCTCCTCTGGAAATCACGCGCAAGGCATCGCATTAGCAGCATCCCTGTTGAAAATTCCGGCCACTATTGTCATGCCCACTGATGCACCTGCCGCCAAGGTCGCGGCGACCAAAGGCTATGGCGCCGAGGTGGTCTTCTATGACCGTTACACCGAAGACCGCGAGGCTATCGGCAAAGCCCTGGCCGCCAGGCACGGTATGACGTTGATCCCCTCCTACGATCATCCCGACGTGCTTTGCGGCCAGGGAACCGCCGCCAAGGAACTGTTCGAAAGCGTGGGCCAACTGGATACGTTGTTTGTGGGCCTGGGGGGTGGAGGAATGCTGTCTGGAACAACCCTTGCCACACGCGCGCTGTCACCCGGCTGTACCTTGATCGGGGTCGAGCCTGAAGCCGGTAATGACGGCCAGCAATCGTTCAATTCAGGTGCGATTGTTCACATCGACACCCCCGACACCATCGCTGATGGGGCGCAAACCCAGCACCTTGGAAATTACACTTTCCCAATAATCCTGAATGGCGTTGACCGGATTGTAACCGTTACCGACGAAGAGCTTGTTTGTGCAATGAAGTTCTTTGCCCAGCGCATGAAAACTGTGGTTGAGCCCACCGGATGCCTGGGGCTTGCCGCCGCAAGAAAGTTAAGGAATGAACTTCAGGGTAAACGCGTCGGCATCATCATTACCGGCGGCAACATTGATATCGACAAGTTTGGAAAGTTTCTCCAGCTTTAAGACAGCGCGCTTTATCCATTGAAGAACATCAGGCGTTCAACAGCGCCTGACGGCATCGTCTTGCCGAAATTCGATGAACATATTCAGCCCGATAACATGGCTATAGATATAGCCACAATAAGAAAGAGGTGCACATGAAAAGCCGTCTTCTCGTTAAAGCAATTGTCATTGCGATGATTTCCGGCGTCGTTCTGGGGGGCATGCTTCATAGTCAACTCGATACGGCGGCCGCCAAAGAAGTTGCCGGATACCTGAACCTGGTCACTGACGTGTTTTTACGCCTGATCAAAATGGTCATCGCCCCCCTGGTGCTCGCCACACTGGTTACCGGCGTGGCCAGCATGTCGGGAAACGGTTCGATGGGTCGCGTTGGCTTCAAAGCCATTACCTGGTTCATGATCGCCTCCCTGGTATCGCTGTCCATTGGCTTGCTCCTTGCCAACTTTTTCCAGCCTGGAACGGGTCTGAACCTGGCGGTTAGCGGTGACGCAGTGAATAGCGGCCTGAACACTTCCGCCTTTAGCCTGCCGCTCTTTCTCACCCATGTATTCCCTCGAAGCATCATTGAGGCAATGGGTAGCAACGAAGTGCTGCAGATCGTTGTGTTTTCCCTGTTCTTCGGATCCGCACTGGCGTTCGTCAAGGGCAAAGGCCAGTTCATCGTGGATATCCTCGAAGAGCTGGCCAATGTCATGTTCAGGGTCACTGACTACGTGATGTATGTGGCTCCCCTGGCCGTTTTTGCAGCCATCGCCGCCACTATCACCGTGCATGGCCTGGATATGGTCGTGACCTTTGGCAAGATGGTGGGGCAGTATTTCCTCGGCTTGGCGCTACTCTGGACGCTGATTACGCTTGCCGGCTATCTGGCCCTCGGGCCCCGTATCAAGGACCTGTTCAAGCACCTGCGTGAACCGCTGCTGATCGCGTTCTCCACGGCTAGCAGCGAGGCCGCGTACCCGAAAACCATTGCCGCGCTGGACACGTTCGGCGCCAACAAGCGCGTGAGCAGCTTCGTCCTGCCGCTAGGTTACTCATTCAACCTGGACGGCTCGATGATGTACCAATCCTTCATCGTGATGTTCATCGCCCAGGCGTACAACATCGAAATGACGTTCTCCCACCAGATCATGGTGCTGTTGACGCTGCTGGTTATCAGTAAAGGAACTGCGGGGGTGGCGCGCGGCTCGCTGGTCGTCCTGGCTGCGGGCCTGCCGATGATCGGCCTTCCGGAAGCGGGCCTGCTGCTCATCCTCGCCGTTGATCCAGTCCTGGACATGGGGCGCACCGCCACCAACGTCTTTGGCTGCGGCGTCGCTACCGCTGTCATCGGGCGACACGGCAATGAGGACCCGATCGAGACAGCAAACGATACCGAGAAAAGCCTGCAAGCCGTTTAACCGCCCCTTACAAAAAACCATACCCCGCCATTCAATCGAACACCGGGAGCGGATGGGTTGCATCGCCTACCGCATCGGCTCCCCTCTACATAAGGTTACTCATGAAAATTGTAAGCACCGATGCCGCTTCCCCTCCTGCCGGTCATTACTCGCAAGCGGTCATTCACCAAGACTCGCTGTACATTTCGGGTCAGCTTCCCGTCAGTCCCGATGGCACTCACAACATCGAAGCCTCGTTCACCGAACAAGCACACATAGCCCTCAGCAATCTGTTGGCGATTCTCAATGCCGCAGGCCGCACTGCCTCTGACTTGGTCAAGGTCACTGTGTATGTGGCGGGCATAAAGCATTGGCCAGCCTTCGACGAGATCTATTGCGAAATGTTGGGCAGCCATCGTCCGGCGCGCGCCGTAGTGCCGGTACCAGAACTGCACCATGGCTATCTGGTCGAGATTGAGGCTGTGGCCCGCATGTAACCCACCGGGGTCGAGGTGCGAAGGCACCTCGATGCCTGGCGCCAATCGCTGGATCGGGAAGCGCCGACTTCCCAAAGGATTGAGGACGATACGTCTGACGCTGATCGTTTCAATCTACCGATCGGGTCAATGCTACCCCGTGTGGCCAGGAGCGCATGAGGTGTCAATCACTTCGTATCGCTATACACCGTTGCGCGCGATACGCCGAGGTGTGAAGCCACCGTCTCCATGGCCTTTCTGATGTCCAGCAGACCGCACTCCTTCAGTTCCTGGAGCAGAGCCCTTCGATCGCCTGCCTTCAGGGCACGGGGAGTAGTGGCCATGCGTGCGGCAAACTGATCGATGCGCGCTCGAATCGACTCTGCCCCGCTCGACTCGAGCGACTCATGGGGACGTTCGCCGCTGAAGGCCCCGAACTGATCGAGCATGCCCTGCAGGCTTCTGAACAGGGTCAGGTCGATATTCATACAGAGCGCGGCCACATAGCGCCCTGTGGAATCCTTGATGCCAATCGATGTGCTTTTGGCCTGGCGGCCATCTTTGAAATGATTGGGATAATTGGCAATTACCTGGGGGTAAGCGGGGTCGGCAATTCGAGCAAGTCCCAATTCGGTAGCGGGATGTCCAACCATCCTGCCGGAAAGATTATTGTGAATCGCCAGTATGGCGTGCTCGGGATCTCGCAGGTCGTGCAGTACCACTTCGCAAAATGGGCTGAAGGTCTGGCTCAAGCCTTCTGCAATTTGCTCCAGCTGACTGATCAGCGCCTGTTGCTCAGGGGTCGTGTTTTTCTTCATAGCGAAGATGTCCAGCAAAGTAGAAGATTTCAATGAGAAGACAATAACAGCCTATGCATGGCTTTTATCAGTGCCTTGGGCTTTGAATGATTCGCTCGAGAAAGAGGCAAGCGCCTGTATTTTACGGGACCTGTTTTTCCTGGTCGGTAGCAGCAGAAGAATCGGAGCGTTCTCAAACGCCCAGTCCGCCAATACGCGGCCCCGTGTTCCTTGCGCAATTGAGTCGACCACGGCCCATTGTGAACGGAGAACCAGACCTCGGCTATGGCTCGGTGGGCGACTCAACGGGCAAGCTCATCGCGCTTGAGCTTGAACACGCACAGGAAGACCCATCCCGGCTCGATTGGTAAATTTTCTTTAAAGGTGATCTGGCTTCGAGGGGATGTTTCAGGAAAAAGCCTGATGCCAGCCTATCGGCACTTTTTCCTCAAGGAGTGCCACCATGTCCCCCCACAAACACTCGCGCTGGCTCAAGCGCCTGCTCGCCCTCAGCCTGCTGGCGCCGGCCCTGGCGTTCGCCCAGGAGCGCCCTTGGCCGGACGGCTCGCAACTGGTGCTGTCGTTTTCCATGCAGTTCGAGACCGGTGGCCAGCCGGAGGGCGCCGAAAGCCCGTTTTCCGCAAGCCCGCTGCCCAAGGGTTACCCCGACCTGCCGGCCAACACCTGGTTCGACTACGGCTACAAGGAAGGCCTGTGGCGCCTGCTCGACCTGTGGGACCGCACCGGGATCAAGGTCACTTCCCATGTGGTCGGCGAAGCCGCGCTGAAACACCCGGAGCTGCTCAAGGCCATCGCCGAACGTGGCCACGAGGTAGCGGCCCATGGCATGCGTTGGGCCGACTCTTACAACATGAGCTACGCCCAGGAAAAACAATTCATCGGCGATGGCGTGGACGCGGTGCAAAAGCTCACCGGCCAGCGCTCGGTCGGCTACAACGCCAACTGGCTGCGGCGCAGCCCCAACACCCTGAAGGTGTTGCAGGAGCTGAATTTCACCTACCACATCGACGACGTCAGCCGTGACGAACCTTTCGTTACCCTGGTGCGTGGCAAGAAATTCGCCGTGGTGCCTTACACCCTGCGCAATAACGACATCGTGCTGATCGAGGGCCGGCACTTCTCCGCCGAGCAGTTCTATCAGCAGTTGGTGCTGGAGTTCGATCGCCTGTACGCCGAAGGCGCGAGCCGGCGGCGGATGATGTCGGTGAGCCTGCACGACCGGATCGGCAGCACGCCGGCGATGGTCGAAGCGGTGGAGCGTTTTATCCGCTACGCCCAGTCCCATCCGAAGGTCAGCTTTATGCGCAAGGACCGGATCGCGCAGATCGTGCTGACGGAGAAGAATCCGCTGATCGATAACAGCGAGGCGGCGTACAACGATTGAAGCCTTATGGTTGGGCTCAAAGACGGGGGTCAAGGCCAGGTTCGATGGCGCCCCGTCGATTGTCATCGCGAGCAAGCTCGCTCCTACACACCCCTTGTAGGAGCGAGCTTGCTTGCGAGAGGCCGGGCCTGCCGTTTCCCCATCAACTGCCCAGGGTCAAGCCATTGGCCGGCAGCGGCAGCGCGGTCTTGTAGCGCACCTGCTTGAGGGCGAAGCTGGAGCGGATGTTGGCCACGCCGGGGACCTTGGTCAGGAAGTCCATCATGAAGCGCTCCAGGGCCTGGATGGTCGGCACCAGCACGCGGATCAGGTAGTCCGGATCGCCCGCCATCAGGTAGCACTCCATGACTTCCGGGCGGTCGGCGATGGCCTCTTCGAAATGCTGCAGCGCCTCTTCCACCTGCTTCTCCAGGCTGACGTGAATGAACACGTTGACGTGCAGCCCCAGCAGGTCGGCATCCAGCAGGGTCACCTGCTCGCGGATCAGCCCCAGCTCCTCCATGGCGCGCACGCGGTTGAAGCACGGGGTGGGCGAAAGGTTCACCGAACGGGCGAGGTCGGCGTTGGTGATGCGGGCGTTCTCCTGGAGGCTGTTGAGAATGCCGATGTCGGTACGGTCCAGTTTGCGCATGAGACAAATCAACCTGTTTTTTATGTTTATGCAGATTTTTTATCTGCAAATCATCCTGAGCGCAACGAAACAGAGATAAATATTCTCCTTGGCCCGGCCTATGATTGTTGTAGGACAAGATTTCCCTTACCCAGGGAATGACTGTCAGCTAAGCGCGCCCACTACAAGAAATTCACAAGATCGAGCGTAGACAAGCCATGACCCAAGCGTACGAACCGCTGCGCCTGCACGTGCCCGAACCCTCAGGCCGTCCCGGTTGCAAAACCGACTTCTCCTACCTGCGTCTGACCGACGCCGGCACGGTGCGCAAACCCCCAATCGATGTAGAACCCGCCGACACCGCCGACCTGGCCCGTGGCCTGATTCGCGTGCTCGACGACCAGGGCAACGCCCTGGGCGAATGGGCCGAAGAGGTGCCCAGCGAGGTCCTGCGCCAGGGCATGCGCGCCATGCTCAAGACCCGGACCTTCGACAACCGCATGGTGGTCGCCCAGCGCCAGAAGAAGATGTCGTTCTACATGCAGAGCCTCGGCGAGGAAGCCATCGGCAGCGCCCAGGCCCTGGCGCTGAACATCGACGACATGTGCTTCCCCACCTACCGCCAGCAAAGCATCCTGATGGCCCGCGACGTGCCGCTGGTGGACATGATCTGCCAGCTGTTGTCCAACGAGCGCGATCCGCTCAAGGGCCGCCAGCTGCCGATCATGTACTCGGTGAAAGAGGCCGGCTTCTTCACCATCTCCGGCAACCTGGCCACCCAGTTCGTGCAAGGCGTGGGCTGGGGCATGGCCTCGGCGATCAAGGGCGATACCAAGATCGCCTCGGCCTGGATCGGCGACGGCGCCACCGCCGAGTCGGACTTCCACACCGCCCTGACCTTCGCCCACGTGTACCGCGCGCCGGTGATCCTCAACGTGGTCAACAACCAGTGGGCGATCTCCACCTTCCAGGCCATCGCCGGCGGTGAAGCCACCACCTTCGCCGGACGCGGCGTCGGTTGCGGCATCGCCTCGCTGCGGGTGGACGGCAACGATTTCATCGCGGTCTACGCCGCGTCCCGCTGGGCCGCCGAACGCGCCCGGCGCAACCTCGGCCCGACCCTGATCGAATGGGTCACCTACCGCGCCGGCCCGCACTCCACCTCCGACGACCCGTCCAAGTACCGCCCGGCCGACGACTGGAGCCACTTCCCCCTCGGCGACCCGATCGCCCGCCTCAAGCAGCACCTGATCAAGATCGGCCAGTGGTCCGAAGAGGAACACGCCGCGGTCAGCGCCGAGCTGGAAGCCGAAGTCATCGCCGCGCAGAAACAGGCCGAGCAGTACGGCACCCTCGCCGGCGGGCAGATCCCCAGCGCCGCGACCATGTTCGAGGACGTGTACAAGGAAATGCCCGAGCACCTCAAGCGCCAACGCCAGCAACTGGGAATCTGACATGAACGACCACAACAACAATATCCAGTTGGAAACCGCCATGACCACGACCACCATGACCATGATCCAGGCCCTGCGCTCGGCCATGGATGTGATGCTAGAGCGTGACGACAACGTGGTGGTGTTCGGCCAGGACGTCGGTTATTTCGGCGGCGTGTTCCGTTGCACCGAGGGCCTGCAGGCCAAGTACGGCACCTCGCGGGTGTTCGACGCACCGATCTCGGAAAGCGGCATCGTCGGCGTCGCCGTCGGCATGGGCGCCTACGGCCTGCGCCCGGTGGCGGAAATCCAGTTCGCCGACTACGTCTACCCGGCCTCGGACCAGATCATTTCCGAAGCGGCGCGCCTGCGGTATCGCTCCGCCGGCCAGTTCACCGCCCCCATGACCCTGCGCATGCCCTGCGGCGGCGGCATCTACGGCGGCCAGACCCACAGCCAGAGCATCGAGGCGATGTTCACCCAGGTCTGCGGCCTGCGCACCGTGATGCCATCCAACCCCTACGACGCCAAGGGCCTGCTGATCGCCTCCATCGAAAACGATGACCCGGTGATCTTCCTCGAGCCCAAGCGCCTGTACAACGGCCCGTTCGACGGCCACCACGACCGCCCGGTAACCCCCTGGTCGAAACACCCCTCGGCCCAGGTGCCGGACGGCTACTACAAGGTGCCGCTGGACGTCGCCGCCATCGCCCGGCCGGGCAAGGACGTCACCGTGCTGACCTACGGCACCACGGTGTATGTCTCGCAAGTGGCCGCCGAGGAAACCGGGATCGACGCCGAAGTCATCGACCTGCGCAGCCTGTGGCCGCTGGACCTGGAAACCATCGTCAAGTCGGTGAAGAAGACCGGCCGCTGCGTGGTGGTCCACGAAGCCACCCGCACCTGCGGGTTCGGCGCCGAGCTGGTGTCGCTGGTGCAAGAACACTGCTTCCACCACCTGGAAGCGCCTATCGAGCGCGTGACCGGTTGGGACACCCCCTACCCGCACGCGCAGGAGTGGGCGTATTTCCCTGGCCCGTCCCGAGTGGGCGCGGCTTTGCAACGGGTCATGGAGGTCTGAATGGGCACGCACGTAATCAAGATGCCGGACATCGGCGAAGGCATCGCAGAAGTAGAACTGGCGCAGTGGCACGTCAAGGTCGGCGACCTGGTGGTCGAGGATCAGGTGCTGGCCGATGTCATGACCGACAAGGCCATGGTCGATATCCCCTCCCCGGTGCACGGCAAGGTCCTATCCCTGGGCGGCCAGCCCGGCGAAGTAATGGCGGTGGGCAGTGTGTTGATCAGCATCGAGGTCGAAGGCGCCGGCAACCTCAAGGCCTCCGATCATCTGGTCAAGGAACCCGCGGTTATTAAAGAAGCAGCACCCGCAGTAGCAGCGCCCAAGGTCGAGGCCGCGCCAGTGGTCGAAAGCAAACCCGCCGCCGCTTGCCGCCCCGCGCCACAGGCGCCGGTAGCCCGCGATGCCGACGAGCGCCCGCTGGCCTCCCCGGCCGTGCGCAAGCATGCGCTGGACCTGGGCATCCAGCTGCGCCTGGTGCAAGGCAGCGGCCCGGCCGGCCGCATCCTCCATGAAGATCTGGACGCCTACCTGGCCCAGGGCAATCAGCGCGCCCAGAGCGACTCGGCGCCGTCCGGTTATACCCAGCGTCATGACGAGGAGCAGATCCCGGTGATCGGCATGCGCCGCAAGATCGCCCAGCGCATGCAGGAAGCCACCCAGCGCGCCGCCCACTTCAGTTATGTCGAGGAAATCGACGTCACCGCCGTGGAAGAACTGCGCGCGCACCTCAATGAAAAACACGGCGCCACCCGCGGCAAGCTGACCCTGTTGCCATTCCTGGTGCGGGCCCTGGTCGTGGCCCTGCGCGACTTCCCACAGATCAACGCGCGTTACGACGATGAAGCCCAGGTCATCACCCGCCACGGCGCGGTGCATGTCGGGGTGGCCACGCAAAGCGACGTCGGCCTGATGGTGCCGGTGGTGCGCCATGCCGAAGCCCGCAGCCTGTGGGACAGCGCCGCGGAGATCGCGCGCCTGGCTACAGCCGCGCGCAGCGGCAAGGCGGCCCGCGACGAACTGTCCGGCTCGACCATCACCCTCACCAGCCTCGGCGCCCTGGGCGGCATCGTCAGCACGCCGGTGCTGAACCTGCCGGAAGTGGCCATCGTCGGGGTGAACAAGATCGTCGAACGGCCGATGGTGATCAAAGGCCAGATCGTGGTCCGCAAGATGATGAACCTCTCCAGTTCCTTCGATCACCGGGTGGTCGACGGCATGGACGCGGCGCTCTTCATCCAGGCCATTCGCGGCCTGCTCGAACAACCCGCCAGCCTGTTTCTGGAGTAACTCATGCAACAGACTCTGAACACTACCTTGCTGATCATCGGCGGTGGCCCTGGCGGCTATGTGGCGGCGATCCGCGCCGGCCAGCTGGGCATCTCGACCATCCTGGTGGAAGGCCAGGCATTGGGCGGCACCTGCCTGAACATCGGCTGCATCCCGTCCAAGGCGCTGATCCATGTCGCCGAGCAGTTCCAGCAGACCCGCCATCACAGCCAGGGCTCGGCCCTGGGCATCAACGTTGCCGCGCCGACCCTGGACATCGGCAAGAGCGTGGAATGGAAGGATGGCATCGTCGACCGCCTGACCACCGGCGTCGCCGCCCTGCTGAAAAAGCACAAGGTCCAGGTGATCCATGGCTGGGCCAAGGTCGTCGACGGCAAGACCGTGGACATCGAAGGCGCCGACACCCGCATCCAGTGCGAGCACCTGCTGCTGGCCACCGGCTCGAAGAGCGTCAACCTGCCGATGCTGCCGCTTGGCGGGCCGATCATCTCCTCCACCGAAGCCCTGGCGCCCAAGGCCCTGCCCAAGCGTTTGATCGTGGTCGGCGGCGGCTATATCGGCCTGGAGCTGGGCATCGCCTACCGCAAGCTCGGCACCGAGGTCAGCGTGGTCGAGGCCCAGGAGCGCATCCTGCCGGCCTACGACAGCGAGCTGACCCAGCCGGTGCTCGAATCGGTGAAGCAACTGGGGATCAAGCTCTACCTCAAGCACAGCGTCGAAGGTTTCGATGCCGGGACCAACACCTTGCAGGTGCGTGACCCGAACGGCGACAGCCTGCAGCTGGAAACCGACCAGGTGCTGGTGGCGGTCGGGCGCAAGCCGAACACCCAGGGCTGGAACCTCGAAGCGCTGAACCTGGAGATGAACGGCTCGGCCCTGCGCATCGACAAGCGCTGCCAGACCAGCATGCGCAATGTCTGGGCGATCGGCGACCTCGCCGGCGAACCGATGCTCGCACACCGGGCCATGGCCCAGGGCGAGATGGTCGCCGAGCTGATCGCCGGCCAGCACCGGGAATTCAACCCGACGGCCATTGCCGCGGTGTGCTTCACCGACCCGGAACTGGTGGTGGTCGGCAAGACCCCGGACGAGGCCAAGGCCGCCGGCCTGGACTGTATCGTGTCGAGCTTCCCGTTCGCCGCCAACGGCCGCGCCATGACCCTGGAATCGAAAAGCGGTTTCGTGCGGGTGGTGGCACGCCGTGACAATCACCTGATTGTCGGCTGGCAGGCGGTGGGCGTCGGCGTGTCCGAGCTGTCCACGGCCTTCGGCCAGTCCCTGGAAATGGGCGCGCGCCTGGAAGATATCGCCGGCACCATCCACGCCCACCCGACCCTGGGCGAGGCGGTGCAGGAAGCGGCATTGCGGGCCCTGGGCCACGCCTTGCATCTGTAAAAACGCAACACCGGGAGGCAGCCCCGTCCCTGTAGCCGCTGCCGCAGGCTGCGATAAGGCCCGCAGGGCCTTCAAGGATCTCAAGAGCACGTCCTCTTCGAGGCCGATCGCAGCCTTCGGCAGCGGCTACAGGGCGCTCCACAGGGCGACAGGAGGGTTCATGAGCAGGCCAGGTTTTTTTGCTGCCCCTCCCATCGCCCGGGATGCGGTGCCCCCCCGGAATGCAGTATTGTTGTGCCCATCCAAAAAACGTCAGAAGCCTTGAGCCGTTGCGACGGTTGTTAAGCGATAGAGGGTGTCATGGGTAACGAAAGCATCAATTGGGACAAGCTGGGTTTTGACTACATCAAGACAGACAAGCGCTATCTGTCGCACTGGCGGAACGGCGAGTGGGACACAGGCACCCTGACCGAAGATAACGTGCTGCACATCAGCGAAGGCTCCACCGCCCTTCACTATGGCCAGCAGTGCTTCGAAGGCCTGAAGGCCTACCGCTGCAAGGACGGTTCGATCAACCTGTTCCGCCCGGACCAGAACGCCGCCCGCATGCAGCGCAGCTGCGCGCGCCTGCTGATGCCGCAGGTGTCCACCGAGCAGTTTGTCGAAGCGTGCAAGCAAGTGGTGCGCGCCAACGAACGCTTCATCCCGCCTTACGGCACCGGCGGCGCGCTGTACCTGCGCCCGTTCGTGATCGGCGTGGGTGACAACATCGGCGTGCGTACCGCCCCCGAGTTCATCTTCTCGATCTTCGCCATTCCGGTCGGCGCCTACTTCAAGGGCGGCCTGACCCCGCACAACTTCCTGATCTCCACCTACGATCGCGCGGCGCCACAAGGCACCGGCGCGGCCAAGGTCGGTGGCAACTACGCCGCCAGCCTGATGCCCGGTTCGGAAGCCAAGAAGAAGCACTTCGCCGACTGCATCTACCTGGACCCTTTGACCCACTCGAAGATCGAGGAAGTCGGTTCGGCCAACTTCTTCGGCATCACCGTTGATAACAAATTCGTCACGCCGAAGTCGCCGTCGGTACTGCCGGGCATCACCCGCCTGTCGCTGATCGAACTGGCCAAAACCCGCCTGGGCCTGGAAGTGATCGAAGGCGACGTGCTGATCGACAAGCTGTCGGACTTCAAGGAAGCCGGCGCCTGCGGTACCGCCGCGGTGATCACGCCGATCGGCGGCATCGAGTACCAGGACAAGCTGCACGTGTTCTACAGCGAAAAAGAAGTCGGCCCGATCACCCAGAAGCTCTACAAAGAGCTGACCGGCGTACAGACCGGCGACGTCGAAGCGCCAGCTGGCTGGATCGTCAAGGTCTGACCTGACGCCCCCCGGCAGCAAAAAGCCCGCCTTTCACTTGCGTGATCGGCGGGCTTTTTCATGGTGGCCACACGGTTCTGAAAACCTGTGCCCCTAGCCGAAAGCCGCCACTTCCGGCGGCAGCAGAATGGCGCTCGCCTTGTCCTTGCCGTGATATTTGTCGATCAGGGAAAACAGGATGGCCGCCGTGCGGATATCCACGATCCCGCTGACATTCTCCTGGTTGAATCGCATCTGGAAGGCTTCCACCACCCTTTCCGGTTGTTGCTCCAGATAGCCATAACCATAGGTTTGCAGCGCCTTCGCGACCTGGACCATGCTCGGCGGCGCCACGCTGAAGCGAGTCAGGTAGTCGTCAATGGTGCGCTCGTCGGGCCAGGCGCCAATGCCGGCTTCGGCAAGCCGTTTCCAGGGAAAGAACGGCCCCGGATCGATCTTGCGCCCGGGGGCGATATCCGAGTGCCCGACGATGTCCGTCGGCTGTATGTCGTACTTCCTGACCAGGTCCCGAGTCAGGCTGATCAGCAGTTCTATCTGGCGCTCGTTGTAGGGCTCGCCCAGCAACTGGCCGGTGTCCTGGTCCCAGCCCGCGTTGACGATCTCGATCCCCAGCGAGGTGTCATTCAGGTTGCTGCGGTTCTTCCACTGGCTCACTCCCGCATGCCAGGACCGGTCGTGGTCATCGACCAACTGGTCGGCCACCGGCAGGCCCTTGTAGGTCTTCGGCCGGTCGGGAATCAGGTAGTTGGCGCTGACGTGTTCCGATCGCGTCAGCGTTTCGAAGGACTGCGCCTGATCGAGCGCGGTGTAGTGCAGGACCAGGAAACGGATCCGATGGTTCTTCGCCACCGCCCTTTCGCCTTTCGAAAGGACGTAGCCCTCTTTCTCCGTAAGCCTGGCCTCGGAGGTGTCTTGGTTGCTGCTGGTACAACCGGTCATCGCCAGCAAGAGGCTTAAGACCGTGGTGTATTTCTTCATGACTTGCCCTTGAACGTTGCTTTCCTTTCCCCGCCTGGCTTGCTGCGTTGCAGGCCTGCGGAGCGGCGCATGCTAGGGACCGGGAGGAAAGACTGTCTTTAGGAAAAGTCCGAAAGTCGCTGAGAAAGTCCGACGACAGAGAGCACAGATGATGGGCCACGCAGGGCTACTGCGCCCCAAGGGGTGGGCATGCCGGGGCCGGCATGCCCGATAGTGCGGGAAAGGTCGCGGCTACTGGTGCTGGACCTGGAACATCGAGTTCACCTGGACCTGTGCCAGCATGTGTTCGGCGCCACCGCCGCGACGCATGCCGCGCACCGGGCAGGCGTCGAGGTAGTCGAGGCCGACCGCCAGTTTCAGGTGCCGTTCGGGCCGCGCCAGGCGGTTGGTCACGTCGAAGCTGTACCAGCCGTCGTCGATCCAGGCCTCCGCCCAGGCATGGCTGGCCAGGTGGCTTTCGTCTTCGGTGCACAGGTAGCCGGAGACATAACGCGCGGGAATCCCCAGGCCGCGGGCGCAGGCCAGGAACGCATGGGTGTGGTCCTGGCAGACCCCGACCCGGCCGGCGAAAGCCTCGGCCGCGGTGGTGTCCACCGTGGTCGCGCCCGGGCTGTAGACCATGTGCGCGGCCAGGGCATGCATCAGCTCGATCAGCGCCGCGCGGTCGCGCCGGGTGCCGCAGTGCTGCGCGGCAAAGGCGCCGAGGGCCGCGTCGGCCTTGGTCAGCGGGCTGCTGCGCAGGAACGGCAGCGGTGACTGGCTGTCGTGTTCCACCTCCCGGGCCTGGTCGATCTCCACCTGGCCATAGGCGCTCAGGACCAGGGCGCCATGGGGTTCGTCCATGGTCAGCACGTGCAGGATATTGCCGTAGGGATCGAGCTGGCTGCGCACCAGGCGCGGCAGTTCCAGGTGCCACTCGAGGATGTGCTGGCGCTCGCTGTTCTGCGGGGTCAGGCGCAGGAACTGGATGCTGGTGCAGACTTCGTCGGCGTAGCTGTAGGTGGTGTCGTGGCGTATGGAAAGTTTCATACAACCTCCAGATAGGATTCGTGGACGGTCTGCCCCAGGTGACGGATCTGCGCGATGAAATCGCTCAGCCACAGGTGCAAGCCCAACGCGAGGATTTCGTCGATCCCGGTGTAGCGCAGCCGCGCATTCAGCTCGGCGGCCAGGCGCTGGGCCGGACGGCCGTTGTTGCCCGGCAGGCTGGCGAGGATCTGGTCCAGCTCCTCGACGCAGGCATGCAGCGAACGTGGTACGTCGGCGCGCAACAGCAGCATCTCGGACACCTGCTCGGCCCCCGGCGCGTTGCGGTAGATCTCGTTGAACGCCTCGAACGAGGACAGGGCGCGGAGCAAGGCGCTCCACTGGTAGTAGCCGCGGGCCGAGTTGTCGCTGACCTCCTCCGACTCCTCGCCGAACATTTCGTAGCGCGCGTCAAGCAGGCGCAGGGTGTTGTCGGCCCGCTCGATAAAGGTGCCCAGGCGAATGAAGCAATAGGCGTCGTTGCGCATGATGGTGCCCGAGGTCGCGCCACGGAACAGGTGCGAACGCTCCTTGACCCATTCGCAGAAATGGCTGATGCCGTAGCGCCCCAGGCCGCTCTTGGCGATGTTGCGCATCTCCAGCCAGGTGGCGTTGATGTTTTCCCACATGTCGGCGGTGATGCGCCCGCGCACCGCGTGGGCGTTGGTCCGCGCCGCCCGCAGGCAGCAATAGATACTGCCGGGGTTGGTCTCGTCGAGGGCGAAGAAATGCAGCATGCGCTCGGTGTTCAGCTCGCCGTAACGCTGGTTGTAGTCGTCCAGGGTACCGGCGGCCAGCAGCGACATCGCCAGTTCGGCATGGCCGTCGCTACGCCCCGCCTGGGGCATCAGCGACAGCGAGTAACTGACTTCGAGCATGCGCGCCAGGTTCTCGGCGCGCTCCAGGTAACGGGACATCCAGTAGAGGTCTGCAGCGGTTCTTGAAAGCATCGGTCAATCCTCCACGACCCAGGTGTCTTTGGTGCCGCCGCCCTGCGACGAGTTCACCACCAGCGAGCCTTCACGCAAGGCCACGCGGGTCAGGCCGCCCGGCACCAGGCGGGTTTCGCTGCCCGACAGGACGAACGGACGCAGGTCGATATGCCGCGGCGCGATGCCGTTCTCGACAAAGGTCGGGCACGTCGACAGGCACAGGGTGGGTTGGGCGATATAGGCCTCGGGGCGGGCCTTGAGCCGGGCGCGGAAGTCTTCGATCTCCGCCGCGGTGGCCGCCGGCCCCACCAGCATGCCGTAGCCGCCGGAACCCTGGGTTTCCTTGACCACCAGGTCCGGCAGGTTAGCCAGTACGTGGGACAGTTCCTCGGGTTTGCGACATTGCCAGGTCGGCACGTTCTTCAGGATCGGTTCCTCGCTCAGGTAGAAGCGGATCATCTCGTCGACATAGGGGTAGATCGACTTGTCGTCCGCCACCCCGGTGCCCACAGCGTTGGCCAGCACCACGTTGCCGGAACGGTAGGCGGCGATCAGCCCGGGCACGCCGAGCATGGAATCGGGGTTGAACGACAAGGGGTCGAGGAAGGCGTCGTCGAGGCGGCGGTAGATCACGTCCACCGCCTGGGCACCGGAGGTGGTGCGCATGAATACGCGGTCGTCGCGCACGAACAGGTCGGCGCCTTCCACCAGCTCCACGCCCATCTCCCGGGCCAGGAACGCATGCTCGAAATAGGCGCTGTTGAACCGCCCCGGGGTCAGCACCACCACCGTCGGGTTGTCCAGCGGGCTGGAGCTTTTCAGGGTATCGAGCAGCAGGTTCGGGTAGTGGTCGATGGGCGCCACGCGCTGCGCGGCGAAGAGTTCGGGGAACAGGCGCATCATCATCTTGCGGTCTTCGAGCATGTAGCTCACGCCGCTGGGGGTGCGCAGGTTGTCTTCCAGCACGTAGTAGCTGCCGTCGCCGTCGCGCACCAGATCGACGCCGGAGATGTGCGAATAGATATTGCGGTGCAAATCCAGGCCGCGCATCGCCACCTGGTAACCCTCGTTGGCCAGCACCTGCTCGGCCGGGATGATGCCCTCCTTGAGAATGCGTTGCCCGTGGTAGATATCGGCCAGGAACATATTCAGGGCCTGGACCCGCTGGATGCAGCCGCGCTCGACGTTCCGCCATTCGCTGGCCTTGATGCTGCGCGGGATGATGTCGAAGGGAATCAGCCGTTCAGTGCCTTGCTCGTCACCGTACAACGTGAAGGTGATGCCAGCGCGGTGGAACAGCAGGTCGGCTTCGCGCCGACGCTGGTCCAGCAGCTCCACGGGAGTGTCCGCCAGCCAGCGGGCGAACTCCTGGTAATGTGGGCGGCAGCCACCACTCGCATCATACATTTCGTTAAAAAAAGCACGGGACATACCCCAACTCCTCGCCGTGGTTTAAACGGCTTTTTTATTTAAACTCTCTGTTTCAATAAATCGGGCCTTACGCTGTGCGATAGAAACTGTTCTGTTGAGCACCTCATTGTGCGGCTTGAATATTCCGCTCGATGCTGGCGGAAATACCCCCACTTATTGACGCCAGTTGTCTGGCGAAACTTCCCGTATGGATTTTCGGCAATGGAGCGCCCGCGATGACGTCCATTGGTTGTGGAACTCGTCACCTCCTTTTTCGTTTTAATGTGAACTTTCAATCTGAAAGTTATCCGAAACTTCAACAGCACACTTCACTGGAATCCGAAGGCTGTTTATCTGCTGTAGCAATCGCTGTGCCCAAACCCCGCCTCCTTGCGAATAAAGTCCCCAAGGGTGAAAAAACACCCGCTTGACGGCATTTTTCACTCAACCACGGGGCCCCATCCCCGGTTGACGCTGAAACGTTTTATCCGGAAAGCCGCCTGAACGGCTTTGCACAACACTGGCGCGAACGAAAAAAGTGCAGAAACTGTCGAGGAAGGTTTTTTTGCCCTGACACGGGGATTTTTGGCAAAGCAGCTGTTATCGCTTTGCACAAAGCAAGAGTTGACGCGGCCTGCCGAGAGAAAGAACAGCGCACCATTAGCGGTCCGAAAAACGCACCAACGGCGAACGAAACACCCAATAGCGCCAACTATTGGCGCAATTTCAGCTTTTCGCCAGCGCTAGTTTGTAAAAGTGTCGGACAGGATTGAACCGGGCACTTCCGACTTTGTACGGTTCGCGCCCGAAGGAATAACGTTCGCCGACGTTATCCGCTGAAGTCTTCATTCCACTTTTTATTGATTCAGTACAATCAGCCAGGATTTATCGCCGCCCTACCCCCACCACCGAACCTGTAGGAGCGCAGCTTGCTCGCGATGCAGGCACCACGGTGAATCAGGCACGCCGCCACCGCGAGCAAGCTCGCTCCTACAGGGATTCGCGGATAAATAGCTACTCGCACACAGCGTAAAATGTGTAGGAGCCAGCTTGCTGGCGATCCAGGCGCCGCGGTGGGTCAGGTACTACAAGGTTTCCAGGTGTTCGACGATGATCCGCACCGCCTCCGCCGGCGACGACAGCGAACTGTCCAGCATCAAGCGCTCGCCGCTCCAGGCCTGGTAATCGTGATCGAGCACCGACTGCCAGCTGGGTGAGCGCAACCCGGGGACATCCGTCTCACGGTTTTCCACCCGGCGCCGGTGCTCGGCGAGGTCCGTGCAGACCACCTCGATATTGAGCAGCGGGCTCTGCTCGGCCTTGGCGATGTCCTGCCAGGCCTGGCGGCTCTCGGCGACCGGATTGACGCAATCGGCCACCACCCGGTTGCCCAGGGCCAGGTTGCTGCGGGCCAGGGCATTGGCGATGTCGTACCCGGCCTTGCCGACTTCCGCCAGCCCGCCGTTGCGCAGTGCCTGCTCGATGTTGTCGATGCGCAGATAGGTGGCCCGCAGATGGCTGGCCAGGGCCCGGGCGATGGTGGTCTTGCCGCTGCCAGGCAGGCCACTGAAGACGATAAGCATGCTGAAGACTCCAAGCCAGGACTGCATTCGGAGGCTGACGGTAACGCCAGCCCTGGGGTTGATAACCGCTATGAAGCCTGGGTAACGGCCGGCCGCCCCGGTTTGGCAGTGTTCCCGACACGCCGGGCCGGGCTGTCCGGTTCTTCGAGCTGGACGTCGAACCGACTGGCGATCTCCTTGCGCCCCAGGGCGGTCAAGCCCAGCGCCCGGCTGTCCAGGTCCTGGGTCAGCCATTTGCGCCGGATCGCCTCCTGCAACAACGCCGCCCCCAGCGCCCCGCCCAGGTGCGGGCGGCGCATGCTCCAGTCCAGGCACGGGCAGGCAAAGCGCCGGCGCAGGCCGGCCAGAGCTTGCACATCGATGCCCAGCCCAACAAAAAACCCTTCGCCGGCCGGGCTCAGAACGTACTCCTGGGCGCCCTCCTGCGGCGCCTGCAACCAGCCGGCCTCGAGCAGGCGGTCATGCAGCTGCACCGCCAGGGTGCCGGCCATATGGTCGTAGCAGGTGCGGGCGAACTGCAGGCGGTCCGGGGTGCGCGGGCTGAACGCGGGCGTGGCGTTGCGGCCGATCACCATCAGCGCTTCCAGGGCCTGGGCTACGCGTTTGTCGGCGAGGCTGTAGTAACGATGGCGGCCCTGCACATGCAGGCGCACCAGGGCCAGTTCCTTGAGCTTGCCCAGGTGCGCGCTGGCGGTGGAGGTGCTGACATCGGCGATCGCCGCCAGCTCGGTGCTGGTGCGCGCGTGGCCGTCCATCAGCGCGCAGAGCATTTTCGTCCGCGCCGGCTCGGCAATGGCCGCAGCAACCTGGGATACGGCGTTGTCGTGCTGCTGTGCATTCATATTTCGCTCCCGAACGAATCGTGCCCCTCGCAGGTTGCCGATAGTAGCAACACTTCTCCCCCGCGAATAAGGCCGCCCATCATGGACCCGATCACCGCCGTCACCCACGTCGATCCCTACCCTTACTACGCCAGCCTGCGGGCCCGGGGCGGGCTGGCCTTCGACCCCGGACTGGGGATGTGGCTGGCCAGCAGCGCCGCAGCGGTGGCCGCGGTGCTGGCCCATCCCGAGTGTCGGGTACGTCCTGCGCACGAGCCAGTGCCGCGGGCGATAGTCGACGGCGCCGCCGGTCAAGTATTCGGCCGCCTGATGCGGATGAACGACGGTGAGCGCCAGCGTTGCCCCCGGGCCGCCATCGAGCCGGGCCTGCAACAGGTGCATGCCGAGGAAGTCAGCCAGCGGGTCGCCGCCCTGCTGCTGGGCCTGCCAAGCGATACCGCGGCCAGGCTGCATGACTGCCAGTTCCACCTGCCGGTGGCGGTGGTCGCCGGGCTGCTGGGCTTTGCCGCGCATCAGTTGCCAGCAATTGCCGAGCTGACCCGGGACTTTGTCGCCTGCCTGTCGCCAGCCAGCGACCGGGCACAACGGGATACCGCCCACCGGGCAGCCGGACAGCTGACTCGACGCTTTGAGGTTCTGCTCGATCAGCCGCCCGTCAGCCCACTGTTGCAACGGATCGTCGCAGGCTTCGACGCTCAAGATCGCGACAGCCTGATCGCCAACCTGATCGGCCTGTTGTCCCAGACCTTCGAAGCCAGCGCCGGGCTGATCGGCAATACCCTCTGCGCCCTGCTGGGCGATCGCCGGTTGCTCGCGGACCTGCGGGCGGCCCCTGAGCGGGTCGCCGACCTGTTGGCCGAAGTGCAGCGCCACGATCCGCCGGTGCAGAACACCCGGCGCTTCGTCGCCGCCCCTTGCAGCGTCGCCGGGGTGACGCTGGAGCCCGGCGCAGTGGTGCTGTTGCTGCTGGCCTCGGCCAATCGCGACCCGCAGTTGAACCCGCAGCCGGATCGCCTGCTGCTCGAACGCGAGGCGCGGCGCAGTTTCAGCTTTGGCAGCGGTCGCCACCAATGCCCCGGCCAAGAGTTGGCCCTGGCCACAGCCGGCGCGGTGGTCGGTGCGCTGCTGCGGCAATCGACCCTCGACCAGCCCATAACCTGGACTTACAAACCCTCGCTCAACGGGCGCATCCCCTTGTTCACTAGCCTGCCGGAGTCGCACTGATGATCGCCGTGATATTCGAAGCCCTGCCCCGCCCGGAACATCGCCAGCGTTACCTGGACATCGCCGCCGCGCTGAAACCGCTGCTGCTGGAGATCGACGGCTTCATTTCCATCGAACGTTTCCAGAGCCTGAGCGAGCCGGACAAGCTGCTGTCCCTGTCGTTCTGGCGCGACGAGCAAGCGGTGGAAGCCTGGCGCACCCTGGAACGCCATCGCACGGCCCAGGCCCTGGGGCGGACCCAGGTGTTCGCCGACTACCGGCTGCGGGTCGCCGAGGTGGCGCGCGACTACGGGCTGACCCGGCGCGAGCAGGCGCCGGCGGACAGCCGCCGGGCCCATGCCGGGTAACACTGCTGGGCGCCTATTCGACCAATGAATGGTGCTCAGAAGGTCATCGGGCTTCTGCTAGGGTCATGCCTGGACCCGGGAGGACAGGATCATGAGCCAGATCACCCAACATGCCCTGAAGCTCAATGGCATCGAATTGCACCTGAATGCCGCCGGCCCGCTGGACGGACCGCCGGTGTGGCTGCTGCATGGGTTTCCCGAGTGCTGGTATTCGTGGCGCCGGCAGGTCGCGCCGCTGACGGCCGCCGGCTACCGGGTGCTGATCCCGCAGATGCGCGGCTACGGCGACAGCAGCGCCCCCGAGGAGGTGGCGGCCTATGACGTGCTGACCCTGTGCGCCGATATCCAGCAGGCGATGGATGCCCTGGGCCAGGAGCAGGCCTGCATCGTCGGTCACGACTGGGGCGCGGTGGTGGCCTGGCACCTGGCGCTGCTGGAGCCGCAGCGGGTCAAGGCCCTGGTGACCCTGTCGGTGCCGTTCGCCGGCCGCCCGAAACGCCCGGCCGTGGAGATCATGCGCGAGCTGTTCGCCGAGCGTTTCAACTACATCCTGTACTTCCAGGAACCCGGCATCGCCGAGCGGGAACTGGACGCCGACATCGACCGCAGCCTGCTGCATTTCATGCACGACTGCGAACACCTGCTGGATGAAAAAAGCCCGTCGGCCCAGCTGTTCGAGGGCATGCCTGCGCGCCACGCACCGCCCGCCTGGTGCACGCCGGAGGATTTTGCGGTGTACCGGCGCACCTTTGCAGGGCGAGGTTTTCGCGGCGCCTTGAACTGGTACCGCAACTTCGAGCGCAACTGGCAACGGACCGAACACCTGGGCGAATGCCAGGTGAGCCAACCCACCCTGTTCATGATCGGCGACCGCGACCCGGTGGGCCAGCTGGAAGCCCGCACGATGGAGCGCATGCCCGGCAAGGTGCCGCGCCTGGAACAGCATCGGCTGGCGGATTGCGGGCACTGGATCCAGAGCGAAAAAGCCGCAGAGGTCAATCTGCGGTTACTGGACTTTCTTGGGAGAAACTACCCCTGCCCGCCTACGGTGCAGACAGGGGCCTAGTGTTACAGGCTGCGATATTCGAGGGTGAGGTGCGACAGTTCGTGGACCGGCGCCAGGCGCTGGCGGATGGTTTCGGCGCTGACACCAGCGGCCGCCACCACACTGACAATCGCCGCCCGCGCCTGCGGGCCGACCTGCCACACATGCAGGTCGGTGATACGCGCATCGCCGGCGGCTTCCACCGACTGGCGAATCTCGCCGGCCAGCTGTTCGTCCGTGGTGTCGAGCAGCACCGCCGCGCTGGACTTCATCAGGCTATACGCCCAACGGGCGATCACCACCGCGCCAACGATGCCCATCACCGGGTCGAGCCAGACCCATCCCAGGTAACGCCCCGCCAGCAACGCGGCGATGGCCAGGACCGACGTCAGGGCATCGGCCAGTACATGGACGTAGGCCGAGCGCAGGTTGTTGTCGTGGTGATGGCCGTGCCCGTGTGAATGCTCGTGCGGATGCTCATGAGCCTGCTGATGAACGTGGTCGTGGCCGTGATGGGCGTGGCCGCCGGAAAGCAGCAAGGCACTGACGATGTTCACCAGCAGCCCGGCCACGGCGATCACGGTCGCCTCGGTGAAGGCCACCTGGGTCGGCTGCAACAGCCGCAGCAACGACTCGCCGGCAATGCCGATGGCCACCAGGCCGAGGATCAGCGCCGAGGCGAACCCCGCCAGGTCGCCGACCTTGCCGGTGCCGAAGCTGAAACGCGCATTGTCGGCATTGCGCCGGGCAAAACCGTAGGCCGCCGCCGCGATGCCCAGGGCCCCGGCGTGGGTCGCCATATGGAAACCATCGGCGAGCAAGGCCATGGAACCGGTGAGATAACCGGCGGCGATTTCGCCAATCATCATGACGAAGGTCAGCACCACCACCCACAGGGTGCGACGGGCGTTTTCATCGTGGGCGGCACCGAGGAAGTGGTGGTCGTGGGTCAAGCCTGCCGCTGGCAAGGTCGGGCGCATGGTGTGGCCTCCAGTCAGGAATAACGGCGAATGGCTTCGAGCAGTTCGTTCACGCCCTTGGCCCGTTCGGCATCGCTGAGTTCAGGATGGGCCACATGCTCCAGGGCATGGGCCTCGATGATTTCCCCCATCAGGCCGTTGATCGCGCCACGGGTGGCCGCCACCAGGTGCAGGGTCTTGGCGCACTCCGCGCCGGACTCCAGGGCCCGCTCCACGGCCTGCATCTGGCCCTGGATGCGCCGGACCCGTTTGAGCAGATCGTCTTTCTGTGCGTGCGTGTGCGACATACCCATACCCCCTATACCTATAGGGCACCTATCCTGGCCGATGCCACGGGCCTACGCAAGGGCTTGATGACACCGGTCGTCCGCCACAGCCTATCGATCAGCCACGGCCCAGCCCCGCCAGGCGAAGCACGGAGACACGATTTCAAAGAGGGATTTACCGAGGAAGACCGTGAAGGCAGCCAGATCAGACAGCGCCTCGACCTGGCCAGTACGCGGGATCAATCGTCGCGGGTCAGGACTTCCAGCAGCTCGATCTCGAACACCAGGTTGGCATTCGGCGGAATCTTGCCCATCGACCGCTCGCCGTAACCCAGGTGCGCCGGCACCAAGAGCTTGCGCTTGCCGCCGACCTGCATGCCCATCAGGCCCTGGTCCCAGCCTTTAATTACCCGTCCGGTGCCGATCACGCACTGGAAAGGCTTGCCGCGCTCCCAGGATGAATCGAAGGGCGTGCCGTCTTCCAGGAAACCGCGGTACTGGGTGGTGATCAAGGCGCCCTTGACCGCCGCCTTGCCCTCGCCCACTTCGATATCGATCACCTGCAACTGGTCGCTCATCCACTCACTCTCTGACTGATGGCAGCCGGCAGTGGCCACCGAAGGTGCGGAAAATAGCAAATTTTCGGCCTCGCGACTCGTAAGGCATGCTCCTGGAGGGGGCTGAGGCAGGGCACATTATCGATGCCTCCTGACCCAGCCACCATTTTTCAGATTGTCCCTACAGACCCTCCATAGCCAAATCCAATAGCGTCCCTAAGCCAACTGCGAATGCTCTTCGCTCCCCCTCTGACGGGGGCTTCTTTATGGACAATGTGGACGCGAACACGGATGAGTGGCTACGTACCGAACACCCCGAAGGGCTATCGCAACAAGGGTATAGAGCCCGTCGATCTGGGCGCCCAACGCTGGGCGCAATACCCGGACCTGCCACCGAAGGCAGAAGCCAAACCCCAGACAGCTGGGTGCACTTTTACCAAGCCCTGCAAGCTCCCAGATGGGGTTATCAACTACGCAACTCGTGTCATCCCCACCAATGCCATCAGCGAATACGGGCAGCTCGTTTTGCTGGGCGGACGCGAAACGGATGCAACAGGGAAAATCCCTCTCCAGCAAATCAGTGGTCACGCGTTACCTGCTGCACTTGGAACACTTCTATTAGGTGGAGTGGCTGCTACTGCTGGTGCTGCTACAGGGGTTGGCACTGGAGCCGGTGCTGGAATCAGCACGGGTACTGCGGCAACGGGCGCGAGTGCAGGTGCCACGTTTTTTACCACGGGTGTTATTGCAGGTGGATTGGCGGGCATAGCCGCGTTGCTCTGGCCATCGAGCTTGGGCGACAGCAGCCTGTACACAACCGAACAGCTCAAAGCGCTCAAGGAAGGCCGCACACGTGTCCGGTTGCATGTGGAACAGCAGGCCGACGGTACGCTGAAAGGCTACGGATACAACACTGAGAAGCGCAGCGACTGGGAAATGATCCCTGTTGCCCGGTTCGAGACTCAGGGCTCTCAGCAGGTGGCCGATTTCGGAGACGGGATCACCCTGACCTGGACACCAGCCATTGACCCGTCCAGTGCTTCGGGGATCCCTCCATTAGAGGCAGCACCACAGGCTCCCCACATCTGGATTTATCCGCCCACCGAACAGGCGGATAGCATCATCGTCAATCCGATCTACCCGCCCGAGTACAAAGACTTCATCCTGGTCTTCCCGCCAGGGTCCGGGATTCAGCCTCTGTACATCGTGTTCAACATTCAGTTGGAGAAGAACAGGAAGCAGGGCAAGGCGTTTGAAGATGCCAAATATGATGAGCTCAGCCAGACTCAACCCGAGCTTGGCCGAGAGGTGACGATCAAGACCAAAAGCGGAGCCCGTACAAGGCTCGACATGCTGGGGCGTGATGCTGATGGCAAACTTTCCTGTATCGAGTGCAAATCATCAGACACAGCACCACTGACCAAGAACCAGAAAGTTGCTTTCCCTGAAATCCAAGAAAGTGGTGCAATAGTTGTAGGCAAAGGGAAGCCGGGGTTCCCCGGTGGTACTGAAATCCCACCAACCAAAGTCGAAATTATTCGACCAAAGCCCTGAGGGAACAGACATGTCTATTACGAATCCGCAGGTAATCGATATCTGGGTCATCCCCACCTGGGAGCCCAATAACATTGTGCTGATTATCTCTGACCACCTTGAATGGGGCGATAAAGCCCAACAAGGCGAACATCTGCAACTACTACAAGACAAGATCAACACATATGTTGCTTTCATTGAGAGCGGGGAAATCTACACTGAGATTCCCGGTGCACTTGGTAAGTCCCCCATCATTCGCATCAATGGACTGCATGAACTACCAGAGCAAGGTGAGCTCTTCATTGATCGTGCTACTGAGGTGCTGAAAGAGGTTGGTATTGGACTAGAGTTCGTGCTTGATGAAAACGAGACAATACGCAGCATGTGAACAAGGGCCACGCCCAAATGAAAGACAGCGGCACCAATGTCGATCGGTTGAAAGAGTGCCAATGGGATCTGGCAAAGCCCTGATCCCCCACTCCCCCCTCAAGACCGCTTGAACAAACTCCAGACAAACGCCACCACCCCACCCACGGTCGCCGCTGCCGCCAGCCAGCCCACCACCGACAACCCCTGCCAGGCCGGGCCGGCCGCGGCGATTTGTGGGCCGAAGGCGATCAGCAGCGCGCTGATCAGCAGGGCCAGGGATAAGCGGGTGGAGGCCAGGCGCAGGGATTTTTCCAGGCGCTCGATGCCCGGCATGTCGAGGCGCAGGTCGACCACGCCGTGTTTCAGGCGGTTGATCAGCAGGCGGGTCAGTTGCGGCAGTTCGACGGCGACGCCGCGGCCCAGCTCCAGGCCGTCGAGGCCCAGGCGGCGGGCGAGTTTCCAGCTGAACTGCTGCTTGAGCATCTTGCTGATGGCCGGGCGCGCGGTGGCTATCAGGTCCAGTTGCGGGTCGAGCCGGGTGAGTACGCCATCGGCGGTGATCAGCGCCTTGAACAGCACCAGCAGGTCGGCCGGCAACAGCAGTTGGTATTCGCGCATCAGGCCGAGGAAGTCCTCGATCATCGCACTCATGTTCAGTGCCTTGCCGCCGTGTCGGCCCATGAATTCCCGGGCGGCCTGTTCGATGGCGGACAGGTCGCGCACCTGCTCGCCGCTCCAGTCGATCAGCACCGCCACCAGCGCTTCGGTACTGCCTTCGGTCATGGCCCGCATGAAGCTCATGACCTCCAGGCGCCGGCGTTCGTCGAGGCGCCCGACCATGCCGAAGTCGATGAAGCCGACCCGATTGTCATCCATGGCCCGCAGGTTGCCGGGGTGCGGATCGCCGTGGAACAGGCCGTCCTCCAGCAGCATCTTGATGAACGCCTGGGCCCCGCGCTGCGCCAGCAGGCTCGGGTCCAGGCCCTGCTCGATCAGGGCCTGGCGTTCCAGCGGCGTGTGACTGGGTAAAAATTCCTGGACCAGCAGACGCTCGCTGCTGTGCAGCCAGTGGATACGCGCAATGGCGATCTGCGGATGCTCGGCGAAATTCGCCGCCACTGCGTCGCAGTGCCGCCCCTCGTGGGTGAAGTCCAGTTCTTCGAGCATCGCCCGGGCCAGTTGCCGGACCATCTGCCGCGGCTGGTAATGGGCCAGGGACGCGTTCTCTTCCACCAGCATCGCCACGCCTTCCAGCAATTGCAGGTCGGCGCTCATCTTGCGCCGCAGGCCGGGGCGCTGCACCTTGACCACCACCGCCTCGCCACTGAGCAGGCGCGCGCGATAAACCTGGGCGATGGAGGCCGCGGCCAGGGGCTCGCTGTCGAACTCGGCGAACACCTGGTCCAGCTCGCAGCCCAGGTCGTCGCGCACCTGATCTTCCAGCTCGCTCCAGGGCAGGGTCGCGGCACTGCTGTGCAACGCCTCCAGCTCGCTGATCCAGTGCGGCGGCAGGATGTCGCTGCGGCTGGCGAGGATCTGCCCGAGCTTGATAAAGGTCGGCCCGAGTTTCTCCAGGGCCAGGCGCACCCGTTGCGGCGTCGAGCCCTGTGGCTGCGCTTCACCAGCGGCTGGCGACTCGCCCAACAGGCGCCCCAGGCCCAGGCGCAGTAAAACGTCCTGGGCACCGAAGGCCGCCAGCACGGCGACAATCTGGTGCACCCGCTTATGGTGTTTGAGTGCCGTCCAGGTGGGTTCGAGCATGGTCGGGATGATCCTTCACAAGGTGACGCCCGCGGCGTGGCTGGCGGGCCCAGGGTTGGGTGGCGCGCCTGCCGCGAACTCCGGGATCGACGACACGCCATGCAAGGTCCGACCACAGCGGCCGGCAATCATTCACAACGCGCTGGCGCCGATTGCGCCTGCGCGTGCGAGGCGCTGCCGAAGAGCGCAGGTCGACGGTTACCCATGGCTGCGCCCGCCATGAATTCGGTTACCATGGCGCCCCCCTGAAATCCGCACGCCGATAAGGACATCCGTATGGCTGTTTCAACTATTGTGATTCTGCTCGTTCTGGCCCTGCTGGTGATCTACGTCATCACCGTCTACAACGGCCTGGTGGCCCGCCGGAACCGCTTCAAGAACGCCTTTGCGCAGATCGAAGTCCAGCTCAAGCGCCGTTACGACCTGATCCCCAACCTGGTGGAAACCGCCAAGGCCTACCTCAAGCACGAGCGCGACACCCTCGAAGCCGTGACCGCGGCGCGCAATGCCGCGCTGGCGGGTCTCAAGGCCGTCGCGGCCGAGCCCGGCAACCCGCAGCACATGGCGCAACTGGGCCAGGCCGAAGGCGTACTGTCCAGCGCCATGGGCCGGCTGAATGTGAGCATGGAGGCCTACCCGGACCTCAAGGCGTCGCAGAACATGCAACAGCTGAGCGAAGAGCTGACCAGCACCGAAAACAAAGTGTCCTTTGCCCGCCAGGCCTTCAACGACACGGTGATGGATTACAACAGCTACAAGCAGAGTTTCCCGCCGGTGATCCTGGCCGGCCTGTTCGGCCATGGCGCCGATGCCAGCCTGCTGCAATTCGCCGACAGCGCCCTGATCCAGGAAGCCCCCAAGGTCGCGTTCTAACCCTCTGTCACCCTGGATGGTCCGATGAATTTTTTTGAACACCAGGCCCGGGCCAAACGGCGTACCGGCACCCTGGTGCTGCTGATGATCCTGGCCGTGCTGTGTCTGGTGGCTGTCACCAGCCTGGCGCTGAATCTGCTCTGGCTGCAATTTCTCAAGGAGATGAAGCAGTCGCCGAGCTTCGACTGGCACCTGACGGCGATGATCGCCGCGGTGGTGTTCCTGGTGGTGATCGGCAGCAGCATGGGCAAGCACGCCGAACTCAAGGCCGGCGGCAAGGTGGTCGCCAAGCGCCTGGGTGGCCGGCTGATCAACCTGCACCCGGACGGCCTGGAAGAACAACGGCTGCTCAATGTGGTCGAGGAAATGGCCCTGGCCTCGGGCACGCCGGTGCCACAGGTGTACGTGCTGCCCGATGCCGGGATCAATGCGTTCGCCGCCGGCTTCACGCCACAAGAAGCAGTGATCGGGGTCACCCGCGGCGCCATCATGGTGCTCAACCGCGAGGAACTGCAGGCGGTGATCGCCCATGAGTTCAGCCACATCTACAACGGCGACATGCGCCTCAACACCCGGCTGGTGGCGATTGTCCACGGCATCCTGGTCATCGGCCTGACCGGCGAGGCGATGGCCGAAGGGGTCAACCAGGCTGGCCGGCTGGCGCAAAACCGGGTCGGCGGGCTGGCGATGTGGAGTGGCCTGGCGCTGATCCTGCTGGGCTCGGTCGGGACTTTTTTCGGCAACCTGATCAAGGGCGCCATCAGCCGCGAGCGCGAGTTCCTCGCCGATGCCTCGGCGGTGCAGTTCACCCGCAACCCGGCCGGCCTGGCCGGTGCGCTGAAAAAAATCGGCGGTTACGCCGCCAGTTCGAAACTCGACAGCGCCTTCAGCGCTGAATACAGCCACCTGTATTTCAGTGAAGGGGCCACCCTCTCCGTCTACGGCCAGTCTGCGACCCATCCGCCCCTCTCGGCGCGGATCCGGCGCCTGGAACCCGGCTGGGACGGCCGCTTGCCCACCATCGAAGCCATCGAACTGCCGGCCGAACCCGCCCGCTCCGGCCTGGACAGCTCCGGGGTGTTCAGCCGCCAGTCGCAAGCGACCAGCGCCCTGGTGTTCGACCTGAATGCGATCAAGCAGTCGATTGCCAGCATCGGCAGCCCGAACGCGCAACATCTGCTGGCGGCCCAGGCAACGCTGGTCAGCCTCGACCCGGCGCTCCAGCGCAGCGCCCACAGCACCACTGGCGCCCAGGCGCTGGTCTATGGCCTGCTGCTGTCCGCCAACGATTCGATGCGCCGCCGACAACTCGCGCAGCTGGACGCCAACAGCCCCACCGAGGTCTTTGGTTGCCTGCAAGCCCTGCAAAAACAACTGGCGGCCCTCGACCCGAACCTGCGCCTGCCGCTGCTGGACCTGTCGATACCGGCCCTGCAGCAGCTGGACAAGCAAGCCTGCAAGCTGTTCATGGACAACCTGCGGCAACTGATCGACGCCGACGATCAGGTCGAGCTGCTGGAGTGGACGCTGCTGCGCATCGTGCAACGCAATGTCGAAGGCCTGCCGGCACCCGAGTACAAATGGGGGCTGTTCCAGCGCAGCGAAGAACTGGCGGTCCTGCTCGGCGCCCTGGCCAGTGCCGGGCAAAAGACCGCGCAGCAGGCCCAACTGGCCCTGGCCCATGCCTGGAGCGGCCTGCCCTTCGCCCAGCCGCAACCGGCGGAGGTCGACCTCGAACACCTGGATGCCGCCCTGGTGCGCCTGCGCCAGTTGATGCCCGAGGAACGGCCGACGCTGCTGCAGGCCATGGCCCGCTGCGTCTGCTACGACGGCCAGGTCACCGTGGCCGAAGCCGAGCTGATGCGCGCCGTGGCCGATGTGCTGGATTGCCCGATGCCGCCGCTGCTGCCCCCGGCAGTCGCCGAGCCCGCGCCTTCCCAGGCATCTGCCAGCGCCCCCCAGGCCGCCACGCTCTGAGCCACGACCCGCGCCCCCTGCCCAGCGGCTGACGCCAGCCCGGGCAGGCGTCGCGATCCTTACCAGAGCGAGACCTCGTAGGTGAAATAGAGGCGATTGCTGTCGCGCCCCCGGGCGAAGTCGGAGCGGTACACATAGTTGCGCAGCTTCACCCCCAGGCCCTTGAAGCGGCCTTGCTGCACCACATAGGCCAGTTCGGCATCGCGTTCCCATTCCTTGATCGCCGAGTTTGACCGGCCATCGCTGCCGCTCAGGTAGCGGGTGGAAAACGCCAGCCCCGGCACCCCGAGCCCGGCAAAGTTGTAGCCGTAGCCGAGCATCCAGGTTTTCTCGTCCTCCTCGATGAACTTGCCAATGCCCACGTTGCTGAACGAGTACACCGTGGCGCCGCTGATATAAGGCAAGCCGGCATCACCGCTGAGCACCTGATAGCCGCCACTCAAGGTATGGCCGGCCACGGCATAGGACAGCAGGCCGCTGAGCATATCGTTGTCGATGTTGCCGCCGTAGGCCGAACCGCTGTCGCTGCTGTGGAAGTAACGCAAGTCACTGGTCAGCACGCCGGCGCCCAGCTTCAGGTCGTGCTGGAGACCGGCGAAGTGCTGCCGGTAGAAGTGCTCGAGCTCGCCGTAGAAGTAGCTCAGGCGCAAGTCTTTGCCGAGCTTGTAGTCGGCTCCGGCATAGGTGAAGTCCCCGGACTTGTCGCCGGCATAACCGTCCGCCACGATCGGCACGCTGTCGCTGGAATCGCGCAGCTTGAAGCGATCCAGCCGGCCGGCGGTGAGCGTCAGGTTGTCGATGTCGCTGCTGGTGAGCTGCGTGCCCTGGTAGGTCTGCGGCAACAGTCGCGCGTCGTTGTAGATCAGCACCGGGTTCCTCGGTAGCAAGGTGCCGTGCTTGAGCGTGGTCCCGGCCAGCCTGGCCTTGGCCGTGACACCGGCACTGGCGAACGCGTCGGCGGCGCGACCGTCGTCATGCACCGGCAGCAAGCCGGTACCGCTGCGGCCCCGCCCCGAGTCGAGCTTGACCCCGAGCAGGGCCAGCCCGTCGATACCCAGGCCGAGGGTGCCGGGGGTGAAACCCGACTGGAAATCCAGCAGCAGGCCCTGGGCCCACTCCGTGCGCTCGCTCTTGGCCGTGCGTGCCGCCCGGGCGCTCAGGCCATGCTCGTCACGGAAGTTCTCATTGAAGTAAACATTGCGCAGTTGCAGCTTGAGCGTGCTGTCGTCGCCAAAGCCTGCCGCGCCGACGGTCGTCAGCGGCAACAGGGCGACCAGAGGAAACCACGCCCCAGGGGTGATCGAACGGCTCATATCGGACTACTCATTGTTGTTATTCAAGTTGTTGTTATTCGAGTTGTTGTTTTTTTAAGGTGCAGCTATTCGAGGTGCCGTTATTCAAGGTGCAGGTGCCGCGCGCCATGAACCCGGCGCGCCAGGGAACACCTGATGGTTCAGGGGTGCCTGAGGGGAACAGGCTCAGGAAAACAGGGTCAGCGCGCCGGTCAGCAGGGCCAGGGCGGTAATCACCAGGGAGGTCAGGACCGCCCATTTGACGGTGGCTTTCTGGAAGTCGCCGATGTCGCGGTCGACCATCCCCACCAGCAGCAGGGTCGAGGCCACCAGCGGGCTCATCAGGTGCACCGGCTGGCCGAGGATCGAGGCCCGGGCGATCTCCAGCGGATCGATGCCATAGGCCGCCGCGGCATTGGCGAGGATCGGCACCACGCCGAAGTAGTAGGCATCGTTGGACAGGACGAAGGTCAGCGGCATGCTGGTGATGGCCACCACCAGCGGGAACAGATGCCCCCACGACGGCGGAATCCAGTCCACCAGGGTCTGCGCCAGGGCATCGACCATCTTGGTACCGGAGAAGATCCCGGCAAAGATGCCGGCGGCGAACACCAGCAGCACCACGGTCATGGCGTTGCCCGAATGGGCGAGGATCCGCTCTTTCTGCATCTCCAGTTGCGGGTAGTTGATCATCAGTGCCAGCACGAAGCCGATCAGGAACAGGATCGCCGAATGCATCAGGCCCATCACCAGCGCCACCATCACCGCCACCACCAGCAACAGATTGACGTAGGCCAGCTTCGGTCGCTTGCAGGGCGTGTCTTCGACAATGGCCTTGATGTAGCAGTTGCCGCCACCGCTCTGCAGCTGGGTGTTGCCGATACGCTTGCGCTCGGCGCGGCCCAGCAGGAAAGCGCTGAACACCACCCAGGCCGCACCGCCGATCATGGTCGGCAGCAACGGCACGAAGTACTCGCCGGCATCCAGCCCCAGGGCGGCGATGGCCCGGGTGGCCGGACCGCCCCAGGGGGTCATGCCGCTCATGATGCTCAGGGACAGCATGGCGATGGTGGCGAGGATCATCGGGTTCATGCCGATGCGCTTGTACAGCGGCAGCATCGCCGCGCAGGTGATCATGTAGGTGGTGGTGCCGTCGCCGTCCAGGGCCACCAGCAGCGACAGCAACGCGGTGCCGACGGCGATCTTCACCGGGTCGCCGTTGACCCGCTTGAGGATCTTGCGGATCAGCGGGTCGAACAGGCCCGCGTCGATCATCAGGCCGAAGAACAGAATCGCGAACAGCAGCAGCGCCGCGGAGGGGGCGACCATTTTCAGGCCGTCGAGCATCATTTTTCCGGTGCTGCCGGCAAACCCGCCGATCACCGCGAAGACGATCGGCACCAGGGTCAGGGCAACGATCGGGGACAAGCGCTTGGTCATGATCAGGAAGGTGAACACGACCACCATGGCCAGGCCGAGTAATGCAAGCATGAGGGATTCTCTTGTTGTTATGGACAAGCATGGCCGACGCCCAGGCGCACGGCCCCCTACCCGCCAGGCGGGGCCTGGCGAGGGTTTCAACCGGGGTCAAAAAACGGAAGGAGCAGGAAGCCGCAAGCGGCTAGAGGTGTTTGCCGGCCTGCGCCGGCTCCCAGGCTGGGTCACTGGCCTGGGCGTTGGGTGTCGCCTTGCCATCCAGGGTCTGTAGCAGCACCTGGCGATCGCAGGCGTTTTCCGACAGCGAGATCACCACCGTGGCCACGGCATTGCTGGCCAGGCTGGTGAGCGCACGGGCCTCGGACATGAAGCGGTCGATGCCGATCAACAGCGCCAGCCCCGCCAAGGGGATGTCGTGGATCACCGTCAGGGTCGAGGCCAGGGCGACGAAGCCGCTGCCAGTCACTCCCGCCGCGCCCTTGGACGACAGCAGCATGATCGCCAGCATCGTCATCACCTGCCCCAGGCTCAAGTCGATGTTGCAGGCCTGGGCAATGAAAATCGCCGCCAGCGACAGGTAGATGGCCGTGCCATCGAGGTTGAACGAATAGCCGGTGGGCAGCACCAGGCCCACCACGCCTTTCTTGCAACCCAGGGCCTGGAGCTTCTCCAGCATGCGCGGCATCACCGGCTCGGTGGATGAGGTGCCCAGCACCACCAGGAACTCTTCACGCAGGTAGCGCAACAGCTTCCACAGGCTGAACCCATGGGCGCGACAAATCCCCCCCAGCACCACGAAGACGAAGAATCCGCAGGCGATGTAGAGGATCATGATCAGCTTGGCCAGGGCGCCCAGGGAGGTGATGCCGTACTGGCCGACCGTGAAGGCCAGCGCGCCGAACGCACCGATCGGGGCAAAGCGCATCAGGTAGGAAAAGATCTTGAACACCATGTGCGAGGCGGCTTCCAGCACATCCAGCACGGGCTTGCCGCGCTCGCCCAGGGACGACAGGGCAAAACCGCAGAGCACCGCGATGAACAGCACCGGCAGCACTTCGCCCTTGGTGAAGGCGCCGATAAAGGTCTCGGGAATGATGTGCATGAAGAACTCCACCACCCCCAGCTTCGCCGCCGACTCGGTGTACTGCGACAAGCCCTGGGTACTCAGGTGAGTGGGGTCAATGTTCATGCCCGCGCCGGGCTTGAACAGGTAGACCGCCACCAGGCCGATGATCAGGCTGACCACCGTCAGCGCCAGGAACAACAGCAGGGTCTTGCTCAGGAGGCGGCCCAGGGAACGCTTGTCGTTCATCCCGGCGATCCCGGTGACGATGGTGCAGAACACCACCGGCGCGATCATCATCTTGACCAGCTTGATGAAGGCATCGCCCAGGGGCTTGAGGGCAATGGCCTGCTGGGCCCAGAAGTGCCCGACCAGCACGCCCAGCAGCACGGCACAGATGATCTGGAAGTAGAGCGATTTAACGACTTTCATGGCATCACCCATTTTTAGAATTGTTCTGATGCAAGCGACCGTCACTGCGGTGCAGGACTATCCGGCCAGGCGTTGTGACGCCGGGGCGTAGACGAAACCGGAGAACAGCCTTCGCGCGGTGCGCACCACCGAGGCGCGAATGGTCTCTCCCTGGTTGCCGGTGTAGGACAATACGATATCGATCGCGCCACTGGGGTGTTCCAGGCGCACTTGCTTCAGTTGCGTGGCTCCGCCCAGCAGTTCGGCGGCGACGCTGCCCTCGCTGACACAGGCGGTGGCCAGGCCGATGGAGCCGGTGATGGCCAGCGCGCGATGGCAGCTGTGCGGCATGAAGTAACGCGCCTGCAAGGTGCCGCCGGCCACCGCCGGCGAGATCAGCACCGGCTTGGGGATCACCTTGTCGCTGACGTCGCCCAGGCCCATGGCCAGGCCCGCCTGCAAGCGCAGGGACTCCAGCCGCCGCAGGAAGTCCTTGTCGGCGTCCAGCTCGGCCGGGGTTTCATCCCCGCGCTTGCCCAATTGCCCAGCCTCGACGATCAGCAGCGGCATGGCCATATCGATGCAGGTCACCGGTACGCCATCGATCAGGTCCCGGGTGTTCCCGGTGGGGAAGAGTTTGCCGGTCTTGCTGCCCGCGGCGTCGAGGAACGTCAGTTGCACGGGGGCGGCGGTGCCGGGCACGCCATCGATGGCGGTATCGCCTTCGTAGCTGACCTTGCCTGCCGGCGTCTGCACCAGGGAATTGACGAAGGTGCCGGTATTGAGATTGCGGATCCGCACCTGGGTCTGCTCGCCCGTGGCCTTGACCAGGCCTTGTTCGACGGCGAAGGGGCCGACCGCGCACAGCATGTTGCCGCAGTTGGGCGCGGTATCGACCCGGCGCTGGGACACCATCACCTGCACGAACAGGTAGTCGACATCGGCCTCGGGGTGCAGCGACGGGCTGACGATCGCAACCTTGCTGGTCTGCGGGCTGCCACCGCCAATGCCGTCGATCTCCAGTTCATGTCCCGAGCCCATCAGGCCGAGCAGCAGCTCATCGCGCTGTTCGATGGACACCGGCAGATCCCAGGCGAGAAACACCGGCCCCTTGGAGGTACCGCCGCGCATGAGCACACAAGGAATTCGTTGCATGGACACAGACTCTTGTTAATCAATCGGGTTAATTGATGTTCTGGGCACAAGAGTGTCAGGGAATAAATCATGTTTCCAATGCAAATATCGTAGCGATTATTGCGTTTCACACATGAAAAATCTAAGGTGAACAGCGCCTGCCTTCCCGCCCTCGCTTGAGACAAAAAACATGGAATATGAGCTTCAGGACATAAGATCCTTCGTGAAAATCGCCGAACTCGGAAGTTTCCACGAGGCGGCCGATGCCCTGCACTTGTCCCAGCCGGCCCTGAGCCGCCGGATCAAGAAGCTGGAGGAAGGCCTGGGCACCGCCCTGCTCGACCGCACCACGCGCAAGGTCAGCCTGACCAGCGTCGGCCGGGACTTCCTGCCCAAGGCCCGGCGCCTGCTGGATGACTTCGACGACTCGATCCTCAATATCCGCGAACTGGCGGAACGGCAGATCGGCCAGGTGACCCTGGCCTGCATTCCCACCGCGGCCTTCTACTTCCTGCCGTCGGTGATCCGTCTCTACAACGAGCGCTATCCGAAAATCCGTATCCGCCTGCTCGACCTCAGCGCCAATGAAGGGCTGGAAGCCGTGCTGCGCGGCGAAGCGGATTTCGGTATCAACATGATGAGCGGGCAACACCCGGACATCGAGTTCGTGCCCCTGGTCAACGAACCCTTCGTACTGGCGTGCCGGCGTGACCATGAACTGGCGAAAAAGGCCTCGGTCACCTGGTCGGAACTCAGCGATTACCGACTGATCGGCGTCGGCCGCCTGAGCGGCAACCGGATGCTGCTGGACCACGCCCTGTCCGGCCTGAGCTGGCGTCCCCAGTGGTTCTACGAGGTGCAGCACCTGTCCACCTCACTGGGCATGGTCGAGGCCGGGCTCGGGGTGTCGGCCATGCCCAGCCTGGCCATGCCCGCGGCCGACCACCCGACCCTGGTGAGCATTCCGCTGAGCGAACCGGTGGTCAACCGCACCCTGGGCCTGGTCTACCGCCGCGGCGCGTCGCTGTCGCCGGCCGCGGAAAAGTTCGTGTCGATCCTGCTCGAGCAATGGCCGCATTGACGGTCGATGGTGCAGGCACGCCAGTATCGAAGAGCACGAACGCCTGCAACCTGCGCCTGACAACCTGCGGCGTATCGGCCATTAACGGCTGACTGCGCCAGCCCCAGACTTTATGCTGCACAGCCATCCCCCCATGGAACCTGCGGGCCAAACGGTTGCCTGAGGCGCAGCCGTTGTTTTCCGCGCACCACCCAATACCCGTTTTCCCAGGAGTAAGCCCATGCCCCATGAAGGCAACCTGTTGCAAGCCGCTGTCGTGTTTCTGTTCGCGGCAGTGCTGACCGTTCCCCTGGCCAAGCGCCTGCAACTGGGGGCCGTGCTCGGTTACCTGCTGGCCGGGGTGATCATCGGCCCGGCGGTGCTGGGGCTGGTGGGCAACCCGCAGAGCATCAGCCATGTGTCGGAGCTGGGCGTGGTGTTGCTGCTGTTCATCATCGGCCTGGAGCTGTCGCCACGGCGCTTGTGGGTGATGCGCAAAGCGGTGTTCGGCGTCGGCCTGGCCCAGGTGCTGCTGACCGGGATGGTGATCGGCTGCGTGGCCCTGTTCCTGTTTGGCCAGCCGCTCAACAGCGCGATCGTGCTGGGCCTGGGCCTGGCGTTGTCGTCCACCGCCTTCGGCCTGCAAAGCCTGGCCGAACGCAAGGAGCTGACCAGCCCCCACGGGCGCCTGGCGTTCGCCATCCTGCTGTTCCAGGACATCGCGGCGATTCCGTTGATCGCCATGGTCCCGGTACTGGCCGGGGCCGACCACAACACCAGCAGCGCCGAAGACCTGCGCCATGGCCTGCAAGTGCTGGGCAGCATCGCCGTGGTGGTGATCGGCGGCCGCTACCTGTTGCGCCCGGTGTTCCGGGTGGTGGCGCGCACCGGCCTGCCGGAAGTGTCCACCGCCACTGCCTTGCTGGTGGTGATCGGCACCGCCTGGCTGATGGACATGGTTGGCGTGTCCATGGCCCTCGGCGCCTTTCTCGCCGGCCTGCTGCTGGCGGACTCGGAATATCGCCACGAACTGGAAGCGCAGATCGAACCCTTCAAGGGCCTGCTGCTGGGGCTGTTTTTCATCAGCGTCGGCATGGGCGCCAATATCGGCCTGCTGTTCAGCGCGCCGATCGCGGTGCTGGGCCTGACCCTGCTGCTGATCGCCATCAAGCTGCCGCTGTTGTTCGTGGTCGGGCGCCTGGCCGGTGGCCTGGGGCGCTTGAGCGCGGTGCGCCTGGGCGTGGTGCTGGCGGCCGGCGGCGAATTCGCTTTCGTGGTGTTCAAGATCGGCCGCGACCAGGGCCTGTTCGAGGCGCGCCTGTATGACCTGCTGGTGCTGACCATCACCCTGTCCATGGCCGTGACCCCGCTGCTGCTCCTGGCCTGCGCGCGCTTCTTGCAGCCCAAGGCCAAGCCGCTGGAGATGCCCGCCGAATACCGCGAGATCGAAACCGACGCGCCGCGGGTGGTGATTGCCGGCATGGGCCGGATGGGCCAGATCGTCGCGCGGATCCTGCGGGCGCAGAACATCCCCTTCGTGGCCCTCGACACCTCGGTCGACACCATCGAGCTGACCCGCAGCTTCGGTGGCATGCCGGTGTTCTACGGCGACCCGATGCGCGCAGAAATCCTCAAGGCGGCCAAGGTCGGCGAGGCGGAGTACTTCGTGATCGCCACCGACGACCCGCAGACCAACATCAACACCGCCGCGGTGGTGCGCAAGCTCTACCCGCACATCAAGATCATCGCCCGCGCCCGTAACCGCCAGCACGTGCACAAGCTGGTGGACCTGGGGGCCGAAGCGGTGCGGGAAACCTATTACTCCAGCCTGGAAATGAGCCGCAAGGCGCTGATCGGCCTGGGCCTGACCCACGCCCAGGCCGACTCGCGGATCAAGCGCTTCACCGCCCACGACGAACAGGTGCTCGAAGCCCAGCACGCGATCTACGACGACCACGCCAAGATCCTGCAATCGGCCCAGGAAGCCCGGGCCGAGCTGGCGCGGCTGTTCGAGGCGGACGCCGAGGACGAGCAGGCCGAAGGCGTGTTGCCGGCGCCGCGCTGAACCTCGGGCCGCGCGCTGCGGCCTTTCGCGGGCAAGCCTCGCTCCTACAGAAGCGGGGCTTGCCAGGGCGCTCCTGACACAATTTGTCAGCCCGCTGCGCTACAGTGCCCGGCGCCCCGTCCCGAATGGATACGCCGATGACCGCCACCAGCAACACCCCTGCCCTCAAGGAAATCTTCAACGCCGAACGCCTGGAACACATCGCCGAAGAAATGCTCGCGGTGTACCCGGCGTTCGACCGCCGCGGCTTTCTCGCCCACGCGAACAAGGGCCTCGCCGAGTTGTCGGTGATGCAGCGCCTGGCGCGGGTCAGCGAGAGCCTGCACGCGGTGCTGCCGGCGGACTACGAAGCCAACCTCGCACGGCTGTACGATCTCGCCCCGCGCCTGGACAGCCGCTTCGTCTGCATGTTCCTGCCGCACTATGTGGCCAGTTACGGCGGCCACGCCTTCGAGCGCTCGATGGCGGCGCTCAAGTATTTCACCGCCTTCGGCTCCTCGGAATTCGCCATCCGCCCGTTCCTCGCCAGCGACCTGTCGCGCACCCTGGCGGTGCTGCAGGACTGGGCCCGGGACGACAACGAGCATGTGCGCCGCCTGGCCAGCGAAGGCAGCCGCCCGCGCCTGCCATGGTCGTTCCGCCTGGAGCGGATCCAGGCCGACCCGACGCTGGCTGTGCCTATCCTCGAATGCCTCAAGGCCGACCCCAGCCTGTACGTGCGCAAGTCGGTGGCCAACCACCTCAACGACATCAGCAAGGACCATCCCGACTGGCTGCTGGGGTTGCTCGAAGGCTGGCCGCTGGATAACCCGCACACCGCCTGGATCGCCCGCCATGCCCTGCGCAGCCTGATCAAGCAGGGCCATCGCCGGGCGCTGGCGATCGTCGGCGCCGGGCATGCGCCGCAGGTGACGCTGCATGGCCTGCGGGTCGAGCCGGCGGTGATTCGCCTGGGCGAACGGATCAACCTGTCCTTTGCCCTGGAGTCCACCGCCGACGCCAGCCAGCGCCTGGTGGTGGATTACGCCATCGACTACGTCAAGGCCTCGGGCGACACCCGCGCCAAGGTGTTCAAGCTCAAGGCCTTCACTCTGCCGGCCAAGGCCCGGGAGCAACTTGGCCGCGCCCAGCACATCCGCGAACTGAGCACCCGCCGCCACTATCCCGGGCGCCATATGCTGCATATCCTGGTCAACGGCGAACGCCTGGGCAGCACGGCGTTCGAGATCCACAACTGAAACCGCAAGGAGCGAACATGCCGGCCCATCCGCTGAAAACCCTGATCGAAGCCGCCGACCGCGCCATCACCGCCGAAGACTTCGACAGCCTGATGGATTTCTACGCCGAGGACGCCACGCTGGTGGTCAAGCCGGGCCTGGAAGCCCGGGGCAAGGAACAGATCCGCCGGGCCTTCGTGGCCATCGCCGAGCACTTCAACCACAGCATGGTGGTCCGGCAGGGCCAGATGCAGGTCATCGAAGGCGCCGGCACCGCGCTGGTGATCATGCACACCCTGCTCGACACCCTGGATCGGGACGGCATCGCCAGCACCCTCGAGCGACGCGCCACCTATGTTTTTCGCCATGAGCCGGCGGATGGCTGGCGCTGTGTGATCGACAACTCCTACGGCACCGACCTGCTCGACGGCTGAGCCAGCGGGCGGCGATCTCGTAACAAATTGTTTCTCAAAATCAGCCAAGCCACTTCTTGCAGAAACAACGGAAAGCCGCCTGGAACTGTTCAGCCCGCAGATATGGCTTTGCGCCATATCTGCGGGGACAAAAACGCTATTTCGAGGAAAAATCCCAGCATTGCAGACCCCCTTCCCAGCCGTCCAACAATCCCGACCGACTCAAATAAACTGCTCTATCTCGGGACTTTCAGCCAAGACTAATTGTCAGACAATGCTGTAAATCCGTATTGCGATAAATTATCATTTGGCGCCTCCCCCGCCAGCCACGCCCTTGGCGCAGGTGATTCGACCGGTGCGACGTGGCTGATTTCAATGATTCACCCGAGGCGCTCATGTACCGTTTTCCGCTTTACCGTCCCCTGATCTGCGCCGGTCTCGGACTGCTCTCCTGGCAAGCCTTTGCTGCCTATCAACCGCAATCGGAAGCCGCCCTGGCCGCCGATTCCGAAATGGAATGCCAGTTCAACGCCGACCACAGCAGCGACTGCACCACCACCCAGCACTACACCATCCTCACCCCGGCGGGCCGGGACATGCTCTCGCGCATTGACTTCAGCTATGCCGAAACCGATGGCTTCGAACTGCGCAAGGCCGAATTCACCCAGCCGGGCGGCAAGCCCGTGGCGCTGGCGCCGGCGCAGATCGATACGCGCACCGCGCCGAATCCGGAACTGGGTTTCCTGCGCGAGAAACAGACGTCCCTGGCCTTCCCCAACCTGCGGGTCGGCACCCGGCTCAGCTACACCGTGCAGCAGCACTACGCGGCCAAACCGCTGCTGGGGCAGTTCCACTCGGTGCTGCAGTTCGGTCCCAAGCCGGTGCGCCAGGACAGCTTCAAGATCACCTACCGCGCCACGCGCCCGATCGTCTGGCGCAGCGAGCAGATGGACGACTACCGTTTTACCGCCACCAGCGACCGCAAAAAGCTGACCATCGAGCAGAAGGCGCCGATCTTCCTCAACTACATCAATGAACCCTCGATCGGCTTTATCCAGCGGGTGCCGCGGGTCGAGCTGGGCAGCAGCACCGAGGTGCAGGACTACTTCGGCCCCCTGGCCCAGCGCTACCAGCAAATCCTCGCCGCGCCCCTGCCGCCAGCCAGCGCCAAGGCCGTGGCCGGCCTGCGCGACCTGCCGCCAGCGCAGAAAGTGGCCGGGCTGATGCAGCACATCAACGACAACTACCGCTACCTGGGCGACTGGCGTGCCACCGAGCGCGGTTACCTGCCCTTCGAGCTGAAGCAGATCGAGCAGCGCGGCTATGGCGACTGCAAGGACCTGGCAGTGCTCCTGGCCGCCATGCTCAAGGCCAGCGGGATCAAGGCCGAGACGGCCTGGGTCAGCCGCGAGAACGTCGTCGCGCCGCTGTTGATCCCCGGCACCCATGCGCCGAACCACGCCATCGTGCGGGCCGAGGTCGATGGCAAAGTGTGGTGGCTGGACCCGACCAACCCGGTGTTCGACCCGGGCCGCAGCATGCCCGACATCCAGGAGCGCTGGGCCTTTGTCAGCGACGCCAAGGGCCAGGTCCGCGAGGACTACATCCCCCTGGAAACCCCGGACACCAGCCTCGTGCTGGACAAGCAGGAGCACTTCGACAGCAACGGCCAGGCCCGGGTCAACGCGCGTATCGAGTTCAGCCATATGGAGCTGATGCGGCTGATGGTCTCCGACAACCAGAACGGTATCGCCAGCAACGACCAGGGCCTGTGCGAGCGTTTCACCCGGGAACTGCGCGACTGCCAGATCAGCCGCGAGCCGACCGCCTTCGTCGCGCCCGCGACCTACCGGATCAAGGCCTCCCTGACCGACCTCAAGCCCCTGGAAAACATCTCCGGCAACTACTTCTACAAGGCTCCGGCCCTGGAGGGCGACTGGGACTTCCTGGTCAACTACCGCCGCAACGGCCAGCTGGCGGACCTGTACATCGGCGACGCCAATACCCTGCGCTACACCTTCACCCTCTCCGGTGCCCGGCTGGACAAGGACGTCAAGGCCTGCAACGTGCGCTCGCCCTGGTTCGACATGGACCTGAGCAGCGAACGGGTCAAGGGCGAGTACCGCTATCACTACCGCCTGAGCCAGAAAAAGCGCTGGCTGAGCCACGATGAAATCGTCAGCGCGCCGTTCGACACCATGGTCAGCCAGGCCAAGGCGTGCGCCGAGCAAACGCGGCAACTGGTCCAGCTCAAGGGCACAAAGAAAGCCTGAGCCACAGCGGCGCCTGCACCGCCAGCAAGCTGGGCTCCTGCAAGTTCGGCGCCGTCCATGTAGGAGCGCAGCTTGCTCGCGATAAACGTCAACGATGACGCCTATCGCCTGGATGAACGCGTCGTTCTCGCGGCCATCGCGAGCAAGCTCGCTCCTACAAAGGCACGCCAGTGTTTGCTGCGATCAGGCCGGCTCGGCGAGCAGCAAGCCCTGCTCGGCCGCGCACAGCTCGACCACGTAATCCCACACCACCCGCAGGCGCACGGACTTGTGCAGCTCGCGGCGGGTGCTGATCCAGTAGGCGCGCTGGATGCTCTCGCTGGGCAGCAAGGGCACCAGCTGCGGATCGCCGGCGGCCATGTAGCACGGCAGCACGGCGATGCCCAGGCCGGAGCGCGCGGCCTGTTGCTGGGCGATCACGCTGGTGCTGTGGAACACCACCTGAGGGTTGCGGCAGAAGCTGGTGAGGAAAATCAGCTCCTGGCTGAACAGCAGGTCGTCGACATAGCCGATCCAGGCATGCCGCCCCAGGTCCTCGCGGCTGCGCAAGGGCGGTGCGCGGTCCAGGTAATCCTGGCTGGCGTACAGGGCCAGGCGGTAGTCGGTGAGCTTGCGGGTCACCAGCATGTCGGCGTTGGGCCGCTCCAGGTGGATGCTGATTTCCGCCTCGCGGTTGAGGATGCTGACAAAACGCGGCACCGCCACCAGCTCCACCTCCAGCCCCGGATAACGCTCGAACAGGCCACGCATGCGGCTGGCGAGAAACATGATGCCCAGGCCCTCGGTGACGCCCACGCGGATCTTGCCCAGGGGCGCCGTGGACTGGGTGATTTCCTCCTGGGCCAGCAAGGCCACGTTCTCCATGGCCTCGGCGTGCTTGAGCAAGGCCTCCCCGGCCGGCGTCAGTTCATAGCCCTGGGCATGCTGGACGAACAGCGCGGTGCCCAGGCTTTTCTCGATCGCCTCGATATGCCGGGCCACCGTGGCGTGGGTGGTCTTCAACCGCTGGGCCGCGGTCAGCAGGCGGCCGCTGCGTTGCAGCTCGAGAAAAAACCGCAGGTCGTTCCAGTCGAACATGACTCTTCCTTGCAGATGCCGGGGGGAAGCCGCTGTTTAAAAACGCACAGCGGCTGAGCAAAAACTAACATTCTTTTAACGAAAGCTAACAACTAGGATGAGCCGCAACAAGAACGATAAAACGAGGTCATGGATGCTGCCTGCCTTTGATCCCTACGACTACATAGTGGTCGGCGCCGGCCCCGCCGGTTGCCTGTTGGCCAATCGGCTGTCCGCCAACCCGGCCCACCGCGTCCTGCTGCTGGAAGCCGGTGGCCGCGACAACTACCCCTGGATCCACATCCCCGTCGGCTACCTGTTCTGCATCGGCAACCCGCGCACCGACTGGTGCTTCAAGACCGAAGCCGAACCCGGCCTGCAAGGCCGCAGCCTGAGCTACCCGCGCGGCAAGGTGCTGGGCGGCTGCTCGTCGATCAACGGCATGATCTACATGCGCGGCCAGGCCGGCGACTATCAGCGCTGGGCCGCCGACGGCAACCCCGGCTGGAACTGGCAGGATGTGCTGCCGCTGTTTCGCAAAAGCGAAAACCACTTTGCCGGCGACTCGCAATTCCACGGCGCCGCCGGCGAATGGCGGGTCGAGCGCCAGCGCCTGTCATGGCCGATCCTCGATGCCTTCCGCAACGCCGCCGAACAGAGCGGTATCGCCAGCGTCGACGACTTCAACGGCGGCGACAACGAAGGCTGCGGTTACTTCCAGGTCAACCAGAAAGCCGGGGTGCGCTGGAACGCCGCCAAGGCCTTCCTCAAGCCGATCCGCCAGCGGCCCAACCTCACGGTGCTGACCGGGGTCGAGGTCGATCGGGTGCTCCTGGAAAACGGCCGCGCGGCGGCGCTCAGCGCCCGCTACCAGGGCCAGCAGCAGACCTTCAAGGCGCGTCGCGAAATCATCCTCAGCGCCGGCTCCATCGGCTCGCCGAGCATCCTGCAGCGTTCGGGAATCGGCCCCGCCGCCCTGCTGCAACGCTTGGGCATAGGCGTCGCCCACGAACTGCCGGGGGTCGGCGGCAACCTGCAGGACCACCTGCAACTGCGGCTGATCTACAAACTGGAAAACGCCCGCACCCTGAACCAGATAGCCGGCAGTCTGTGGGGCAAGCTGGGTATGGGCCTGCGCTACCTGTACGACCGCAGCGGCCCGCTGTCCATGGCGCCGAGCCAGCTGGGGGCGTTTGCCCGCTCCGGGCCGGAACAGACTTCGGCCAACCTCGAGTATCACGTGCAGCCGCTGTCGCTGGAGCGCTTCGGCGAACCGCTGCACGCCTTCCCGGCCTTTACCGCGTCGGTCTGCGACCTGCGCCCGCAAAGCCGTGGCCGGGTGCAAATCCGCTCCGCCGACCCGCAGGCAGCGCCGCTGATCCAGCCCAACTACCTGAGCCACCCGGAGGACCTGCGGGTCGCCGCCGACGCCATTCGCCTGACCCGGCGCATCGTCGCCGCGCCAGCCCTGCAAGCCTTCAAGCCGACCGAATACCTGCCGGGAGCCGAGTTGCGCAGCGAAGAACAGCTGCACGAAGCCGCCGCGCGCATCGGCACCACCATCTTCCATCCGGTGGGCACCTGCCGCATGGGCCAGGGGCCGGAGGCGGTGGTCGATGCCGAGCTGCGGGTGCATGGCATCCCCGGCCTGCGCATCGCCGATGCCTCGATCATGCCGTACATCACCTCCGGCAATACCTGTTCGCCGACGCTGATGATCGCCGAGAAGGCCGCCGAGCTGATTCTCGCCACCTCGACCAGGAGCCCTGCCGCCGAAAAACCAAGCGTTACCCCGGCCTGATCCGCACAGGAGCAGCAACGATGAGATCCATGTAGGAGCCAGCTTGCTGGCGATAACGACCTGAAGGGCGGTGCAAGGCTCAAGGAATTATCGCGAGCAAGCTCGCTCCTACACCTACAGATGCACAGCGACAAAATGCAGATAGCGACGCCACGCTGGCGCCGACAGTGGAACAACAAAAACAATCACTGTGAGGGATATCGATATGTCGGAACATGCTCAATCGATGGACGCGGCGGTCGCCGCGCCCACCAGCCAGGAAAGCCAGAAAGTCATCTTCGCCTCGTCCCTGGGGACGGTGTTCGAGTGGTACGACTTTTTCCTCTACGGCGCCCTCGCGGCGGTCATCAGCAAGCAGTTCTTCGCCGGGGTCAACGACACCACCGCCTTTATCTTCGCCCTGATGGCGTTCGCCGCCGGCTTCGTGGTGCGGCCGTTCGGCGCGCTGGTGTTCGGGCGCCTGGGGGACATGATCGGGCGCAAGTACACCTTCCTCGCCACCATCATTCTCATGGGCCTGGCGACCTTCGCCGTGGGCCTGCTGCCGACCTACTCGAGCATCGGCATCGCCGCGCCGATCATCCTGGTCGCCCTGCGCATGCTCCAGGGCCTGGCCCTGGGCGGTGAATACGGCGGCGCCGCGACCTACGTCGCCGAGCACGCCCCCCAGGGCAAGCGCGGCTTCCACACCAGCTGGATCCAGTCCACCGCGACCCTCGGCCTGCTGCTGTCGCTGCTGGTGGTGCTGGGCTGCCGCTACTTCACCGGCGATCAGTTCGAAGTCTGGGGCTGGCGCCTGCCGTTCCTGCTGTCGATCGTGCTGCTGGGCATTTCCACCTGGATTCGCCTGAGCCTGCACGAGTCGCCGGCCTTCCTGAAGATGAAAGAAGAAGGCCGCGCCAGCAAGGCGCCGATCCGCGAGTCCTTCGGCAAATGGGAAAACCTCAAGGTGGTGCTGATCGCCCTGTTCAGCATCAACGCCGGGCAGGCGGTGACCTTCTACGCCGCGCAGTTCTACGTGCTGTTCTTCCTCACCCAGTTCCTCAAGATGGACCCGGCCCTGGCCAATATGCTGCTGATCATCAGCGTGGTGATCGGCGCGCCGTTCTTCATCTTCTTCGGCTGGCTGTCGGACAAGATCGGCCGCAAGCCGGTGCTGATGGTTGGCCTGCTGCTGGCCACCGCGCTGTACTTCCCGATCTTCAAGTCCCTGGCCCACTACGCCAACCCGGCCATCGACCAGGCCAGCCGCCAGGCGCCGATCAGCGTGCTGGCCGACCCCGCCACCTGCACCTTCCAGTTCGACCCGGTGGGCAAGGCGCGTTTCGACAGCCCGTGCGACAAGGTCAAGACCTTCCTGGTCAAGCAGGGCCTGCCCTACACCAGCGTCGCCGCGCCCGCCGGCAGCCCGGTGCAGGTCAGCGTCGGCGACGTGCAGATCGACGGTTTCGACGAAGCGGCCCTGCGCGGTGCCGTGACCCTGGCCGGCTACCCGCAACAGGCCGACACCCAGAACGTCAACAAAACCATGGTGGTGGTGCTGATCGTCGCGCTGATCCTGATCGCCGCCATGTGCTACGGCCCGCTGGCGGCGCTGATGGTCGAGCTGTTCCCGACCCGCATCCGCTACACCTCCATGTCCCTGCCCTACCACATCGGCAACGGCTGGTTCGGCGGCTTCCTGCCCACCGTGTCCTTCGCCCTGGTGGTGTACACCGGCGATATCTTCTACGGCCTGTGGTACCCGGTGGTGATCACCGGGGTCAGCCTGCTCGTCGGCCTGATCTGCCTGCGCGAGACCCGCAACGTCGATATCGACAAGAACTGAAAAGCCCGGCTGACGGTAGCGCCCCAAGCAGGGTTGCAGGCCTTGGGGCCCAAGGCGTCAGCCAAGGGCACCTGGCAAAAAAAACGGCGCGCCATGGCGCGCCGCTTCCGTTGTTGTCGATCAGGCCACGATATCGGTGGTCGCCGCCTGGCCAACGGTGCCCACGGCGAAGTCCACCGCGCCCAGACCGGTGAGGTCGACCAGCAGGCTGGTCTGGTCGGTCTCGGCGTAGTAGGTCAGGATCGCGTCGCCGGCATGGCCGGTGAAGCCGCTGACGAAGTTCAGGGTCGCCTGCCCCGAGGCGAACGGCGCCAGGCCGCTGAGGTCGATCTTGTCCTGGCCACTGGTGAAATCCATGATCCAGTCGGGCTCGTCGAAGGTCGAATCGGATGCCGCGCCGAACACGAAGGTGTCCGCCCCCGCCCCGCCCCATAGCGTGTCGCGACCGCCGCCACCGTAGAGGATGTCGTTGCCGGCACCGCCTTCGAGGATGTTGGCCGCGGCGTTGCCGATCAGCAGGTCGTTGCCCGCACCACCGATGGCATTTTCCAGGGTCACACCATGGGCCACGGATACGTTGCCCACCAGGCCGCCGACGTCGGAGAACGAGCCCTCGTTGAGGTTGATCTTCTGGTTCTGGGTGAAGCCGGAGAAGTCCAGGGTGTCGTTGCCGCCGCCGTCCCACACCGAGAACACCAGCTTGGAGGCAGATGAGCTGGCGCTGTAGAAGTCGCGCCCGGTGTTGGAGTTGAAGCCGTACACGGTGTCGTCGGCGCGGGTCTCGTGGTTGGCGCCGTAGAGTTTCTGCACCGCGACGATATCGTCCATCAGCGGCGCCGAGGCGTAGGCGCCACCGCCGTCCTTACTGAAGTCCTGCCCGGTGTTGCTCTCGCTCCAGTAGCTCATCAGGCTGTAGCCGCGCGTGTCCTGGGCGTAGGTGGCATCGTTGTAGGTCGGGTTGCCGTTGCCGGCGTTGTAGGTGCCCGGATGGGACAGGCCCAGGCTGTGGCCGATTTCGTGGGTCAGGGTCTGGCGGCCATAGTTGCCGTTGCCCGGGGTTTCGTTGACCCGGTACTGATCGTTGATCAGGTACCAGGACTGGCCGTCATAGCTGCCGCCCGAAGGCAGGTAGGCGAAGGCCGCGCCACCGGTGCTGACGCTGTAGTTGCCGAAACTCAGGTGCCCGTCGCCGCCGCTCGCGGCTTCGTTGAAGCGCACATTGGCCACGTCCGACCAGGATTGCAGGGCCAGGAACGCCTGGGCTTTCTGCAAGGCGCTGAACTCGCTGAAGCTGCCCAGGTTCGGGTTGTAGTTGGCCGGCTTGCTGGTGAGGAAGCTGTAGCTGAGCTCGACCTTGCCGTCGCCGTTCTGGTCGTGCCAGGACAGGCCCTTGCGCAGGATCTGCTCGGCGGCCTGGTCCGCGGTGTACGACGGCTTGCCATTCACCAGCTCCGCGCCACCACGGTCATAGGCATGGCTGAAGGCAGTGATCAGTTGGTAGGCATCGCTGCCGGGAGCTGCCGAAAAACCGGCATTTTCTTTGGCTTTTGACATCATTTACATCCTTGTTCAACGCTGAAAATTTCCGATAGACCACGGCGACCTGTTAGCGAGATCGCCCTATCACTCGCCCTATTCAAGGCGGGGAAAAACTGACACAGACCCTGGCGTGACGTCCACGATTTTTATTGTCCGACAATATGCCCGGGCGACTTTGCGCCTCATTAAAATCGCTACCCACCCCCTGCCCCGGCGTGCCATACGCTAAGCTTCAGCGCTAATGGAACCACTGCCACACTCGTGCTTCTGCCTGTTTCCCGAAGGAGTCCACAATGAAAAAAATCCTCCTGAGCTGCGCCCTGTCGATCGTTGCCAGTGCCGCCCACGCCGAAGGCATCCCGCTGTTCAACGTCGACTGCCCGGGCAACATTCCGGTCAGCGCGGAGGAAGGGGGACCGGTGTTCATCAACGGCAAAGAGGCCCAGACCAAGACCGTCAACGAGCGTTATTTCGAGGCCAAGGGCTCGGGCATCACGGTGGACATCAGCGTGGAGGACGACGACTCGGTGGTCGTGACCTACAGCGGCAAACAGGGTGCCAGCGGCATTTGCACCTCGGTCGACGACTGAGCCAACTCACTCACGTGTAGCCGCTGCCGAGGCTGCGAGGCTGCGATCGGCAGCGGCTACGACGAAACGCTGCCTAGAACAACCCCATCTGCCCACCCACCAGGGTGCTGAAGTCGTCCTGCACGAACGGCAGGATGGCATCCGCCACAGGCTGCAATTGGCGGGTCACGTAGTGATCGTAATCGATGGCCGCGGTGCGGTTTTCCAGGGGTTCGGGACCGGCCAGGGTGATCACGTAGCTGATCCAGCCACCGTTCTGATAACGCTGGGGCCGGCCCTGCCGCTGGTTGTATTCGTCGGCCAGGCGCGCGGCGCGCACATGGGGCGGCACGTTGCGTTCGTAATCGTCCAGTTGGCGACGCAGGCGCTTGCGGTACACCAGTTGCTCGTCCAGTTCGCCGGCCAGGGTGCGCCGCACGTAGTCGCGCACATAGTCCTGGTACGGCTGGCGGTGGAAGATCCGCTGGTACAGCTCCTGCTGGAACTGCTGGGCCAGCGGCGACCAGTCGGTGCGCACCGCTTCCAGGCCCTTGTAGACCATGTCCTGGGTGCCGTCGGCGCGGGTCACCAGGCCGGCGTAGCGCTTCTTGCTGCCCTCCTCCGCGCCACGAATGGTCGGCATCAGGAAGCGGCAGAAGTGGGTTTCGAATTGCAGTTCCAGGGCGCTTTCCAGGCCGTACTCATCGCGCAGGTGATCGCGCCACCACTGGTTGACGTGCGCCACCAGCGCGCGGCCGATGCGCGTGGCATCCACCTCGGCGTGGGCGCTGCCGAGCCAGACGAAGGTCGAATCGGTGTCGCCGTAGATCACCTTGTGGCCCTGCGCCTCGATCAGTTGGCGGGTGCGGCGCATGATTTCGTGGCCGCGCATAGTGATCGACGACGCCAGGCGCGGATCGAAGAAGCGGCAACCGCTGGAACCGAGCACACCGTAGAAGGCGTTCATGATGATCTTCAGCGCCTGGGACAGCGGCGCGTTGTGTTCGCGTTTCGCCACTTCGCGGCTCTCGGCGACCCGGGCGACGATCGACGGCAGGCAATGCCGGGTGCGGGAAAACCGCGCGCCGCGAAAGCCCGGCACCGATTGCTCGTCCGTTGGGTGGCGCAAGCCTTCCACCAGCCCCACCGGATCGATCAGGAAGCTGCGGATGATCGACGGGTACAGGCTCTTGTAGTCCAGCACCAGCACCGACTCGTAGAGACCGGGCCGCGAGTCCATGACAAAGCCGCCGGGGCTGGCTTGCGGCGGCTTCTCGCCCAGGTTCGGCGCGACGAAACCCTGGCGGTGCATCAGCGGCATGTACAGGTGGGTGAAGGCCGCCACCGAGCCGCCGTTGCGGTCGGCCGGCAGGCCGGTGACGGTGGCCCGTTCGAGGAGAAAGGTGAGCAGCTCGGTCTTGGCGAAAATCCGCGTCACCAGCTCGCAGTCCTTGAGGTTGTAACGCGCCAGGGCGGGCTTGTCCTCGGCGAACATGCGGTTGATTTCGTCCATGCGCTGGTAAGGGTTGTCGATCGACTTGCCTTCGCCAAGCAGGGTCTGGGCGACGTTTTCCAGGCTGAACGACGGGAAGCTCCAGGTCGCCGAGCGCAGGGCTTCGATGCCGTCGATGATCAGGCGCCCGGCGGCCGCAGCGAAATAATGGGTACGGCTGCCGTGTTCGCGCCACTGCATCTCTTCGCCGCCGCGCCCCAGGCGCAAGGGCACCGCCAGGCGCCGCGCGTGTTCGTGCAGCACCCGCAGATCGAACTGCACCAGGTTCCAGCCGATGATCGCATCCGGATCGTGCCGTGCCAGCCACTGGTTGAGGCGTTCGAGCAACTGCTCGCGGCTGGCGCAGAACTCCAGGTCGAAATCCACTGCGCTGTCGTCCTCGCGAGCGCGACCAAGCATGTACACCTGGCGCTGGCCGCAGCCTTCCAGGGCGATGGAATACAGCTCGCCGGTCTCGCTGGTCTCGATATCCAGCGACACCAGCTTCAACGCCGGCCGGTAGTCCGGCGCCGGTTTCATCTGCGCCTCCAGCAGTATCCCGCCCTCGCCCGGGGTGCCGCCGAACCACACCGGCGCGGTGATGAAACGCTCCATCAGGTAGCGCTCGGGCGGTCGCACATCGGCCTCGAGCACCTCGACCCCAGCGCGGCGCAGGGTCTTGTCGAGGCGGATCAATTGATTGTGCTGCGGGCAGTACAGGCCGAGCACCCGGCGGTGCTGGAAGTCGCACAGGCCCAGGGGCCGCAATTGCACATCGCGATCGTCGGCCAGCAGGCGCTGGGCCTGTTCCTGCTGTTCGGCGGGAATGAAAGCCACGGAGGTCTGCACCGGCAAGCGGATCTGGCGCGGCCCGGCATCGGTCGCCAACCAGAACTCGACTTCCGTGCCTGCCGGCGTGTCACGCCAATGCCGGGTCAGGACGAAGCCCTGCTGTAAATCCACCACTGCAACCTCAAGCACCTGTTTCAAGGCCTCGATTCTACCTGTCCTCGGTCGCGATAGCCCGTTCCACTCATGTGCCGAAAGGTTTTGTCGGACAATATGTAGTGCTTTAAAATTTTCACTACAAAACCGTTGACGAGGCGAATTTGCCCTTGCATGATGCAGGCGTCTCCCCGATCGGGAGACTTGGCAAAGGTGTTATGAGCAAGCTCGTCTGACCGCCGAGCTGTTAACCCGGATGTGTACTGCCCACAAGGCAGATTGATGAAACTGACCTGGCATGAACGTCCAGTACAAAGGGCGGGAAGCTGGCGAAAACTCCTCAAGATGCTTGTGGCCGAAACTGAAAACTTCGGCAGCTTGATCCAGGTTTACGCTGCTTCTCTTCGTTGTGACGCTATTGCGTAGCAGTTAATCAAGACGACTACACGCATCAGGCTCTGGGCCTTATCTGTATCCGACAGACACCCTCTGTCGCCCTGTTTCCGGTATCAGGGTTCAACTTACCGATGTAGCGATATCAATTAGCGACTCAACTAGATAGATCGAAATGGTCAAGGGGCTTACAAATGAATCTGAACAATCAACCTACTATTGATGAACTGTCTCATCTGTTCGCGGCACAGAAAGACAGCCATGACAGCCATATCCTGTGGATTGCCAAGTCTGGCCAGGTCCATATCGACTGCCTGTCGCCCCACGCCCATGAAGAAGAGTTCGACAAGAACAACCAGGACCTGCTGGCCCGCCTGAAGATGTACCGCCGTGGCCAGGGCTACGTCGGCAAGAAGGCCGCCGCCGACAGGGACTTCATCGGACGGGTATTCGATACCCTGAAGAATGAATGGCAATCGCTGCAGAACAAGTCGGAAGTTCGGGTGATTGATCGGTTCTGCTAAGTGCAACTTGTCGTTGTCGCTAACCGTTGATCCATTAAATAAAAAGGGACGCTCCAATAAGAGCGTCCCTTTTTTATTGCAACTTGCCAGTTAGTTGGATGACGCGGTGTTTCTGCTAAACCGCGTTACCCTTGGCGGCAGCCTTACTTGACCTGCCGCTGCGGCGCCTTGTGCACCATGGTGTAGGCGTAGTCCACGCCCATGCCGTAGGCGCCGCTGTGCTCGCGCACCAGGTCCATCACCGCGTCGTAGGTTTCCTTGTGCGCCCAGTCGCGCTGGAATTCGAGCAGCACTTGCTGCCAGGTTACCGGCACCGCGCCGGCCTGGATCATGCGCTGCACCGACATGTCATGGGCTTCCTGGGTGGTGCCGCCGGAAGCGTCGGTGACGATGTACACCTCGTAGCCTTCGGCCAGGGCTTCCAGGGCCGGGAAGTTCAGGCAGACCTCGGTCCACAGCGCGGCCATGATCAGTTTCTTGCGGCCGGTGGCCTTCACCGCGTCCACCAGTTTCTTGTCTTCCCAGGAGTTCATCGAGGTGCGCTCGATCGGCTGGTGGTCGGGGAACACGCTGAGCAGTTCCGGCCAGATGTAGCCGCTGAAACTCTCGGTTTCCACCGAAGTGAAAATGGTCGGCACATTGAAGATCTTCGCCGCCTTGGCCAGGCCCACGGTGTTGTTCTTCAGGGTCTGGCGGTCGATCGACTGCACGCCGAAGGACATCTGCGGCTGGTGGTCGATCAGGATCAGGGCGGAATTGGTTGGGTTGAGCAGTTCACGGATAGACATGGCGCGTTCCTTTTGCTGTCGAGTGGGTTCAAGCGTTGAGTTGCACAATTCGGGAGCTCGGCGCGGGTTCCGCTGCGGGAGGCTGTGCGGCCGGCTTGATGGCTAATTTAGGGGTTGGAATAAAAAGCAACAATTCCCTAAAATCGAGAATCATTGATTCCAAAAAAGGGACAGTCATGGATCGCATCGAATGCATGCGCGCGTTTGTCGTCACGGTCGATGCCAACGGATTCGCCGCCGCAGCCCGGGCCATGGACGTGCCGCGCTCGAAAGTCAGCAAACAGATCCAGGCGCTGGAGGAAGCCATCGGCGTGCAGTTGCTGCACCGCACCACCCGCAGCCTGCACCTGACCGAAGCCGGCGCCGAGTACTACGAGTCGGCGCGGGAAGTCCTGGCCGCCGTGGACGAGGCCGAACAGCGGGCGCGGGACGGCATCGGCGAATTGCGCGGGGTGCTACGGGTCAACGCGCCGATGTCCTTCGGCCTGCGTCGTCTCGGGCCGCTGGTGCCGCTGTTTCATGAGCAGCACCCGAACATCGAATTGCAGCTGGTGCTCAGCGACCAGCAAGTGGACCCGGTGCGCGGCGGTTTCGATGTGACCATCCGCATCGCCAGCCTGGCCGACTCGTCGATGGTCGCCAAGCTGCTGGCCCCGGCCCCGCGGATCATGGTGGCCTCGCCGGATTACCTGAAGCGCGCCGGCACCCCGCAGACGCCCCGCGACCTGACCGCCCACCAGTGCCTGAACTACGGCTACCTGCAAAGCGGGGTCAGCCTGCAGTTGAGCAACGGCAAGGACACCCAGCGCGTCCACGTCACCGGCCCGCTGCACGCCAACAACGGCGACCTGCTGGCCCAGGCTGCCGAGGCCGGCATGGGCATCGCCCTGCTGCCCGACTTCATCGTCGCCGACGCCCTGGCCGCCGGCCGCCTGGTGCCCGTGCTGTGCGAATGGCAGGCGCCGCCGATCAGCATCCACGCGGTGTACCCGTCCGCCCGGCGCGTGCCGCAGAAGACCCGGGCCTTTATCGAGTTCCTGGTCGCCCAACTGGCCGACAAAGCGCCCGTGCTGCCGTAGGCACGCGATGCAAACGACGCAGTGCATCAGCCACAGTGCTTCGCGGGCAAGCCTCGCTCCTACAGAGGCCGGGCGGCGCGGGATGTGGCGGCGATGGACCTACACTGAAGGCATACACCTCGGCATTCGTGAGGGGCCATCATGCGTAACTCTCCCCAACTCGCGGCGCTCAGCCTGATCGCTACCCTCGCCTACCTCGGCCTGGCCATCCTCGGCATGGGCGGACCGGTGGCGTTCTTCTCCCACCCGGCGCTGTGGGTCATCACCCTGTCCCTGCTGGCCATGGCCTTTGTTGCCCAGTTCAGCGAAGGCAACCTGAGCCCCGGCAAACAGGAAGACCGGGAAAACCGCTGGGTCCTCGTCGCCTTCGGCATTCTCGGACTGTTGCTGGCCTTTCTCCCCGCCTACACCGACCGCCTGCATTTCTGGACCTTTGGTAGTGCCGACGTGCGCTGGTTCGGCGTGGTGTTCTTTATCGGCGGCGGCATATTGCGGCTGTGGCCGGTGTTCGTGCTGGGCAAGCGCTTCAGTGGCCTGGTGGCGATCCAGCCCGGCCACCAGTTGGTGACCACTGGTATCTACGGCACCCTGCGCAACCCGAGTTACCTGGGGCTGCTGATCAATTGCGTGGGCTGGGCCCTGGCCTTCCGCTCCGGGGTCGGCCTGCTGCTGACCGCCTTGATGCTGATCCCGCTGATTGCCCGCATCCACGCCGAAGAAGCCTTGCTGCGCAAAGAATTCGGCAAGCAATACGACACTTACTGCGCCTACACCTGGCGCCTGGTGCCGTGGGTTTACTGAGGATTTTTTCCGCCGTGTTGCCGGGGGTGGTGTTAAATATTTTGTGACGCGCCCCTTGGCAGCGAGGACCAGTCCCGGTAAAACGGTGAGCCTCACTTGCACGAAATGTCCGTGAATTCTTGACGAGATCCGCCGGCCGATGAACGCCTTGTGTTGCCGCCCGCTCTGCCAGACCCGCGCTGCTGCCCCGTGCAGCCGCTTCGGCATCGGCATTGGAACGGCAACAACGCAACGCACCCACGGCGATCTCCACGGCAACCCCAGGTCCCGGCGATGAAACTGCTGGTCAACCTGCCCATGGCCCTGTGCCGCTCCCGCCTGCGTCATTCCTCGCGCCCTCCGGACCTCTTGCTTTCGCTCTGAACGCGCCCCTCTGCGCGTCGAGCCTTGCCGCCTTGCTATCTGCCATTGCAACCGGGCCCTGCCGGCGCCGCTGCATGAACCGAACCTGCGCGCCGCCATGGCGCAAGCGAGAGAACCATGAAATTTGCAGCCCTTGACGAGGCCCGTAGCTTCCTGGCCGCCAACCCCGATATCGACATGATCGAGCTGTTCATCCTCGACGCCAACGGCGTGCCGCGCGGCAAGCTGTTGCACCGCGAGGAACTGCTGGCGGTCTATGAAAGCGGCCGGCCACTGCCCAGCACCATCCTCGGCCTGACCCTGCAGGGCGACGACGTGGAAAACTCCGGACTGGTCTGGGACGTCGGCGATATCGACTGCCGCGCCTACCCCCTGGCCGGCAGCCTGGTGCGCCTGCCGTGGCGGCAGATCCCCACCGCCGCGGTGCAGGTCAGCATGCACCCGCAGGAAGGCCTGCCCGCCAGCATCGCCGACCCGCGCCACCTGCTGATCAAGGTCATCGACCAACTCAAGGCCGAGGGTTATTACCCGGTGATGGCCTGCGAGCTGGAGTTCTACCTGCTGGATGCCAAGCGCGACAGCAGCGGCCGCCCGCAACCGGCACTGGACGCCGACGGCGGCCGGCCACGGCACACCCAGGTCTATGGCCTGCGCGAGCTGGAACAGATCGAACCCTTCCTCGCCGACCTCTACGCCGCCTGCAAACTGCAAGGCATCCCGGCGCGCACGGCGATCTCCGAATACGCCCCGGGCCAGGTGGAAATCACCCTGGAACACGGCGACGCCCTGGAGGCCATGGACCAGGCGGTACGCTACAAGCGCCTGGTCAAGGCGGTGGCCCACCGGCACGGAATGCAGGCGACCTTCATGGCCAAGCCCTTCGATGACCTGGCGGGCACCGGTATGCACATGCACGTGAGCATCGCCGACGCCGAGGGCCACAACCTGTTCGCCACCGAAGACCCGGCCGGCACCCCGCTGCTGCGCCAGGCGGTGGGCGGCATGCTCGCGTCGTTGCTCGACTCGCTGCTGCTGTTCTGCCCCAACGCCAACTCCTACCGCCGCTTCCAGGCCAACAGCTACGCGCCGCTGGCGCCGACCTGGGGCGTCGACAACCGTACCGTGAGCCTGCGGGTGCCGGGTGGCCCGGCCAACAGCCGGCATATCGAGCACCGCATCTGCGGCGCCGACGCCAACCCCTACCTGGCTGCGGCTGCGATCCTCGCCGGGGTCCATCGCGGCCTGCGCGAACAACTCGATCCGGGCGATCCGGTGCAAGGCAACGGCTATGCCCAGGCCAGCGAACTGCTGCCCACCGACTGGCTGACCTCGCTGACCGCCCTGGAAAATTCCACCTGGGCCCTCGACGCCCTGGGCAGCGAATTCCTCGGGGTCTACCTGGCGGTCAAGCGCGCCGAATACCGCCAGTTCATGGCCGAAGTCGGCGAGCAGGACTGGCGCTGGTACCTGACCCAGGCGTGACGCGCTGGCCGGCGTCACGGCGCCGGCCCGGCCCCAACAAAAATTCGAGAACAGCCCATGACAGCCGCACTCAATCCGGTCACACCGGCAGCCGAACGCTGCCCTTCGTATTACAGCGCCACCCTGAATCAGGAAACCCATTACCCGCCCCTGCAAGGCACCCATCAGGTCGACGTGGTGATCATCGGCGGCGGTTTCACCGGCGTCGCCAGCGCCGTGGAACTGGCGGAAAAAGGCCTGAAAGTGGCCATAGTCGAGAGCCACAAGATCGGCTGGGGCGCCACCGGGCGCAACGGCGGCCAGGTCACCGGCAGCCTGTCCGGCGACGAGGCCATGCGCAAGCAGATGCGCCGCACCCTGGGCGACGAAGTCGACGATTTCATCTGGCAGTTGCGCTGGCGCGGGCACCAGATCATTCGCCAGCGCGTGGACAAATACGCCATCGCCTGCGACCTCAAGCACGGCCACCTGCACGCCGCCTACAAGCCCAGCCACCTCGCCGGCCTGCGCGCCGACTACGAAGAAGCGGTGCGCCGCGGCATGGGCGACGAGGTCAGCCTGCTGGACCGGCAACAGGTGCGCGAGGTGCTGGAAAGCCAGCTGTACCACGGCGCGATCAAGAACACCCGCAACCTGCACCTGCATCCGCTGAACCTGTGCATCGGCGAAGCCCGCGCCGCCGAAAGCCTCGGCGCGCTGATCTTCGAACACAGCGAAGTGCTGCAGATTGTCCACGGCGAGCGCCCGGCGGTGATCATCGCCCAGGGCCGCATCGACGCCAAGCAGGTGCTGCTGGCCGGCGACGTGTACCACAAGCTGGAGCCCAAACAGCTCAAGGGCAAGATCTTCCCGGCCATGGGCGGCATCGTCACCACCGCGCCCCTGGGCGACCTGGCCAAGCGCCTCAACCCCCAGGACCTGGCGGTCTACGACTGCCGCTTCGTGCTCGACTATTACCGCATGACCGCCGACGGCCGCCTGCTGTTCGGCGGCGGCGCCAACTACAGCGGCAAGGATTCGCGGGACATCGCTGGCGAACTGCGCCCCTGCATCGAACGCACCTTCCCGGCGCTCAAGGGCGTGGCCATCGACTTCCAGTGGAGCTGCGCCATGGGCATCGTGATCAACCGCATCCCGCAGCTGGGCAAGCTCTCGGACAACGTCTGGTATTGCCAGGGCTACTCCGGCCACGGCATCGCCACCAGCCACATCATGGGCGAGATCATGGCCCAGGCCATCACCGGGCACCTCGAGCACTACGACACCTTCGCCGCCTGCCGGCACATCCGCGTGCCCTTCGGCGACCAGCTGGGCAACCCGATGCTGGCGGCGGGCATGTGGTACTACCAGATGCTCGAACGGTTGCGCTAAGGCCCCAGCCCTCCTCGTATCCGTAGGAGCGAAGCTTGCTCGCGATAGCGCCCTTGAGACCGCTATCGCCGGCAAGCTTGGCTCCTACAGAAGCAATCCGCGACCCTCCCGTAGGAACGAAGCTTGCTCGCGATGGCATCCTTGAGATCGCCATCGCCGGCAAGCCAAGGCGGGTCAGGCAGGGGTGCGCGGCAAGGCGCGTTTGTGGGCGGTGCGGTGGTAGGCGGTTTCGATCAGATGGCGCACGGCATCGGACACCGGCTCGCCCATCAGGTAGGCGTCGATCTCGGCGTAGCTGCAGCCATAAGCCGTTTCGTCCAGCTTGCCCGGCGCCAGTTCTTCAAGGTCCGCCGTGGGGGCCTTGTGCACCAGGTGCCCGGGAGCGCCAAGCGCCTCGGCCAGCGCGCGCACCTGGGTCTTGGTCAGGCCCGACAGCGGAGCCAGGTCGCAGGCACCGTCGCCGTATTTGGTGAAAAACCCCATCAGGGCCTCGGCACCGTGGTCGGTTCCCACCACCAGGCCGTTGCTGAAGTTGGCGACCGCATACTGCGCCAGCATCCGCGCCCGCGCCTTGACGTTGCTCTTGGCGAAGTCGGTCAGTTCGGCCGACGGCCGCAAGCCATCGATCCGCACTTGGCTCATCAGACCGTCGACGCTGTCGGCAATGTTGCAGGTGCTGACCGAGTCCGGGCGGATAAAGTCCAGGGAGGCCTGGGCATCGCTTTCGTCAGCCTGGCTTTTATAGGGCAGGCGCATGGCGATAAAACGGGTGTCGTGCCCTGCCCCGCGCATCTGCTCCACCGCCAGCTGGCACAGGCGGCCGGCGGTCAGGGAATCGACGCCGCCGCTGATGCCCAGCACCAGGGCCTTGCCGCCGGACTCGCGCAACACCTGCTGGATGAAAGCCACGCGCCGGACGATTTCCGCGGCTTCGTCTCCACGCGCCAGTTGCCGATCGATGCCCAGCTCCCGGGCAATTCGTTCTTGGGTTTGGCTGCTCATATCAGGCCTCCAGGGGCGAGTTACTGAGGTTGACGTTGAACACCTGCGCCGCGTACCTGAGGAACGACGGGTCTTCGCAGACGTTCTTGATCGGGTCATCGGAGAACTTCACCACCGGTTCGCCATGCACTCGCACCAGCTTCATCACAATGCTCAGCGGCTCGACGTCTTCGACATCGCAGGCCAGGCTGGTGCCCATGCCGAAACCGAACCGGGCCTGGCCACGCACGTGACGCAGGATCGGCAGGCATTTCTCGAAGTTCAGGCCGTCGGAGAACATCAGGTCCTTGGTCCGTGGATCGATGCCCAGTTCCCGGTAGCGCGCCAGGACCTTGTCGGCCCAGGCAATCGGGTCCCCGGAATCCTGGCGCAGGCCGTCGTAGAGCTTGGCGAAGTACAGGTCGAAGTCCTTGAGGAAGAAGTCCGTGCTGATGCAGTCGGTCAGGGCAATGCCCAGGCGTCCGCGGTATTCGCGCACCCAGTTTTCCAGGGCCGCGTTCTGGCTCTCCCGCAGCCGTCCCAGTTGCTGGTGCACCATCAGCCACTGGTGGGCCATGGTGCCGATCAGCGGCAGGTCGAACTCATAGGCCAGGTGGGCGTTGCTGGTGCCGACGAAGACCCCGGGGAAGTCGCTGCGCATGATCTTCACCACCTCGCGCTGGACCTTGAACGACAGACGCCGACGCGTAGAGAAGTCCGACACCCGCAGCCCGGCGAGTTCTTCGCGGCTGGCGTTTTTCTCCAGCCATTCGAACTTCTGATAGAGCCGGCGGGTAACGTCCGCAAGCTCCACCTCCGGATACCTGTCGCGGTTGCGCAACTCACTGACCATGGCCAGCACCGGCTGTTCGAACATGATGCAGTGCAACATCGGGCCACGGACGCGAATGCTCAGTTGGCCATCGACCGCCGCCACGTGGATGTAGCGCAGGTTGAAACGGAACAGGCCGAGAAACTGCTCGAAGTCCGGGGTCAGGTACTCGCGAAAACGCTTGTTGAACAGAAAGCGCTGTTCGCCTTCGCGCATCTGCAGGCTGGCGAGCTTTTCCAGTTCCTGGCGGATCTCCGGGATCAGATGCACCAGGGACTCTCTGGAGCGGACGATGAACTGGTATTCCACATCGACATTGGGGTGCTGGTGCAGCACCGCCTGCATCATGGTGAAGGTGTAGTAGTCGGTGTCCAGCAGGCCCTGGATCACGCCATTGTTACGGTCAAATGCACTTTCCATGGTGACCCCTCAGGCACTGGCCAATCTGGCGGTTTCTTCGCGGGTCGCGGCCACCGTGATACCCGCTTGTTGCATCTCGTCGATCGCCTGGGTGGCGCCCTCTGCGCTGATGGCGCGGCATGCCGGCAGATGGATGATCACCTTGAAGCCGGCGGCGGCCAGTTGCAGGGCGGTGGTCTTGACGCAGAAATCCAGGGCCAGGCCGCCGACGATGACCCGTTGCACACCCTGGCTGGCGAGGTACTCGATGACCCCGGTGGACAGCTTGCCGTGCAGGTCGTGGTAGCAGGCGCCGTAGGGGTGCAGGTCCGGCTCCACGCCCTTCCACACGAAGTAGTCGTAGTCATAGGGCGTCGGCAATTCGTCCAGCAGGGCGAACCCTTCGGTGCCCGGTACGCAGTGGCTGACCCAGGTCAGGTCGGCATGCTCCAGGCCGGTGGGCTGGAGCATCTGCCCGGGCTCGTTCACCACCCAGGGGGCCTGGGGGCTGTGGGCGTCCTTGCTGCCGATGCGCAGGCTGGCCAGGGTCGCCATGAAGTTCAGCTCGCCACCGATGCGGTCGCCCTCGGCCACGGGCAGCTCGTCCGGGCACAGCGGGGTAAAGCTCTTTTGTGCATCGACATCGAAGGAAGCGGTCTTCATCGTTTGGCTGTTCATGCTGGTTCTCTCCTTTGCATGGAACACAAAGTACATGTCATGTACTTTCATGACAACCCCCTTTGACTCTGTTTTTATTTCAGCGATCCAAATCAAACAATACAAATAGTGCATGGCATGCCAATTCCCTGCGCACACAAGCAATGATAAGGTACACGTCATGTACCAAATCAGGAGATGCAGATGTTTGAACTGGCCCTCTATGGCGGTGCCTTCAACCCGCCCCACGCCGGTCACGCCCGGGTCATGCTTGAAGCCGCCCGCCACGCCCGGCGCGTGCTGGTGGCCCCCAGCTTTCGCCATCCGGACGGCAAGCGCATGGCCGACTTCGAGCAACGGGTGAACTGGTTGCAGGCCATCACCCGGCATCTGCAACCCGAGTGCCCCGCCGAACTGGCAGTGAGCCGCCTGGAGCAGCAACTGGGCCTGGCCGATCCCGCCCCGGTCTACAGCTACACCCTGCTGCAACGGCTGGCGGACGACCTGGCTCTGGACGGCAAGCGCATTGCCTTGGTGGTGGGTGAAGACGTGGCGCGCCAGTTGCCCGGATTCCATCGCGGCGAGGAGTTGCTGCAGCGCTTTTCCATCCTGCGGATCGAAGAACAACCGGGGGTGCGCAGCAGCGTATTGCGCCAATGCCTGGCCCGCGGCGAAACCCCGCCAAGCCAATGGCTGGCACCGGGCATGAATCCGCTAAACTACGGCCTCTACGCCGTCCACGGAAGTTGATATGCCCGATCGCCCCCTCTCCCCCAGCGCCTACCTGCACACCATCGACCTGTGCCTGCTGCGCTATAACCGCGAACGCTCCGAGCTGGAAATCCTCCTCCATCAACGCGACAGCGAGCCCTTCGCCGGGCACTGGGCCCTGCCGGGCATCGTGGTCAACGGCGATGTCGAGGACCGCAGCCTGAATGATGCGGTGCAGCGGCTGCGGCGCTCCAGCAAGGTGGACATGCCCCTGGCCTGGCTGGAGCAGGTGGGGACGGTCGGCGACGCCTTTCGCGACCCGCGCTGCTGGTCGTCCTCGACCTTCTACCTGGGGATCGTCAGCGAGCCGGTGGAGCCCGGCCCGCAGCAGGGTTTCTTTACCCTCGGCGACGTGGCCAGCGGCAGCTTCAAGCTGCCCTTCGACCACAACAGCCTGGTGGCCCAGGTGCACGAGCGGCTGTTTTCCAAATCCCTGTACAGCAGCCTGCCGTTGATGTTTCTCGGCAGCGAGTTCAGCGCCCCCGAAGCGGTGAGCATCTTCTCCCTGGTGCTGCAACGGCCAGTGCTCAAGACCAGCATCCGTCAGCGCCTGTTGAAGATGAGCGAAGCCGGTTACCTGCGCGAAACCGGACGCAAGAAAAGCGGCGACGGCGGTCGGCCGCAAGCCACAATGGAAAATCTCAAGCCCGCCGAGCTGTACCTGTTCGATCGCTGTTTTCTGGAGTGATACCCCCCATGAGTTCCATCGCCGACAACCACCAGTGCCTGCTGGAAACCCCGTATTTCAAGGTGGTCCGTGAGCAGGGCTACTTCATCATCAAGGAACCCCGGGCGGTGAACGGCGTGGTGGCCGTGCCGACCCTGGCCGATGGCCGGCTGATGCTGGTCAACCTCAAGCGGCGGGCCATCGGCGGCCCGTCCATCGAGTTTCCCCGCGGCGCCATCGATGCCGGGGAAAGTGCCGTTGACGCCGCGGCCCGCGAATTGCTGGAGGAAACCGGCTGGCAGGCGTCGCACGTTCGCGAACTGGGCCTGCTGCACAGCAATACGTCGCTGATCGCCAGCGCGGTGGCGGTGTGTCAGGTGCAGATTGCCGAGCAACAGGCCGCCGCCACCGATGGTGAAGTGGACCATCTGCTGTGGGTCAGTCGCCAGGAATTGATGACGATGATTGCCACCGGCCGGATCACCGACGGCCACACCTTGTCGGCGGCGATGATGCTGCTGGCCAGCGAGTCGGCCTAAAGCCAGCCAGCCCTGCTGCGGGTCCTCCGACACCAGGGCATCGGGCATCAAATTCTCCTCTCACGCTCTCGCGCTGCTGCCCCGCGCAGGCACAACCCCCGCCCGACCCTATGCATCCCGGAATCTGTTCTAGGCTTGGACCTCTGGCGACTATTGATTTAGAGCCATCGAGCAAGTGGAAACACATGGAAATGACTTTCAAGGAGAAACCCCATGTCTGCGATTCCTTCAAGAACCAACCGCTCTCCCCTGCGCATGAACAAGGACGTCACCGCGCTGATTCCGGACTTCCCCTTTCACTACGCCAAGTATTTGCAGAGCGCGGCTAATCGAAAGCTTCCCCCCTGCCAGGTAGACCCGGCGAACTATGGGCAGAAAGTGTTGATCGTCGGGGCTGGCGTCGCCGGCCTGGTCGCCGCCTATGAGGCCATGCGCATGGGCCTGCACCCGGTGGTGGTCGAAGCCTCGGAGCGCATCGGCGGGCGGCTCTACTCCAAGCTCCAGGGCGACCCCGAAAACCCGGGCGACCAGGTGCTCTGCGAACTGGGCGCGATGCGTTTTCCGGTGTCCGGCAAGGCGCTGTTCCACTACTTCAAAAAAGTCGGCATGACCGACAACTCGGCGGACTTTCCCAACCCGGGCACCGCCGCGGCGTTCAGCACCGTGGTCGATTACCGCGGGAAAAAAGTCTACTACGAAGTTGACGGCCGCCCGTGCTTTGAAAAACCACCGGAATACACCGACCTGGAAAACCAGTTTTTCGATAACTTCCTGGAAACCTACGATTTCACCGCCATGGAAAAGGCGATGACCGAAGGCTCCATCAGTCAACAGACGATCAAGAAGCTGTGGAATGCCATCGTCAACCCCGCGACCGGCACCAGTGGCGACGATGTCAGCTTCTACGCCGCGCTCCTGGAAAACTCCGGCTGGAGCAAGGCCGATATCGACCTGTTCGGCCAGATCGGCTTCGGCACCGGCGGCTGGAACACCGACTACCCGAACAGCATCCTCGAACTGCTGCGCGTGCTGTACACCGGCCTGGATGCCGACCACCAACTGATGTTCGACGGCTCCTCCAGCCTGCCGCAACGGCTTTGGTCGAAGACCCCGAAAGAGCTGGGGGACGCGATGCTGCACTGGGGCGCGGACACCACGGTCGAAGCGCTGTCGCGCGAGGTATTCGCCGACCCGTTCCACCAGGAGGTGCGACACATCGAACGCCAGCAGGACGGCTCCTTCCGCGTCTCCATTACCGACACCCGCACCCGGCAGACCCAGCAGTGCGACTTCCCCAGCGTCATCTACACCCCGCATGTGCGGATCCTCGACAAACTGCGCTACTCGGGAAACCCGCAAAGCCTTCCCGCCATGGACAGCCTGCTGCCCATCGATACCTGGGAAGCCATCATGTACACCCACTACATGCAGTCGGCGAAGATTTTCGCCGCCACCCAGCGCCCGTTCTGGAACGACCCGGTGGCAGAGGGTGAGCAACGCAAGATGAGCATCACCCTCTCCGACCGCCTGACCCGCGGCACCTACCTGGTGGACTACTCGGCCAGCAAGGGCAAATACAAGGGCAGCGGGATCTTCCTGTCCTACACCTGGAACGACGACGCCCTGAAGTTCCTCGGCGACCGCCCCGCGCCGCTGCCGCAGCATGTCGATCTGTGCACCAACCTGCTGGCCAACCTCTACCCGGATATCAAGCTCAACGAGCAATACAGCACGGTCGATGCGTTCGTGGAACACAACTGGGAAGACCAGCCGCTGTACCTGGGCGCCTTCAAAATGAACCTGCCAGGGCAGTACGAATATCAGCGCAGGATCTTTTCCCAATTCATGAGCGGCATCGGCACGGACAATCCCGATCGCTTCATCCTGGCCGGCGACGATGTGTCCTGGACCGCCGGCTGGGCCGAAGGCGCGGTCACCACCGCGATCAATGCGCTGAACAAACTGGCGGTCTGCTTTGGCGGCGGCAGCCAACCAAACAATCCGGGGCCGGTGGAGTCCTGGGACAGCCTGAAGCCTGTCGAACTGGCTTGACCGAACCTGCGTGAACCCGACCCCGTCGCTGCCAGACCGGTACGGCGGGGTCTTTGTTTCATGACCTGGCGCTGCTTAGCGCCCCCATTTCTCCAAGGCGAATTCGACGAAGCTGCGCAGCTTGGGCAGGCGGTAACGGTCCTGGGCGTACAGCAGGTGCATCGCTCGCAAGGGCAATTGATAGTCCTGCAACACAGGCACCAGCCGCCCCTGTTGCAGATCTTCCTCCACCAGGGCATCGGGCATCATCACCACCCCCAGGCCACCCCGCGCCGCGCGGTGCAGGCCGGACGAAGTGTTGGTCAGCAGTGAACCGGACACCGGGATCAGTACGTCCCCCTCGGGCCCACTTAACGGCCATTGAGTGGCGGTGGAGCTCCACTCGTCACCGGCCGGATAGGCGAACGCCAGGCAGTTGTGGTGTTGCAGGTCCTCCGGGACTTGCGGCGTACCGCAGCGCTCCAGGTAGTCCGGCGCGGCGCAGATGGTCAGGGTGTAGTCCTCCAGGGGCCGGGCGATCAGCGACGTGGTGTCCAGGTTGCCCAGGCGAAAAGCCACGTCGAAGGCGCCATCGATCAAATCGAAGCGCTGGTTGGCCAGGGTCAGTTCCACCTTGACCTGCGGGCAGCGCTGCTGGAATTCGCTCAGCGCCGGTGCCAGGCGCTCGGTGCCGAAGGTCAGCGGCGCGGTGATGCGCAGGGTGCCGGACGGCTCGCCCTGGACCTGTTCCGCCATGCGCTCGGAGTCCGCCACCAGCCCCAGCACCGCCAGGCAACGCTGGTAATACTCGGCGCCGAACTCGGTCAGGCGCTGGCGCCTTGTGGTGCGGCTGAGCAGGCTGACCCCGAGGCGCTGCTCCAGGGCCCGCAGGTGATTGCCGACCATGGTGGTGGACAGGCCGCACTCACGGGCGGCGGCGGTCATGTTTCCCGCCTCCACCACCTTCACGTACACCGTCATCGCCTGGAACAGATCCATTATCAACCCTGACTTGAAGATGATTAAAGAATTGACGAGTTTATCTAGCTCAGGTGGCTAACGATACTGCCAGCACACCCCACTCGATGGAGCGACCCGTCATGACCGCCACCTGCCTGATGAGCACCTATCAACCGCTGCCCCTGAGCTTCACCCACGGCCTGGGCACCCGCCTCTGGGACCAGGCCGGCCGCGAATACCTGGACGCGGTGGCCGGTGTGGCGGTGACAGGCATCGGCCATTCCCATCCCAAACTGGTCAGCGTCATCCGCGAACAGGCCGGCCTGCTGCTGCACACCTCCAACCTGTACAGCATCGACTGGCAACAGCGGCTGGCGCAGCGGCTGACCCAACTGGCTGGCATGGACCGGGCGTTCTTCAACAACTCCGGCGCCGAAGCCAACGAGACCGCGCTGAAGCTGGCGCGGCTGCACGGCTGGCACAAAGGTATCGAGCGGCCGCTGGTGATTGTCATGGAGAACGCCTTCCACGGCCGTACCCTGGGCACCCTGGCGGCCAGCGACGGGCCGGCGGTGCGCCTGGGCCTGAACTCGCTGCCGGGGGATTTTCTCAAGCTGCCCTTCGGCGACCTGGCCGCCCTGGAGCAAGCCGCGCAGGCCCACGGCCCGCGTATCGCCGCGGTGCTGATGGAGCCGATCCAGGGCGAAAGCGGTATCCGCCTGGCCCCGCCCGGTTACCTGAAGGCCGTGCGCGAGCTGTGCAGCCGGCGCAACTGGCTGCTGATGCTCGACGAGATCCAGACCGGTATCGGCCGCACCGGCCAGTGGTTCGCCTGCCAGCACGAGGGTGTGGTCCCGGATGTGATGACCCTGGCCAAGGGCCTGGGCAACGGCCTCCCCATCGGCGCCTGCCTGGCCCGGGGCAAGGCCGCGCAGCTGTTCACCCCCGGCAGCCACGGCAGCACCTTCGGCGGCAACCCGCTGGCCTGCCGGGTGGCCTGCACGGTGCTGGAGATCATCGAGGAACAAGGCCTGCTGGCCAACGCCAGGCGCCAGGGCGAGCACCTGTTGCAGCGCTTGCGGGTGGAGTTGGCGGATCACCCGCAGGTCCTGCAGGTGCGCGGCCTGGGCTTGATGATCGGCATCGAACTCAAAGCCCCGCAGCGCGAGCTGGCGCTACGGGCGGCGCAGGATCACGGACTGCTGATCAACGTGACCCGGGGCACCACCATCCGCCTGCTGCCAGCGCTGATCATCGATGAACGGGAAGTCGAGATGATCGTGCGCGGGGTCAGCCGGACGCTGCAAAGCGCTGAAGGTGATGGCGGTGCAGCAAAAGAGGCAGAAATGCTGGCAGTGTCGTGACCGATGCCTGATGGTCAGCGAGGTCAGGCGAGGTGAGTTAGAACGCCATCGCGAGCAAGCTCGCTCCTACAGGAGCCTGTATGTTTCTGCAGGAGCGAGCTTGCCCGCGATGCGCTATCAGGAAACGGTGACGGCCAGGCTCAGTCGTCCAGCGGCTTGGGTGGTGCCGCAGGCTTGCCCGATTTGGCGGCCTTGCCGGCGTGGGCCGCCTTGACTTCCGAGACCGGCGCCAATGCCGGCGCGGTGGCTTCCTTTTCCGCGGCCGGCAGTTGGTCGATGGTGCTGAAGACTTCCTTGAGTTCGATGGCCCCGGAATGCTCGAGCTTCTTCTCACCGTCCTTGCCCACCAGGATCACCTTGGTCTGCGCCCCGGCGCCGAGCTTCAGGCTGCGGATCAACGCCATGGTCGATTGCGGGTCCAGGTCCTTGCCGTCGCGTTGGCCGATGGTGTTGATCACCGTGTAGAGCACCATGTTGCGTTCGCTGAAGGCCTGGCGGTTGGCCGGCTCGTCGAGGGACTTCTTCAGCGCCACCAGGGTTGGGTCCACGGTGCTGGGAGCGATGACGATCAGTGGGCGCACCTTGCCCTGATCCTGGGCCAGAGGGCCTTCGTTGTCGGCCGCCATTGCGGGGCCGACGACAGCGAGCAGCGTTGCGAGGGTCAATGACCGAATGAACATGCGTCTCTCCTTTGGGTATCCACGTCCTAATGATTGCGCATCAGGGGAAAAGGTCCAGACCCGGACTCAAATTCTGACATTTTATTGAGCCTTTCCCCTGGCTCGAGGCGTTGCGACAAGCGCTGCGTACTCTCGTCCTCGCCGCTACAGATCGACGCTCCCATAAATGCCAGTGATAACCGAACCTTCTTGTTCGGCATGGTCGACCCGCCTTGGCGCCCATGACAACCGGCATGGCCTATGCCGTTCTGGCATGGGCCCATACGAATTCGTCATCATTTTCGCCGCGGCGGCGTGATAGCCTTCATCCCGGCCATAACAAGAGCGCCCGCCTGGCTTTTTCCATCCGGTGCGGCGTCACCCGCCGTTTCACACCTGCTTGCTTCGTCTTCATCTGCCCAGGTTTTCGCAGCGCCCCTTCTACACAGGCGCGCTGGACGACCGATTGCATTTTTGACTCGACGCTATCGTCGGCATCTCTTTTACCTCCTTCCGGGAGTTCGTATGTCCAGGCTGTCTCATCAAGATTTACGCCGTAGTTTTCGCGAGTTGATCGCTTCAGACTCCTGCTTTCACACCGCCTCCGTATTCGACCCGATGTCGGCGCGGATCGCCGCCGACCTGGGGTTCGAAGTGGGCATTCTCGGCGGCTCCGTCGCCTCGCTGCAGGTACTGGCCGCGCCTGACTTCGCCCTGATCACCCTGAGCGAATTCGCCGAGCAGGCCACCCGCATCGGCCGCGTCGCCCAGCTGCCGGTGATCGCCGACGCCGACCATGGCTACGGCAACGCCCTCAACGTGATGCGCACCGTGGTCGAACTGGAGCGCGCCGGCGTCGCCGCCCTGACCATCGAAGACACCCTGCTGCCGGCCCAGTTCGGGCGCAAGTCCACCGACCTGATCTCGGTCGCCGAAGGCGTGGGCAAGATCCGCGCGGCCCTGGAAGCACGGGTCGACCCGGAACTGGCGATCATCGCCCGGACCAACGCGGCGATCCTGCCGATCCAGGAAATCATCAGCCGCACCCAGCAATACGAGCGCGCCGGCGCCGACGGCATCTGCATGGTCGGGATCAAGGATTTCGAGCAGCTGGAGCAGATCTCCGAGCACCTGTCGGTCCCCTTGATGCTGGTGACCTACGGCAACCCGGCGCTGCGCGACGATGCGCGCCTGGCGCAACTGGGCGCGAAGATCATCGTCGACGGCCACGCGGCGTACTTCGCGGCGATCAAGGCCACCTACGACTGCCTGCGCGAACAGCGGCAGATCTTCACCCAGGCCTCGGACCTCAGCGCCACCGAGCTGGCCCACACCTACACCCAGCCCGAGGAGTACATCGTCTGGGCCAAAGAGTTCATGAGCGTCAAAGAGTGAGCCGCTAGCTCACCCTCCCTTGCGATCACCGAGGACCCAAGGTCCTGGGTGGTCGAAAGCCGCTTCGCTCCTCATCTCGCCAGCGCCCCGCCCAACTACCTATTCCCCGCCTTGTTCAACGCCTCGTCGACACTGCCGAGGATCTGCCCGATGGTCCAGGGTTTGCGGATGAACGACACCGGATAGCGGATGCCGGAACTCTGCGGCGTCTCATAACCGGACATCACCAGCACCGGCATTTCCGGCCAGCACTCGCGCACCCGATTGGCCAGGCCCGCGCCGTTCAAGGTGCCCGGCATATTGATATCGGTCAGCAGCAGACGCACCTGGTCCGGGTGGCTTTCCAGGAACTGCAGCGCCTCATCCGCGCGAGGCATGGCCTGGGTGGCGAAGCCCTCGTCCTGCAGGATCTCGCAGAGGAACTCCAGGATCATCGGCTCGTCCTCGACCACTAACAGCAGACGACAAGGCTGGCCTGGATTGACAGATGAAACTGGGCTCATGTGGATGCCGCTCCCTGACTACGTACACAACCCTGGCGCGATTACGCCATTTAGAGTTATGAGCAGCGCCTGGCCGATAAATTCACTCGGCCTGCCGAGGTGCTGGGCAAGACCGCGCACGCACCGCCGGTTGCGCCGGCGGCAGCGGGATCACCGCCAGAGGCGCCTTGCTCCCACACCTGCCCCAAAGCCGCTCTGCGCACCCGCCAAGAGCCCCGCTAGCCACCCCGGGTGACATCGATCACCCTGACGTCCATCTTCCCTGAGTTGTTCCGGTAGAAGCCGGGCACGTCGTTGGCGCAGAACTGCAGGCGCCCCGGCGGCAGGTCCGACCAGACGCCGTCGCCGCGCCCGAGCAGGCGCCAGGGCGACTGGCCCGCCAGGCCCTTGGTCCGTACCAGCAGCGCCATCCAGGCCGCTTCGGGCAAGCGCTTGGCCCAGCCGAAGCCCTCGCGGATGCCGCCTGGGTGCGCCACGCCCTCGGGCTTGGTCGGCGGGTCCGAGGCATCGGCCCACAGGCCTTCCACCAGGAAGCGGTAGCGATGCCCGGCTTCGATTTCGAACTCACTGGTGATACAGGACTGGTTGGCTGGTACCTCGATGGGGCGGATCTGTGAAGGAATGCTCATGGTTGCCGCCGTCCGATGCTGTTGGCCTGGGGTTGCGCTCCCCAGCCCTATGGGTAACTGGGCTGAGCATAGCCAAGGGCGATGCACGCCGCTTTCGCTTCGGACCACCAGCTGTGAGAAAGTAGCGTGGCGGACGCGCCGCACGTTCCAGTGGCCCCGTTTGCCTTCGCGTGGTGAAGCCCGGGAGAATGTTTTTCCCGGCGTCCCGCCCGCCGCTCACTATTCTTAAGCCATGGGCCCGCAGGGGCCGGTGGTCTCGCTTTCAAGGAATCCAGAATGCATTCAAGACACGTCATCAACGCTTCGGTCAGCCCCAAAGGCAGCCTGGAGACTTTGTCCCAACGTGAAGTGCAACAACTCAGCGAAGCCGGTTCCGGCAGCATCTATGCCCTGTTCCGCCAGTGCGCCCTGGCCATCCTCAACACCGGCGCCCATGTCGATAACGCCAAGACCATCCTCGACGCCTACAAGGATTTCGAAGTCCGCATCCACCAGCAGGACCGCGGCGTGCGCCTGGAACTGCTGAACGCCCCGGCCGATGCCTTCGTCGATGGCGAGATGATCGCCAGCACCCGGGAAATGCTGTTCAGCGCCCTGCGCGACATCGTCTACACCGAAAGCGAACTGGCCAGCCAGCGCATCGACCTGGAGAGCTCCCAGGGCATCACCGACTACGTCTTCCACCTGCTGCGCAACGCCCGCACCCTGCGCCCGGGCGTGGAACCGAAGATGGTGGTGTGCTGGGGCGGCCACTCGATCAGCACCGAGGAATACCAGTACACCAAGAAGGTCGGCCATGAGCTGGGCCTGCGCAAACTGGATGTCTGCACCGGCTGCGGCCCGGGCGTGATGAAAGGCCCGATGAAGGGCGCGACCATCGCCCATGCCAAGCAGCGCATGAGCGGCAGCCGTTACCTGGGACTCACCGAGCCGGGCATCATCGCCGCCGAGGCGCCGAATCCGATCGTCAACGAACTGGTAATCCTGCCGGACATCGAGAAGCGCCTGGAAGCCTTCGTCCGCGTCGGCCACGGCATCATCATCTTCCCGGGCGGCGCAGGGACCGCCGAGGAGTTCCTGTACCTGCTGGGTATCCTCATGCACCCGGACAACCGCGAGCTGCCGTTCCCGGTGATCCTCACCGGGCCGAAAAGCGCCGCGCCCTACCTGGAGCAACTGCACGCCTTCGTCGGCGCGACCCTGGGCGATGCGGCCCACAGCCTGTACCAGATCATCATCGACGACCCGGCCGAGGTCGCCCGGCAGATGACCGAGGGGCTCAAGGAGGTCAAGCAGTTCCGCCGCGAACGCAACGACGCCTTCCACTTCAACTGGCTGCTGAAAATCGACGAAGGCTTCCAGCGTCCGTTCGACCCGACCCACGCCAATATGGCCAGCCTGCAACTGGACCGTGCACTGCCGTCCCACGAGCTGGCGGCCAACCTGCGTCGCGCGTTCTCCGGCATCGTCGCCGGCAACGTCAAGGACAAGGGCATCCGCCTGATCGAGAAGCACGGCCCGTACGAAATCCACGGCGACACCGCGATCATGCAGCCGCTGGATCACCTGCTCAAATCCTTCGTCCAGCAGCACCGGATGAAACTGCCGGGCGGCGCGGCCTATGTGCCGTGCTACCGGGTCGTGAGCTGACAGCCCAGTGATCACAGCCCCCGGTGCAATGCCGGGGGCTGCTGGCTGCCCCACAGAAAACGCCCGGCCAGCGGCCACCGCGAGCGCCCAGGGAACTCCCGGGCAGTGCCGCGCATCCTAGATTGTGTAGTACTTCCTTTTCGCTTCACGCTGTCGGAGGACGCCCTCATGCGCCGCCTATTACTCGTTTCTTCGTTGTTGCTCTGTCTGCCCGCAGGTTCAGCCATGGCCCGTGTCGATGCGGGTGATGTCGCCACCTCCGCAGGGGTTTCCGCCTCGCTGTACTCGACCTTCAAGGACGACAAGATGGTGATTCCCGCCCGAGACGACGCCTCCAGCTTCGTCGCCAGCGGTGGCGCCATCCGTGGCGTCTACCTGGAGTCGGTGCTGCAGAAAATCCGCCAGGAAAACCCAGGCCTCAATGCCAGCGATGAAGAACTGGCCAGGGCCATCCTCACTCAACAGGCGCAGCCCGCCGGGCACTGACGGCCGAAGCCGTCCTGCGCTCCGCGACCGGGACGTCGCGGAGCCTTATCCCCTCATCCCGCCTGAACCGCCGCGGCGGCGCTGGCGCGACTGAACAGATCGCGACCGATGACCCGGGCCGTGTGCAGATGCAGCGCCGGATCCTGGCTTTCCGATTCCAGCAGCAGCTCCGAGGTCAGCACCCGCGCCCCGCAGTAGTCGAAGATCCCATGGTCGATCTGGGTCTTCATCGCCGCCTCGTAGCCGTGGCGCCCGTAGGTGCCGGCATCGGCCCCACCGACGCCGAGCAGATGCACCCGCAGATGCCCGAGTTTCTTCTCAAAGCGATTGGCTTCGAGGTTGAAATCGAATGCCCAGCCGTTGGCGAACACCCGGTCGATCCAGCCCTTGAGCAGCGCCGGCATCGACCACCAGTACACCGGATAGACCAGCACCAGCGCATCGGCGCGGTCGATGCGCGCCTGCTCGGCCAGCACGTCGGCCGGTGGCTGTTCCTGCCGGCGATGGACCGCGTGGTCGGCGACGTTGAAGCGTGGATCGAACGCCTCGGCGAACAGGTCGGCGATCTCGAACGAGTGGGACGGCCCAAGCCCCTCGGCGACCTGGGCCGCCAGGCTGTGGCTGAGGGAGCGGGGATCATGGTGGGCGACAACGATAAGCGCATGCATGGCGAAGACTCCTGCCGATAGAGGCAAATTGGATTGAGGGCGGCAACCAGGCCCTATATACTTTTGGTAAGTTACGAACGGCAAGTTACTTTTGGTATATAAGCATGTCAAGCACCCCCTCCGAGGCTTCACCCCCCCGTCGCCGCCTGTCCCGCGAAGAGCGCCTGCAACAGTTGCTGGAAGTGGCCTGGCAATTGATCGGCGCGGAAGGCACCGAAGCCCTGACCCTGGGCCGCCTCGCCGAACAGGCCGGGGTGACCAAGCCGGTGGTCTATGACCATTTCGTCACCCGCGCAGGATTGCTGGCGGCGCTGTACCAGGACTTCGATGCCCGCCAGACATTGCTGATGGACGCCGCCCTGGACCGCAGCGAAGCGACCCTGGCCAGCCGCGCGGCGGTCATCGCCGGCTCTTACGTCGATTGTGTGTTGACCCAAGGCCGCGAGATCCCGGGGGTGATCGCCGCGCTGGCCAGTTCGCCGGAACTGGCGCGGATCAAGGAGGAGTACGAGCTGATCTTCCTGGAAAAATGCCGCGCCGCCCTCGCCCCCTTCGCGGCGCCCGGGACCATAGCCACGGCTGGCCTGCGGGCGATGCTCGGGGCGGCCGAGGCGCTGTCCCATGCCGCGGCCACCGGAGAAATCAGCCGTGAGCAGGCCCGCGACGAACTGTTCGACAGCATCGTCGCCATGGTCGAGCGCAGTGCGCGGCGTGGCGCCGGCCCGGTCTAACCGGCTTCGCCTGCCACCGCCACGGCAGGTTTCATCGAGCCGAACCACCAGGTGACAAGAGCGCACAGGGCCATGACGCCGCAGGTGCCGACAAACACCGTGCGCATGCCGAAGTGCCCGCCGAGAAAGCCCCCGGCCAGGGGGCCGAGCACCTGCCCGACGTACTGGCTGGAGGTCGAGTAGCCGAGCATCCGCCCGGCGATGTTTTCCGGCACCGAATGGCGAATGATGCTGGAGATGCAGGGCAACAGGCCGCCCAGGGCCAGGCCCATGAGAAAGCGCAGCAGCACCAGTTGCCAGGGCGCGCTGACCAGCGCCTGGGGAATCAGCAGCAGTGCCGCGGCGGCGAGGCACACAGTGAGCACCCGCCAGTGGCCGATACGGTCGGCCAGCTTACCCAGCTGCGACGCGGAAATGATGCTGCCCAGGGCCGCGGCGGACATCACCAGCCCCGCCATCAGGGTGACCTTTTCCGCCCTCAGTTCCTGCAGGTACACGGTGATGATCGGCTCGATGGACATGGTCGCGAACATCAGCAAACAGGCCACCGCGAACATGCTCAGCACCGGCCTCTTGTCCTTCACCGACGCCCAGGAGTTGTCCGGCGCCTGGCCCTTTTGCGTGGCAGGGCGCGGTTCGCGCGGAGCCTCCTGCAACAGGAAGGTGGTGGCCAGGAAGGTCACGAAGATCACCGCCCCGGCGATGAAGAAGGTGTTGCGGATGCCGATCAGCGGCGGCAGCAGACCACCCACCAATGGCCCGGCCAGGCTGCCGGCCATGATCCCCGAAGACAGCACGCCCAGGGCCCAGCCGGAGCGCGCCTTGGGGGTTTGCGTGGCGACCAGGATGGTCGCCCCCGAGGCATAGCCACCCAACAAGCCCGCCAGCAGGCGCAACAGCACCAACTGCCAGACGTTCTCCGCCAGGCCGATCAGCGACATGGCCACGGCCATGCCGAGGCTAGCGCGGATCAGCATCAGCTTGCGCCCATAGCGGTCACCCAGGCGGCCCCACAAGGGCGCGGTGATCGCCGCCGACAGGAAGGTCGCGCCAAACGCCACGCCGGACCACTGGACGATGGCCGCCGGGTCGCTGACCCCCAGTTGCTCGACGTACAACGGCAGGAACGGCAGCAGCAGGGTCATCGCGACAATGGTGGTGAACGCCCCCAGGGCGCACACCGCGAGGTTACGCTGCCAGTAGCGTTCGGCGGGAGACAACGGCTGCGGGGTGGACATTGGAGCGCTCCATCGGTCAGGGACGGGGCCACGCTACAGGCTCGAATTCGATAAATAAAATTCATGTTTTTTATGCGGTGGATTCCTACAAGGAATTCGCGCAACGCCTGCGGTGATGCCGCGAGCCTGATGGATTCAGTCGCGCTTCCAGCGCTTGCGCGCATGCAGGTACGCCGCGAGATCACCGTAACCCAGCTGGGCCGCCACCTGGACGCGGCTCTCGCCGAGAAACTCCAGCTGTTGCTCCAGCTCGGCGCGGACTTGATCGAGCAACTGGCGAAAGGTCATGCCCTGCTCCTCCAGGCGCCGACGCAAGGTGCGCGGGCTCTGGTACAGCGCCTCGGCCTGGTTCTCCAGGCTCGGCACCACGCCACGGGCCAGGCTGTCGCGCATGCTGGCCGCGACCTTGCCGGTCCAGCCGGCCAGTTGCAGGCGCTGGGCCAGGCGGCGGTCCAGCTCGCTGCGCAACAACTCCTGCATACCGGCGTGACGCGTCAGCAGCGGCAGGCGCAGGGTGGCCTGGTCGTAGTACAGGCAGTTGTGCAGGCAGTCGAATTCGAGGTTGTCGCCGAACCACTGGCGGTATTGCGCGTGGTACGCCGGGCGCGGATGGCTGAAGCAGGCGCGTACCGGTTGCACGGGTTGCCCGGTGCTTTGCCGCATCTGGGTCAGGGCCATGACGCAGTAATGCTCCACCACGTAGCGGGTCAGCCCGGCGGGCGCGTCGATGCACAGTTCGACGCCGAGCAGATCGCCGTCGCTGACCAGCTTCAGGCTGTCCATGTCCGAGGCCAGCGCGGCGTAGTCGGCCCAGCATTGCATGGCACCGCGCACGTCCGGGCAGTACAGGCAGATGTAGGCCAGTACGTGCAGGTCCTGGGGGGTGAACTCGCCGAACAGGTGCAGGCCGATGGCCGGGTCGCGCTCCGCCGCCAGGCGCCACAACTGTTCCAGTTCCAGCAGGTTGTAATCCTGGCGGTCGCCGCGGGTCTGGCGCTGCAGCACCCGTTCCAGCACCCGGCCGAGCTGGCCCCGGTGAAAACGGCGGACCGGTTGATTGGCCTCTTCGCCAGTGTTTTTGTCCAGTTCGCGCATAGGGTCCGGGCGGCTCTTGGTTTCTTATTGTTCGGGCAATGCCCATGTCGGGCCTGACTCGAGATTGCCATGAATACAACAATGCTCGCCAACAATCCAATCCTGGTCGTGGCCGGGATTTTCCTCGGTTTCATCCTCCTGGAAATCGCCTGTACCTGCTTTCGCCAGCCCAAGGGCCAGCGCCGCGATGTGCTGATCGAGATCATCGGTTCCTCGCTGTTGCTGGGCCTCACCTTCCCCCTGGTGATGTTCCTCAGCACCCTGCTGCTCGACACCTTCGCGCCGTCCCTGAAGAACAGCCTGGGCGACCTGCACTGGATGGCGGGCGCGGCCCTGTTCCTGTTGCTCGATGACATGACCCAGTACTGGTGGCATCGCCTGACCCACCGCCTGCCGTTCCTCTACGCGCTGCACCGCGCGCACCATTCGGCGCCGTACATGAGCATCCGCATCGTCTACCGCAACAACAGCTTCTATTACCTGCTGATGCCGGGCATCTGGCTCTCCGGCGCGCTCATCTACCTGGGCCTGGCGCCGGTCTACTACGGCTACCTGATCGTCAAGATGACGGTGATCTTCGCCGCCCACAGCAGCGTCGCCTGGGACGACAGGCTCTATCGCATCCCGGCCCTGCGCCCGCTGATGTGGCTGCTGGAGCGGACCATCTCGACCCCTTCCACCCACTCCGCCCACCACGGCCTGAACGCCAAGGACGGGGTGACCCATTACAAAGGCAATTTCGGCAATCTGCTGTTCTTCTGGGACGTGCTGTTCGGCACCGCGAAAATCACTCGCCGCCGGCCCATCGCCTATGGCATCGAAGACTTGCGCCCCATCAGCTGGCAGCAGGAACTGTTCTGGCCGCTGGTGCGTTCGCCCAAACCCGCAGCGCGTCCCGAAGCCAAGCAGGAGGTGGTGCAATGAGCCTGCATATCGCGCTGCTCGCCGGCTCCAGCCAAGTCGGCAGCCAGTCGGCCAAGGTCGCCCATTACCTGGGCCAACGCCTGCAACAGCTGAAACTCTGCGAGCAGGTCACGTTGCTTGACCTCGGGCGCTCGCCCTTGCCGCTCTGGCCAAGCCCGGACTCGAACAGCGCCTGGAGCCAGTACTCGGCCAGCTTGCTGCAGGCCGACGCGCTGGTGGTGGTGACGCCGGAGTGGAACGGCATGGCCTGCCCGGCCATCAAGAACTTCTTCGTGTATGCCGGCCACACCGAGCTGGGGCATAAGCCGGCGTTGCTGGTCGGGGTCTCGGCCGGCCTCGGTGGCGCCTACCCGCTCGCCGAGCTGCGGGCCTCCAGCTACAAGAACTGCCGGATCTGCTACCTGCCGGAACAGCTGATCGTTCGCCAGGTGGAAGGCGTATTCAATGCGCATTCCGAGCCCACGCCTGAAGAACGCCACCTGCGTGCCCGCGCCGACTGGAGCCTGGAAGTCCTGGCCGAATACGCCGGCGCGCTGAAGCACCTGCGCTCGCGCATCGATATCCGCGCCGTGCCCTTCGCCAACGGAATGTAGCCACGCAATACAGGAAGTGACCGCTCCGGCGAGGCACCCTGCCTCCCCGGCGCCGGGAAGGAATTCGCTTTCGCCAAGGCTCGTCCCGGCCAACTGTGGCTACAGTCTTATAAGCCGCCACGGGCTTGGCGCCCTGCTGCACGCGGGCAAGTCCATGAGCGGCCTGACAAAGACACGGGCAAGGGTGAACCTTATCGCCGCCTGCCCGGTCGATAGATGCAATCTGGCCAGGTTTGGCGATCAGCCCCCGTTTCTTCCAATGGGGCGTCGTATGGCTGGTTTCATTTCCTGGAGAACGCCCGTGATAACGACCCGACACATCGCCAGTCTCAAAGCCTGGGGCGCCCATGGTTTCACCGCGACCGGCGTGGTCACGGCCTTTCTCGCCACCCTGGCGCTGTTCGACAACCAGCCCAAGGCCTGCCTGTTGTGGCTGGGCGTGGCGCTGATCGTCGATGGGGTCGATGGCTCGCTGGCGCGCAAGGTCAATGTGCAGTCGGTGCTGCCGCATTTCGACGGCTCGGTGCTGGACCTGGTGATCGACTACCTGACCTATGTGTTCATCCCGGCGCTGTTCATCTATCGCTACATCCCGCTGCCGGACTACAGCGCGCTGCTGGCGACCTCGGTGATCCTGGTGTCGTCACTGTTCTGCTTCTGCAACGTCAACATGAAGAGCAAGGACAACTATTTCGTCGGTTTCCCCGCGGCCTGGAACGTGGTGGCGCTGGCGCTGTACATCCTTACCCCGACACCCTGGCTGAGCCTGTCGAGCATCGTGGTCCTGGCGCTGTTGACCCTGACCCGGATGAAATTCCTCCACCCCTTCCGCGTGCGCCGCTTCATGCCGGTGAATATCGCGGTGACTGCCATCTGGCTGCTGTGCAGCCTATCGCTGGTGATCAACCATCCCTACAATGGCCCGTGGGTGATGGGCTTGTGGCTGGCCATGTCGGCGTACTTCCTGGGCATCTGCATCTGGCGCACCGCGCTGGGCTGGTTCGACCGCGCGCGGACCTGACCCCCTGCTGTACCCCTGACCGCAACGAGACTCGACATGCTCTACCGCTTCGCCGCTGACGCCCTGGTATCGCTGCACCTGACCTTTATCCTGTTCGTACTCTTCGGCGGCCTGCTGGTGCTCAAGTGGCCGCGTCTGGCCTGGCTGCACCTGCCCGCCGCGACCTGGGGCGTGGCGGTCGAAGTCTTCCACCTGCCCTGCCCGCTGACCGAATGGGAAAACCGCCTGCGCCACGGTGCCGGCCAGCAGGGGTATGGCGACGGTTTCATCGAACACTACCTGATCCCGCTGATCTACCCGGCCGGGCTGACGCCGCAGATCCAGCTGGGCCTCGGCGCGCTGGTGCTGCTGATCAACGCCCTGGTCTACGGGCGGCTGTTGTGGCGGCGCCGGCAGCCTTGAAAAAATCGCCGGCATGGTCGTCGATTGCCGCGCCACAGCCTGCCCCGTCTGTGTATATTTCCAGGCAACCCCGTGGGCAACGGCGATCCGCGATCGCTTCGAGTGGAGTCCATAGATGCCCGATTTCCAGATCCGCCAGCCTTGCCCGCCCGGTGCCTGCAACTGCGATCGCGAGCGCCTGCTGCAAACCCCTGGCACCGACCTGCGCATCCTCGGCCTGACCCGCCAGGAGGAAAAGCGCCTGCTCGAGCGGCTGGAGAACCTGCAAAGCCTGAGCGACCTCGAACACATGCAGCGGCGGATGTACGAACTGCTGGGCATCCGCGTGCAGATCGCCCCCAGCTTCAACGAAGTGCGCAGCATGCGCGGCATCGCCATCCAGCTCGACGAGCTGCCGGGCCTGTGTCGCAAGACCCGCCAGTCGATTCCCGCCGCGATCCGCCGCGGCCTGGAGAAGAACCCGGAAATCGCCTACCGTCTGCTCGACGCCCACGACCTGTTGCGCGACGCCTGAACTGGAATGCTCCCTATGAAACCCGCCGTCACGGCCAGCCCCTTGATCGTTATCAGCGACACCATCGACAGCACCTTCGAAACCCTGCTCGGCCAAGGCCTCGCCGACTTCAACGAGCAGATGACCGGCTACAACGATCGCCAGCCGCTGGCCGTGGAACTCAAGGACCCGGAGACCGGCCAGGTCCTGGGCGGCATCAGCGGCCGCACCTCCCTGGGCCTGTTGTTCATCGACCTGTTCTACCTGCCCGACAGCCTGCGCGGCTCGGGCCTCGGCGCCCGGCTGCTGCAAGCCTGCGAAGACGAAGGCCGGCGCCGCGGCTGCCGCTCGGCCGTGCTCTACACCCTGAGCTTCCAGGCGCCGTCATTCTACGAAAAACACGGCTGGCAACGCTTCGGCGAGATCCCTTGCGAACCCGCGGGCAGCAGCCGGATCTTCATGAGCAAGGCCTTGTAGGCGACCAGGGCTGCCTAGGCCCGAGAGGCCTTCTCCAGGCCGGGCAGCAAGGTGCCAGCCCCTTTCGCCGGCGGCGTGCTGTCAGGCGCCGGCTGCGCCTCTTGCACTTCGCCATTGAACGCCTTGTGCATCTTCGCCGTGTCCAGTGCCCCCACCCATTTGGCGATGGCCAGGGTGCCGACCCCGTTGCCGATGGTGTTGGTGATCGCCCGCGCTTCCGACATGAAGCGGTCGACGCCCAACAGCAGGACCATGCCCGCCACCGGAATGGTGCCCAGCGACGCCAGGGTCGCCGCCAGAATGATGAACCCCGAACCTGTGACCCCCGCCGAGCCCTTGGAGGTGAACATCAGCACCGCCAGCACGATCAACTGATCGGTGAGGGTCAGCGGCGTGTTGGTCGCCTGGGCGATGAAGATGGCGGCGATGGTGTAGTAGATCGCCTGCCCGTCCGGGTTGAAGGTCAGGCCCGAGGGAATGATCATCCCGGCCACCGGCTTGGACACACCGGCCTTTTCCATCTTGGAAATCATCTGCGGCAGCACCGACTCCGAGGAGCTGGTGCCGAGCACGGTGAACAGCTCCTCCTTGATGAAACGCAGGAACTTCCACAGGCTGAAACCGCTGTAGCGGCAGATCGGCCCCAGCACGAAGATCACGAACAGCACGCAGGTCAGGTAGACGCAGGCCATCAGCTTGCCGAGGGAAAACAGCGAGCCGAAACCGTATTTGCCGATGGTGAAGGCAATGGCACCGAACGCGCCGATGGGGGCCAGGCGCATGACCATGTTGACGATGCGGAACATGCCCTGCATCAGGCTATCCAGGGCATCGACGAAGAACTTGCCCCGAGGTCCGACCTGGGCCAGGGCAATGCCCAGCAGGATGGAAAACAGCAGGATCTGCAGGACGTTGCCCTTGGCGAACGCATCGACGATGGTGTCGGGAATGATGTTGAGCACGAAGTCCATGAACGAGGCGTGCCTGGCGGCGCTGGTGTAGGTGCCCAGGCTGGACGTATCGAGGCTGGCGACATCGATGTTCATGCCGGCGCCGGGCTTGAACACGTCCACCACCACCAGCCCCACCACCAGCGCCAGGGTGGAGACCACCTCGAAATAGATCAGCGCGCGAAAGCCGACCCGGCCCAGCTCCTTCATGCTTTCCATGCGGGCGATGCCGGTGACCACGGTGAGGAAGATCACCGGCGCCAGGAGCATCTTGATCAACTTGATAAAGGCGTCGCCCAAGGGTTTCAGCGCGGCGCCGGTTTCCGGTACCAGCACCCCGACCAGGGCGCCGAGCATCACGGCGATAAGGACTTGCACATAGAGTTTGCCAAGTATTCTTTTCATCACAGGGCCCTGATTCTTATTGTTGTCAGGAAATGCCAGGGTCGCGGATCGCGACCCGCCCCCTGGCGTTGTGCCGCAGTACGACTGTGAATCAGCGATTGATCAGGGCGAGCACCGCGTCGGTGATCTGCCGGGTGCTGGCCGTGCCGCCCAGGTCAGGCGTGTGCAGGCCGCTCTCGGTCACCGCCTCGATGGCCGACATCAGTTGCTTGGCCGCGGCTGCTTCACCCAGGTGTTCGAGCATCATCGCCGCCGTCCAGAAGGTCGCGATCGGGTTGGCCACGCCCTTGCCGGTGATGTCGAAGGCCGAGCCGTGGATCGGCTCGAACATCGAGGGAAAACGCCGCGCAGGGTTGAGGTTGGCGGTCGGGGCGATGCCCAGGCTGCCGGACAGCGCCGCGGCCAGGTCGGAGAGGATGTCGGCATGCAGGTTGGTGGCGACTATCACGTCCAGGGTCGCCGGTTTCAGCACCATGCGTGTGGTCACCGCGTCCACCAGTTCCTTGTCGACCCTGACGTCCGGGAAGTCCCGGGCGACCTCATAGAAGATTTCATCCCACAGCACCATGCCATGGCGCTGGGCGTTGGACTTGGTGACCAGGGTCAGGTGCTTGCGCGGACGGCTTTGCGCCAGCTCGAAGGCAAAACGGTGAATGCGCTCGACCCCGGCCCGGGTGAACACCGAAACCTCGGTCGCCACCTCTTCGGGCAAGCCGCGGTGCACCCGGCCGCCATTGCCGGAGTACTCGCCCTCGGAGTTTTCCCGCACCACCACCCAATCGATCTGCTCGCCGTTGTGCAACGGGCTTTTCACCCCAGGCAGCACCCGCGCCGGACGCACATTGGCGTACTGGTCGAAACCCTGGCAGATCGGCAGGCGCAGGCCCCACAGGGAAATATGGTCCGGCACGTTGAGGGCGCCGACCGCGCCGAAGAAGATGGCGTCGAAGGTCTTCAGTTCCGCCAGGCCGCCTTCGGGAATGTAGTAGCCGTTTTTCAGGTAGTTGTCGGAGTTCCAGTCGAAGTGTTTGAAGTCCAGCTGGAAGGCCGACTTCTTCGCCAGCGCCTGCAACACCTCGACGCCCGCGGCGATCACTTCCACACCGATGCCATCACCCGGGATCGCGGCAATTGTGTATGCACTCATGGTCCACCCCTTTCTCGTTACCTTCTTGTTGTGCCTGTCGGACAAGGCTGTCCAGACAGGGTGTGGGCGGAGTATATGTAGTGAGAAAAGCCCCATGAGTTACTCAAAATCACTACATACATAACTTTGAGTTACCAATGAACCCGAGCCTCGACCTGTCGTTTTTCTACCTGCTGGCGAACAAGGGCAGCCTCGCCGCCACCGCCCGGGAGCTGGGCGTCACCCCGCCGGCGGTGAGCAAGCGCCTGTCCGCGCTGGAAGCCCGGCTGGGCATCCGCCTGGTCAACCGCACCACCCGCTCCATGAGCCTGACCACTGAAGGTGAGCTGTATTTCTCCCACGCGGCGCGCATCCTGACCCAGATCGACGAGGTCGAGCAGCTGCTCGGCAGCAGCCGGGCGACACCCAAGGGCCTGATCCGGGTCAATGCCTCCCTGGGGTTCGGCCGGCGTTACATCGGCCCGGCCCTGGCCGCGTTCTTCGCGCGCTACCCCGAGGTGGAAATCCAGCTGGAAATCAGCGACCACCCGCTGGACCTGGCGACCCACGGCTTCGACCTGGGCATCCGTTTCGGCAGCCTGCCGGACGCGGCTTTCCATGCGCGCAAGATCGCCTCCAACCGCCGCCTGTTATGCGCCTCGCCGCTGTACCTGCAAAAGCATGGCGTGCCGCAACGCCTGGCGGACCTGCAGCAGCACAACTGCATCTTCCTACGCCAGAACGAGACGCCCTACGGGGTGTGGAGCTTCACCAACGGCGGGCGCACGCAGAACATCAAGGTCCGCGGCGCCCTGGGCTGCAACGACGGCGAGGTGGCCCTGAACTGGGCCCTGGAAGGTTACGGCATCCTGCTGCGGGCCGAATGGGACATCGCCCGTTACGTGCGCAGCGGCCGCCTGCGCCTGGTGCTGGAGGACCAGACGCCGACCCGCGCCGACGTCTACGCGGTCTACCCGCAACAGCTGCACTTGTCGGCGCGGGTGCGCAGCCTGATCGACTTCCTGGTGGAGCGCTTCAAGCACATCGACAACCTCGACGAGCCGGGGTCGCCGCCCCCCCTGTCGTAGGAGCGAGCGGGTGGCGCTCCGACGTACCCGCGATGGCCGCGACGCCGAAAGCCTGCCCCACTGTGTTAGCGTTCTTCGCGCGCAAGCTGCGCTCCTACAGAAGCGGAAGCTTGCGCAAGCTTCGGCACTCGCCTGCGAATCAACTCGCACCGGCCTGGAACTTCTTGCGATACGCCGCCGGCAGCAGGCCGACCCGTTGCTGGAACAGCCGGCGAAACGAGTTGCTGTCTTCGTAGCCCACTTTGTAGGTGATGCTGTCCAGGGTCATGCGCGTGGACTCCAGCAGCTCCTTGGCTTTCTCCAGGCGCAGGGTCTGCAGATAGGCCAGGGGCGTGTAGCCGGTGGCCTCCTTGAAGCGGCGCTTGAAGTTCCTCACGCCAAAGCCAAAACGGCGGGCTGTGTCGTCGATCAGCAGTGGCTGGTCGAAGTGTTCCTCCAGCCAGTCCTGCACCCGCAGGATCTCGCCATCGCCATGGCTCTTGGGCAGCGACCACATGACATAGACCGACTGCTCGCTGCGCACCTTGTCGATCAGCAGGTACTTGCCGCACTTCTGCGCCAGCTCCAGGGAGGCGAAACGCCGCACCAAATGCAGCAGCAGGTCCATGGCCGCGCTCGCGCCGCCGCTGGTGATCAGGCGATCGTCCTCGCAGAGGAGCTGCCCCTCGTCCAGCTCGACCCCGGCATAACGCCGCCGGAACAGCTCGGCGAAGGCCCAGTGGGTGGTGGCGCGGGCGCCCTTCAATAGGCCGGCTTCGGCCAGCAGGAAGGTGGCGGTGCACATCGAGGCCAGCACCGCGCCCCGGGCATGCTGTTGCCGCAACCAGGGCCCATGCCTGGCAAATGCCGGCAAGGCCTCCTTCAGGGTGAAGAGAAAACCGGGGATCAGCACCAGATCGGTCTGGGCGATCTCGGCCACCGAGCGCTGCACCCGCAGCGCCTGCCCACCCCAGGCGCTGACATCGGCGCCATCGAGCGAAGCGACCACCACCTCGAACGGCGCGCTGGCGCTGTCGGCGAACAGGTTGGCGGCGCTCAGCACTTCCAGGGCCAGGGTGGCGCTGGCGGCGGAACAGTGATCGGTCAGGAGCAAGGTGACGTGCATAGTGGATTCCGTTGCGCTTTTCGCATGAAAAATGTCATTTGCGCACCTAGCTTAGCCGATCCCCCTTGCCTAAAGTGCGGCCATCCTTTTCCATCATCGGTGTACTCATGAATCTCTGGTTCCGCATGCTGCTCATGCTGTTTCGTCGTCCGTGGCGCAAGCCGGTCGAAGGCCTGGCCACTACCGTGGTGCGCATGCGCGTCTGGCCACTCGACCTCGACCTCAACCGCCACGTCACCAATGGCCGCTACTTCACCCTGGCCGACCTCGGGCGCATGGACTTCGTCCTGCGCAGCGGCGCCTACCGCGTGGCCCTGCGCCACAGGGCCGTGCCGATCGTTGGCGATGTGTGGGGCAAATTCCGCCGTGAACTGAAGCTGTTCGAAGCCTTCGAGATCCATAGCCGGATCCTCGGCTGGGACGAGAAATGGAGCTTTATGGAACACCGCTTCGTGAGCAAAGGCCGGGTGATCGGCGTGGTGGTGATGCGCGGGCTGTTCCGCTCGGCCAAAGGCACCATCGCCCCCGGCGAATTCGTCCACGAGCTGGGCGTGGACACCTCTCCCGAGTTGCCACAGTGGCTGCAAGACTGGTCGCAAAGCTGCGACGACATGAGTGTTCAGTTGCGCGCCGAGGAAGATCCAGCGCGTTAAGGCAGTTCGCAGAAACAACAACGCCATTGCCGACCCAGTCGACAATGGCGTTGATGCGCGACAGCTAGCGCTTGAACGAGCGCGACGCCGTGATGGCGCCGCGCCCGCCACTCAGTGCGGAGCGCGAGGGATGGTCTTGAGCAGGTCTTCGGGGCTGATGTGGCCGACCACGCTGCCCGGTTGCGGCATGTTGAGGATGTGGCCTTTCATCTTGCCGATGATGTGCATCTCGCACGGCTTGCAGTCGAACTTCAGGGTCAGCACTTCGTCACCGTGAATCAGCTGCATCGGCGCCACCTTGGTGCGCACGCCGGTGACGCCCTTGGCCTGTTTCGGGCACAGGTTGAAGGAGAAACGCAGGCAGTGCTTGGTGATCATCACCGGCACTTCGCCGGCCTCTTCGTGGGCCTCGTAGGCCGCATCGATCAGCTTCACCCCATGGCGATGGTAGAAGTCGCGGGCCTTCTGGTTGTACACGTTGGCCAGGAACGACAGGTGCGACTCCGGGTACACCGGTGGCGGCGTGGTCTCGGCCTTGCGGCTGCCACGCGGGTGAGCGGCAACCCGCGCGGCGGTCAAGGCTTCGATCACTTCGCGGCGCAAGGCCTTGAGCTGCGAGTTGGGGATGAAGTAAGCCTGCGGCGCATCGAGCTTGATGTCGATGGCGTGGTACTGCGTGGTGCCGAGCTGGCCGAGCAGGTCGCGCAGTTGCTCCAGCGCCTGCTCCGGCTTGTTGGCGACGCCGAACGGGCCGTCCAGGGTCACGCTGGCGCTGATGCCTTCTTCGCTGGTCGCGGTCACTTCCAGCTGTTCTTCGCGCAGGCGCGCGACCCAGCTCAGGGCCACGCGACGCTCGGACGAAGTCTTCTGCAGGGCCTGCTGCCAGTTGTGATCGAGGTTGCGGTTCAGCGGGTGGTTCGGCCGCAGCTTGTACAGGCCTTCCGGCATCTCGTTGGGCTCGACGCGATAGCGATAGCGCTTCTCGCCGTCCTCTTCGAACTCGCCCTTGGGCTCGGCGATGTTGGCGCGGAAACCCACCACTTCGCGCTTGACCAGCACGTTGAGGCCGTCACCGTTGGACAACGGCTCATGGGTCACCACGTGCAGGTCGCGCTTGGCGACTTTCTCCACCACGCCCACCGGCAGGCCGGTAAAGGTCGGCGAGTCGAAGGCGCCGATGTCGATCTTGCGATCGGTAACGAAATAATCGGTGCTGCCGCGGTGGAAAGTCTTTTCCGGGTCGGGCAGGAAGAAGTGCGCGGTGCGGCCGCTGGAAGCGCGGGCCAGGTCGATACGGTCTTCGAGCACGTCGTCCAGGCGCTGGCGGTAATAGGCAGTGATGTTCTTCACATAGCCCATGTCCTTGTAGCGCCCTTCGATCTTGAACGAACGCACGCCGGCTTCCACCAGGGCGCGGATGTTGGCGCTCTGGTTGTTGTCCTTCATCGACAGCAGGTGCTTCTCATAGGCGATCACGCCGCCCTTTTCATCCTTGAGGGTGTACGGCAGGCGGCAGGCCTGGGAGCAGTCGCCACGGTTGGCGCTGCGGCCGGTCTGCGCATGGGAGATGTTGCACTGGCCGGAGAAGGCCACGCACAGCGCGCCATGGATGAAGAACTCGATCGCCGCGTCGGTCTCGTCGGCGATGGCGCGGATTTCCTGCAGGTTCAGCTCGCGGGCCAGGACCAGTTGCGAGAAGCCGGCCTGGTCGAGGAACTTGGCCCGGGCCAGGGTGCGGATATCGGTCTGGGTGCTGGCGTGCAGCTCGATCGGCGGAATGTCCAGCTCCATCACGCCCAGGTCCTGGACGATCAACGCATCGACGCCCGCGTCGTACAGCTGGTGGATCAGCTTGCGCGCCGGCTCCAGCTCGTTGTCGTGGAGGATGGTGTTGATAGTGGTGAAGATCCGCGCGTGGTAACGGCGGGCGAACTCCACCAGCCCGGCGATTTCGCTCACTTCGTTGCAGGCGTTGTGGCGCGCGCCGAAGCTCGGGCCGCCGATGTACACGGCGTCGGCGCCATGCAGGATGGCCTCGCGGGCGATGGCGACATCGCGGGCAGGGCTGAGCAATTCCAGGTGATGCTTGGGCAAGGACATATTTTTTTAGTCAGGCTCGTCGAGGCGCGCATTGTAGCGGCGAAACGCCTGACCGGCACCCGTGTACTGCCCGGTGGCGCCCACTCGCCGAGCGGCACCACCGGATAACGCCGCAAACTCAGCCCTTGGCCGCCATCGCGGTGACTTCCACACGCATGCCTTCGACCGCCAGGGACGCCACGCCAACGGCGGCGCGCACCGGCCAGGGCTTGGCGAAGAAGCGCTGGTAGACCTCGTTGAACGCCGCGCGCTCGGCCATGTCGGTGAGGTAGATGGTCAGGTGCAGGACCCGGTCCATGGAGCTGCCGGCCTTTTCCAGGGCCACCTTGAGCGCCTGCAGGGTGCACTCGCTCTGCGCAGTGATGTCGCCCAGCTCCAGGCTGCCGTCGGCACGGGTGGGGATCTGGGTGGAGACCAGGATGCCGGCGAAACCGGCAACGTCGGAGGAGATGGAGTCCGCGTCGGGATCGGGAATGAAATCGATATCGTGGTTGGCCATGGGGCTCTCTTGTTCGAGGGGATAAAGGGCGCCAGTTTACAACCCCGGCGCCGGGTCGTGCGGGAATCGGCGGGAAAACCCGGCCCGCCCTCCTCGCCCGGTGGCAGCCTGTAACACTCCAGGGCGAGGGAGACGCTGCTGCCCGACTATTATCCCTGTCAGGCACTTATCGCCGACAGGCCCTCGATATCCTGCTGGCCATTCGCGCATCAATACGGAGAACAAACCCATGAAGATCGTGATCACCAGCGTGGTCGTCGACGACCAGGCCAAGGCCCTGGCCTTCTACCGGGACGTGCTGGGTTTTCAGCTCAAGCACGACATTGCCATGGGCGAGCATCGCTGGCTGACGCTGACCTCCCCCGACGCTCACCCGGCCGCCAAGCCATTCACCTCGGCACTGAAACGCGATGGCATCCCCTCCACTTTCTTCGGGGTCGAGGATGTACACGCCGAATATGCCCGGCTGAGCGCCGCCGGTGTGCAGTTCACCCGAGCGCCGACAGTTACCGGCCCGGTGACCCTCGCGGTCTTCGACGATACGTGCGGCAACCTGATCCAGATCGTGCAGCACAATTGAGGGGTAACGGGCCCTCTGTCAGCGGCCCGCTTCTACCTGAGCTGGAAAACCCAACGTGCGCTGCTGCACGCAAAGACCTGCTCCTGCGCTAGCTCAGGTAGAAGTCTTTCAAGGCTTCCTCGGTCACGCTTTCCCCCGCCAGCACGGAAACGATCTCGCCGACACGCAGGGCATACACGCGAGTCGCCATCTGGATGGCTTCCACTGTGTTCTGTTCGACGAGCAGGATCGGTGTTTTCCGCGAGCGAATCTCTCGAAGGGTATCGAGTACCACCTCAATCATTTTCGGTGAAAGCCCCATGGTCGGTTCATCCAAGATCAGTAGCTCCGGGCGGGACATCATCGCCCGGGCAATGGCCAGCATTTGCTGCTCGCCGCCGGACATGGTGCCCGCCTGCTGCTTGCGTCGCTCCTTCAGGATCGGGAACAGCTGGTACATGTCCTCGATGTCGTCGGCAATGGCTTTGCGATCATGGCGGGTGTAGCTGCCCAGCTTTATATTTTCCTCGATCGTCAATCCCGGGAATACGTGACGCCCCTCGGGCACATGAGCCAGCCTCATGCGCACTCGCGCATCAGGTGAAAGCGTGGTGATGTCCTTGCCCTGGAAGCTCACCTTGCCACTCTTGCACGGCAAGAGGCCGGAAATGGCCCGCAGCGTCGTGGTCTTGCCGGCACCGTTGCTGCCGATCAGGCTCACGATTTCATCCTTGTCTATCGACAGGGATATGCCCTTCACCGCTTCGATACCGCCATACGCCACGCAGAGGCTGCTGACCTCAAGAAGCTGATTCATGCTTTGGCCCTCCCCAGATAGGCAGCCTGGACTTCTGCATGGCTCAGCACGTCATGGGTGGTCCCGCTGATCAATTTTTTCCCCTGGTAAAGCACGGTCGTGAAGTTGGCAAGGCTTCGGATGACGTCCATGTCGTGCTCGATCAGCAGGATCGCCACCCCGCTTTCCCGGACCTGGTCGATCAACTCGCTCAGAGCCGCCTTCTCCGATACGTTCATGCCCGCCAGCGGTTCGTCCAGGAGCAACACCTTGGGCTTGGAGATCAACGCGCGGGCGATTTCCACTCGACGTTGATGGCCATAGGGCAATGAATTGGCTGGCACCCCTTCGACATTGGGCGGCAACCCGACAAACCGGATCAACGCCCTGGCCTCTTCCACTGTGTTGCGCTCGAACTCGACCGCGGACCTTGTCCTGAACAGGGCCGCGAACAACCCGCCCTGGAAACCCGCATGACGCCCCACCAGGACGGTTTCCAGAACCGTCATCTCGCCGAACAGACGGATATTCTGGAAAGTCCGCGCCAAGCCTGCCTGGGCGATGGCGTGGGCGGTCCAGTGACCCGAGGTCTTGTCGCCGATGGTGACATTTCCTGCATCGAGAACGGCGAATCCCGATAAGGCATTGACCGCCGTGCTCTTGCCGGCGCCGTTCGGGCCTATGAGCGCATGCACCGAATGGCTGCGCACCTCGAGGTTCAAATGGCTGACCGCGCTCAGGCCACCAAAGCGCACGGTCAATTCGCTGGCTCGCAGAACAACGCTGGCTCTCATATCGGCTCGACTGACAGGTTTTTGCGCGGTCATCGGCTCGACCAGCAGGGGTGTGAAAAGCTCATGATTGTTGACTACAGGCATCATCGGATTACCCCATTACAAGACGCTGACGGGCCTTGGCGGCTAAACCACTGGGACGAAACAGCATCAATGCGATCAGCATGGCGCCCAGCAGGATGTATCGAGACTCGGGGAAGCTCTCGACAAAGGGAATATTGAGGGAGGCTTGCAGGAACACGATCCATACCGCGGCACCGACGAAGGGCCCGATCATGGTTCCCATACCGCCGAGCACCACCAGCATCAGGATCACGATGTTCTCGAACAGCGTGAAGCTGATGGGGCTGATGTACTGCTGGAAGTGCGCGTAGAACACCCCGACCAGACCACCGACAAATCCGCTGCACGCATAAGCCAGCAGTTTGTAGCGCGTGCCGTGGATGCCCATCGCCTCCGCCGCGTCGTCATCCTCGCGCAGCGCCACCCAGGCCCTGCCGACGAAGGAACGCACGACCCAGCCAATGCAGAACAGCAGCACGACGCTCAGTGCCAGGGCGAAGAAGTAAAGCGCCCGGGTCGAGCCAATCTCGTAGCCAAACAGCATGGGCAACGGAATCCCGCGAATCCCCATAGGGCCATTGGTCACCGGGACCCAGTTGGTCACGACGACGCGCACGATTTCACCGAAACCCAGGGTCATGATCGCCAGGTAGTCGCCGCGGACCCGCAGCGTCGGGTAGCCCAGGAATACCCCGAACAGGGCGGCAATCAGCCCGCCAATGATCAGGTTGGCATACAGCACCCACCAGGTGGCGGCGATGTCCAGGCCATAGACACCCTGAAGCACACTGACGAATACGATCGAGGTGTAGTACGCCCCGACGGCCCAGAACGCGACGAACCCCAGGTCCAGCAAGCCCGCGAAGCCGACCACGATGTTCAGCCCGCTGGCGAGCATGCCATAGAGCAGGACCATCACCAGAATGCCGAGCCAGTAGTCGGACTGGATACCAAAACCGACACCTACGGCTGCGGCGATGGCGACGAACTTGACCAGGTTGCTCGCCATCAGGCGTGAAGCGAACACACCATCGAGCAGGCGCAATGGCGCGGTGACCCATGAGCCTTTGTCGGTTCTGTCACTGGTCAGGCTTCCACGGGCATGGCTATTCATTTCCTTCCTGCCCAGCAGCCCCTGCGGACGGACCAGCAGTAGCAGCACCAGCAGGACAAAACTCAGGGCGTCCTGATAGATGGCGCCGCCGGGGATATAGCCGGAACACAGCGATTCGACCAGGCCGAGCAACAACCCACCGACCGCGGCCCCGGGAATATTGCCGATCCCACCAAGCACCGCCGCCGTCAACGCCTTCAAGCCGGGCGCGAAGCCCATGGTGGGGCTGGCGAACGCGAAGGATTGCGCATAGAGAGTGCCGGCAAACGCGGCGAACGCCGAACCGAGCACAAAGGCCAGGCCGATGATCCGGTTCACTGGAATACCCACCAGGTAAGCGGCCGTCGGGTCCTGAGCCGAAGCGCGCATCGCCCGTCCCAGCGAGGTGTAGTGGACGAACAGCTGCAGGGCGATCATGGCCACCAGCGCGGAAGCCATGACCAGCCATTCAACGCCGGTGACCATGATTTCACCGAGCTGGAGCGCCGGCAGACGCGTCAGGGGCGTCTCTGGAAAACTCAGCGAGCTGGGCCCCCAGACGGTCTGGGCCAGACTCTGCAAGAGTACCGAGACCGCAATCGAGGTAATCAGCGAAGCCATGCGCGGGGCATTGCGTAGCGGCCGATAGGCGATGCGGTCGATCAGGGCTCCCAGCGCCGCCACCGACACCATCGCGACCAGGGCCGCCAGGAAGAAGTTCAGGTTCGGCATCGCCACCTGATATCCGAACAGTGAAAGCTCGGGCAACATCAGTGACAAGGTGATAAAGGCGCCCAGCATGAACAGCTCGCCAAATGCGAAATTCACCATTTTGACTACACCGTAAACCAGCGTGTAAGCCACCGCCGCCAGGGCATAAATGGCCCCGAGCATCAGGCCATTTATCAGAAGCTGCTCAAAGTAAAGCATGAGGATCTCCAGCGGTTTTGCAGGGGCGGCAAACCGCCCCCGCACACCGCGATGTCATTACTGGTCGGCTAGAACGAACTTGCCACTTTTCACAGTGAAGTAATGCAGTGAACCCGATCGGTCTCCGTCGGCCTGGAAGGAGATGTCGCCGGTCGCGCCTGGCAGGCGCTCGATGCTGCTGAGTGCATCGTTCATGGAGGCTCGATTGAGCGGGCCGCTGGCACGCGCAGCCTTCGCCGCCGCGCCCAGGGTCAACGCCGTGTCGTAGCCCAAGGCCGCCCAGCCATTGGGCTCTTGCTGGTATTTGGCAACGTATTGCTGGACGAACGCTGCAGTTTGCGCTGACGTCTGCGAGTGGCTATCGAACATGCCATACAGCGTCATGCCCTCGGTGGCGCTGCCGCCCAACTGCACAAGCTGCGACGACAGCGCGCCATCGGTGCCGATCAGGCGGGCGTTGATGCCCAGCGATTGGGTCTGCTTGGCGATCATCGCTGCCTCGGTGTAGAAGCCGCCGATAAAAATCGCATCGGGCTTGCGCTGCTTGACGCCGGCGAGGATGGTCCGGAAATCCTTGGTCCCCAGGTTGTAGCTGTTCTGCCCGGCCAGGGTGCCGCCCGCCGCCACGAAGGCATCGGCGAAAGCCTTGTTGATCCCGATGCCGTAATCGTCCTGCTGGTACAGGATGTAGAGCGATTTGACTCCCATCGTCCGAGCGACGTACTCGCCCATCATCGCGCCCTGGGCCGCGTCGGTCATGATCAGGCGCCGAAAGTACGGGTTGATGCCCGTCAGCTGCGGGCTGGTGATCGCCGAGGCCACGATCGGCATCTGGCACTTTTTCAGGATCGGTGCGGCAGCCAGGGCGACCGAACTGAAGGTGTAGCCGGCCACCGCCAGGGTGTCCTGGTCCTCGCAGAAACGCCCCGCCGCCAACACGCCATCGTTGGGCTGGCCGTGATCGTCGGACACCTTGACCTGGAGGTTCACGTCGTCCTCCGACCTGACCTTCTCGACACCCAACTCAAAGCCTTTGCGCACATCCAGGCCGTAGGAAGCGAAATCGCCGGTCAAGGTGGCGGTAAAGCCGACCTGGACAGGTTCCGACGCACGCGAGACAACGGAACATAACAGCACTGCACTGCATGCCGCAGTTGATACTATTCGTTTGAACATGCTGCACCTCTTTAAATATTGTTATTGTTGAATTCAAGGCGAAACATCCCTGTCGCGACCTCCTTGACAACTAAGGAGGTCACGCTGAAACAAGTAGTAAATTTAACTGACGGCTCTCGCCAGGTTATTAACTTACTAAAGTTACCAGTGCAGGAATCGTAGCCCTTACATGTTCCCGCACCACCGACTCTACCAACGCCTGATCGCCACTTTTGAGGGCTCGAATAATGCCCGCATGATCATCCCGCGAAGTCATCGGCTTATCCGCATGTTCAAGCCATATGCGCATGTAAGGCTCCAGCGAGGAATGCAAGCCGACGAGCTGAGCATTGAGACGTGGCATGCCGGCCAATCCCGACAGGTACTCATGGAACTCACGATGTTTAGTGACCCATTCGGAATAATCCGAGTTGCACAGTTCCATCTGGTCAAGCAAATGTTCCAGAGTTGCAATGGATTGCGGCGTCAGCCTGGGCATGGCGAGACCGGCCGCCAGGGCTTCAAGGCTGGCACGAATTTCGAATACTTCGCGCATTTCCTGCGCATTCAAGCCGCGCACGATTGCCCCGCGGTTCGGCCTGATATGCAGCAGTCCTTCGGCGGAAAGCCTGCGGAAGGCTTCGCGTACCGGCATTCGGCTCATGCCGATTTCAGCGGCAATATCCTCGGCGACGAGCCGCTCTCCCGCGCGATAACGGCCCTGCCGGATTCCGCTTTCGATGAAGCGATATGCCTCACCTTCAGCCGAAAGTGCGAGTCCGTTAAATTCGATTTGCTCAGCCATGACACCCTCTGTATATGCTCAGGAAAACTCGACAGTCACCCAAGTTTCGAAACAGTAATCGTCCGCTAGCGACGTGACTCCGATGGTTGCCCTTGGGGCAATTCCTATTGTCTCCCCAAAGGCGTCCACCAGTAAATCGCTCATGGCGCTCGACACCAGATGCGGCTCGGTAAAATCAATGTCGCAGGCTACAAAGTTAAGAACCCTGGCAATACCCACTACGCGATCCAGATCACCAATGGCATTCTTGATCGCGGCAATGCAATTAATACCCGTCAACTTTGCCGCTTCACGCGCCTGATCGACATCAATGGAACGCCCTACGCGGCCGGGATATCTCGCCTCGCCTTGGGCATTCAACCCGGCGGTTTGCCCGGACAGAAACAACAAGTTGCCGCTGATATAGTGAGGTTTCATTTTTCCATATTTGGTGCCGTAGTAATGTTCGCCCACTTCGGCAAGCGGTAATTCAATGCCCATCTCTTTTAAACGCTGTTCAACTTTCATGCCGCCGTGCTCCTGTCTCGTGTTTCAACGACTGCCCTGGACCTCGGCAGTCACTTCGGCCAGCGCCTCTTCGTAACGGTCCAACAGGTCTGCAAGTTGCTCTTGAGTAATGATCAACGGCGGGCACAACGCAATGGCATCACCGATATTGCGCGTAATGACCTTACGACGGAACAACGCAGCGGACATCATCGTCCCCAGATTTCCGGCGGCCAGGTATGGCGTCTTGTCATCCTTGTTGCCAACGAGTTCGATCGCCCCGATCAAACCCAGGGACCGCACCTCGCCTACCAGCGGATGCGCGGCAAGCCTGGCCAGGCGAGTGGCCAGGTATTCGCCCAGGGCACAGGCCTTCGCCACCAATTCACGCTCTTGGATGATCTTGATGTTCTCCAGCGCCACCGCGGCAGCCACCGGATGCCCCCCTGCCGTCAGGCCATGGCCAAAGGTGCCGCGACTCGCACTTTGCGCAGCGACGGCCGAGTAGACCTTTTCGTTGATCAGCAAAGCGGAAATCGGCAGATAGGAAGATGAAAGCTGCTTGGAGAGCACCATCATGTCCGGGGTGATGCCGAAGTGCTCGCTGCCGAACATCTTGCCGGTCCGCCCGAAGCCGCAGATCACCTCATCGGCGACCAGCAGAATGTCGTGCTTTTCAAGGACCGCCTGGATCAAGGTCCAGTAACCGGCCGGTGGCAGTATTACCCCTCCCGCGCCCATCAAGGGTTCAGCGAACATGGCGCCAATGGTCTGCGGCCCCTCGCGCATAATCAGCGCTTCCAGTTCCTGTGCCAGGCGCTGGGAAAAATCCGCTTCGGACTCACCCGGCCGGCCTTCGCGGTAATAGTGCGGCGCGGTCAAATGAAAGAAACCCGGCAACGGCGCGTTGAAACCACCCTGGACATGAGGCAGGCCGGTCAGGCTGGAGGCACCCAGCGTTACACCGTGGTAGGCACGATTGCGCGAGATGATCTTGGTCTTCTGTGGCTGCCCCAAGGCATTGGCGCGATACCACACCAGCTTGATCGCCGTGTCGTTGGCCTCGGAACCGGAGTTGGTGAAGAAGGCCTTGCTCATGGGAACAGGCGCCAGGGCGATCAGCTTTTGCGCCAGTTCAACCAAGGGCTGGTTCGAGCGCTGGGTGAAGGTGTGGTAGAACGGCAGCTTCTTCATCTGCCGTGCAGCCGCTTCGACCAAGCGCTCCTCGCTGAAGCCGACCGCCACGCTCCAGAGGCCGGACAGTGCTTCGATGTACTTCTCACCCTGCTCGTCAAAAACGTAGATGCCCTCCCCGCGGTCCATGATCAGCGAGCCTTCCTCGCGGTTCTTCACTGCATTGCTGAACCCGTGCAAGTGATGCTGTGCATCGAGGCGGGAAAGGTTCTGTTCGGTAGGTGCGTGCATGTTTTTATTCTCTTGTATGGGGTGGATCAGTAACCGACAGCCTGGCCGTCACGACGGGAATCGGAGGCGGCAACGTAGCTGCCGTTTGCGCCGCACTGGATCAGCTGGGCGCTGCCAAACTCCATGCTCCCGGGCTCATGGATCTGCAGGTGGTGACCGCGGTTTTTCAGCGATTCAATGACATGGGCCGGGGTATGCGCCTCCAGGTGAACGACGGGCCCCGCCTCGACGCGAAAGCGCGGGGCATCGCTCATGGCCTGCGGGTTCTGATCGAAGCAGGCCAGGCGCGTCATCATTTGCAGGTGACCTTGCGCCTGCATGCTGCCGCCCATCACCCCCATGGCCATGACCGGCTCGCCTCCCCGGCTGATGAAACCCGGGATGATGCTGTGCAAGGGCTTTTTCCCCGGGCTGACCTGGTTCACATGCCCAGGCTCCAGGACAAACCCCATGCCACGGTTGTGCAGGCTGATGCCGGTGCCGGGCACGACGACCCCGGAGCCGAAGCCCTTGTAGTTGGACTGGATAAACGAAACCATCATCCCGTCGGCGTCCGCCGCGGCGAGATAGACCGTACCGCCAAGCGCTGGAGTACCGGCGACCACCGATGAAGCCTGGGGCTGAATGAGCTGTGCACGCTGGCGCAGATAGTTCTTGTCCAGCAGCGCCTCGGCCGAATGCTTCATGTGCGTGCGATCACCGACATGCGCATGCAGATCCGCAAAGGCGAGCTTCATGGCTTCGATCATCACGTGATAGGCATCGGGGCTGTCGAGGCCCATGGATTCAATATCGAACGACTCGAGCATGCCCAGCGCCATGAGGGCGGCGATGCCCTGGCCGCTGGGCGGGATCTCATGCAGGGTGTAGCCGCGAAAGTCCTGGCTGATCGGTTTGACCCATTCCACTTCCATGGCCGCCAGGTCGTCAGCGCACAAGGCGGCTCCGCATTGCCTGGCGAAGGCCAGGATCCGTTCGGCGAGCTCGCCACGATAGAAACTTTCGCCATGGCTTTGCGCGATGCTCTGAAGCGACGCCGCCTGCTCGGGAAAACGCCACCAGTCACCTGCCGCAGGCAATTTACCGTCTCGCGTGAAGGCCTCGCGAAAACCTGGCTGCTCCATCAGGTCGGGGGCCTGGGCCTGCCACTGTCGGGCGATCTGCGGACTGACAGCGAACCCCTCCTGCGCATACTCGAGCGCCGGCCCGAACAACTGCGGGAACGGCAACTTGCCAAAACGTCGCGACAGGGCTGCCCAACCCGCTACCTGCCCCGGCACCGTCACGCTGTCCCAACCTTTGGTCGGCATCTGGCGCTGGCCGGCAAAATGTTCCAGGTCCCAAGCCGCGGGGGCCCGTCCGCAGGCATCGAGACCGTGCAGCTGGCCGTTGTCCCATACCAGGGCGAACAGGTCGCCGCCGATTCCGTTCATGACCGGCTCGACCACGGTCAGGGCGATTGCCGTGGCCAACGCCGCATCTACCGCATTACCGCCAGCCAGCAGCATTCGCACGCCGGCTTGCGCCGCCAGCGGCTGCGAAGTGGTGACAACGTTCTTCGCCAGCAGCGGCATCTTTTGCGATGGATAGGGAAGATCCCAGTTGAATGTTTTGTGCATTATTTTTCACTCAGCATGGAAAGGGCTTAACTCAAACCTGAATACAAGCGAACTTGGTTTCCAGATACTCATTGATTCCTTCCCGGGCCCCTTCGCGGCCCAGTCCGGATTGTTTGACTCCGCCAAAAGGCGCGACTTCATTGGCGATCAAATGGCTGTTGACGCCGACCATGCCGTACTCCAACTGGCGCAGCACACGGAACACCCGCGCCATGTCCCGACTGAAGAAATAGGCAGCCAGACCGTATTCGGTGGCGTTGGCCATGGCGATGGCCTCTTCCTCTGAAGAGAAGCGATACAAGGCGGCAACCGGCCCGAAGATTTCCTCACGGGCCATGCGCATTGAGGCATCCACTTCTGCCAGGACCGTCGGTTCAAAGAACGTGCCGCCCAGCGAGTGCCGGCTGCCGCCCAGCAACAGGCGCGCATTCCCGACCACGGCATCGCCGATCAAGGCGTCGAGCTTATGCACGGCACGTCCGTCGATCAGAGGGCCGACCTGCGTGCCTGGGTCCAGGCCATCGCCCACCTTCAGCGCTTTCACCGCGTCAATCAAACGCTCGAGGAATTCATCGTAAATGCCCGCATGCACCAGAACGCGGTTGGCACTGGTACACATCTGCCCGGCGTTGCGAAACTTGACCGCGACCAGGGATTTCACGGCGGCGTCCAGGTCCGCATCCTCGAAGACGATAAAAGGTGCGTTGCCTCCCAGTTCCAGCGACAGCTTCTTGATGGACGGGGCACATTGCGCGATCAGCATGCGCCCCACCTGGGTAGACCCGGTGAAGCTGATCTTTCTTACCGTGTCGCTCGCGCACAGCACGTCGCCAATCTCTTGCGGATCCCCGGTAATCACCGAGAAGACCCCTGCCGGCAAACCAGCCTCTTCTGCCAGGGCAGCCAAGGCCAATGCCGACAACGGTGTCTGCTCCGCGGGCTTGAGGATCAGGGTGCAGCCCGCCGCCAGCGCGGGGGCGACTTTGCGAGCGATCATCGATGAAGGGAAATTCCACGGGGTGATCGCCGCACACACGCCCACCGGTTCGCGAAAAACCAGGTAGTGCTGGTCCTCCGAAGGCGACGGCAGCACCTGCCCCTCGATACGACGCGCCTCCTCGGCGAACCAGCGCAGATAGGCCACCGTGGAGCCCACTTCACCACGCGCCTCGGCCAGCGGCTTGCCCTGCTCCGCCGTCAGGATGCGGGCCAGCTCTTCAGTGTGCGACTCAACCAGCTCGGCCCATTGGAACAACAGCCTGGCCCGCTCCTTGGCGGGCTGCATCTTCCAGCTCTGCTGGGCCAGCCTGGCTCGCTCAATGGCATCCAGGGTCTGCGCAGCGCCCACACGGGGCACCGAGCCAATCGCCTGGCCGGTAGCCGGATTGGTCACGCTGAACGTTCGCTTGTCTGGCGCCTCGATCCAGTGACCCGCGACGAAACACTGATCCTTGATGAGCTCACAGGGTAGAGGTTGCATTTTTGGCTACCTGGATAATTGGATACATTAATACATGAATTCATATAAGCACCTTTATTCAAATCCGGCAATTCCAAAAAACGACAGGACATACCCCTGAGCGACACGGTTTGATGAACGTGGAGAGGCGTTGCAATTGATTTGAATGGGGAAAGGCCGTGGCGCCCGCTGCCTGGAGCGTTGAACCACTGCGACGGGCTAAAGCGGATGTTCGGCTTGGCCGCTCAAGGAGCGCCCTCGATGAACTCGATAAGGATGGGACTTGGCGTTGCGTCGCGCGCAATCACAGGCACGCCCTCTCCCAGGCGGGAGAGGACGTGCGCACCTCAAGTGTGGTGAATGTCCCGATCCTTGGTTTCCGGCAGGAACAAGGTGCCCAGGATCGCCGTCATCACCGCGATGACGATCGGGTACCAGAGCCCGTAGTAGATGTCCCCGGTGGCCGCCACCATGGCGAACGCCACCGTCGGCAGGAAGCCGCCGAACCAGCCGTTGCCGATGTGATACGGCAACGACATCGAGGTGTAGCGGATGCGCGCCGGGAACAGCTCCACCAGCCAGGCGGCGATCGGGCCGTAGACCATGGTCACGTAGATCACCAGCAGGGTCAGCAATGCCAGCACCGCCGGATAGTTGGTCTTGGCCGGATCGGCCTTCTCGGGGTAGCCGGCGTCCTTGAGGGCGCTGCCCAGGGTGGCGACGAAGGCATCGTTCTGCGCCTTGAAGTCGGCGGCCGGCATGCCGGTGCCTTCGAAGCTCGCCATCACCTTGTCGCCGATCCGGATCTGCGCCACGGCGCCCGGCTCGGCCTTCTCGTTCGCGTAAGGGATGGCTTTCTTCGCCAGCACGCTCTTGGCCAGGTCGCAGGAACTGGTGAATTTGGCCTTGCCCACTGGGTCGAACTGGAACGAGCACTGGGCGGGATCGGCGATCACCGTGACCGGGTTGCGCGCCTGGGCGCTGAAGACGTCGGGGTTACCGTATTGGGTCAGCGCATGGAAGATCGGAAAGTAGGTCAGCGCCGCGAGGACGCAGCCGGCCATGATGATGCCCTTGCGACCGATGCGGTCCGACAGGCTGCCGAACAGGATGAAGAACGGCGTGCCGATCAGCAGCGAGCCGGCGATCAGCAGGTTGGCGGTCTGCGGGTCGATCTTGAGCGTCTGCAGCAGGAAGAACAGCGCGTAGAACTGCCCGGTGTACCAGACCACCGCCTGGCCGGCGGTGCCGCCGAGCAGCGCCATGATCACGATCTTGAGGTTGTCCCAGCGGGCGAAGGACTCGGTCAGCGGCGCCTTGGACGACTTGCCTTCGGCCTTCATCTTCTGGAACACCGGCGACTCGCTCAGTTGCAGGCGGATGTACACCGAGACGATCAGCAGCAGGATCGACAGCAGGAAGGGAATCCGCCAGCCCCAGGCCTCGAAGGCTTCGGTGCCGAGGATCGTGCGGCAGGCGAGGATCACCAGCAGCGACAGGAACAGGCCCAGGGTCGCCGTGGTCTGGATCCACGACGTGAAGTAGCCGCGCTTGCCCTTGGGGGCGTGCTCGGCCACATAGGTCGCCGCGCCGCCATACTCGCCGCCCAGGGCCAGGCCTTGCAGCAGGCGCAGGCTGATCAGGATGATCGGCGCTGCCACACCGATGGTCGTATAGCTGGGCAGCAGGCCGACCACAGCGGTGGAGACCCCCATGATCACGATGGTGATGAGGAAGGTGTGCTTGCGCCCGATCATGTCGCCCAGGCGGCCGAACACGATCGCGCCGAACGGCCGCACGGCAAAGCCCGCGGCGAATGCCAGGAGGGCGAAGATGAAGGAGGTGGTCTCGTTGACGCCAGCAAAGAAGTGCTTGGCGATGATCGCGGCTAACGAGCCGTAGAGGTAGAAGTCGTACCACTCGAATACGGTGCCCAGGGACGAAGCGAAAATGACCTTGCGCTCCTCCCGGGTGATCCCGCGGTTGGGCGTGCTGCCCGTGGTTGTACTATCGATTGCCGGCATGAGGGTTCTCCGTCTTGTTCTTGTTATAGGCCGGAGTGCCTTACTACCCTTGCCGCACCCAGGCCCTGGGCTGATGTCATCGAACTGAAGCTCATTGAACTGATGTCACCGAACTGAAGCTCATCGAACTACGGATTGCACAAAGCATGGAAACAGGCTGACGGCCTCGCATCGCTGCCAGGTTTCCCTGAAGCATAATCAGCTTCGTGCAGATATCCACTCGCCCGCCGCCTGGCGGCCCTCCTGCCACGCCGCCGTCAACCATCACTGCCGTCGATCATTCAAATCATGAAAGCGGATTTTTCATTTTCCACCGATGCCTTCAGAATGGCGCCACCTTCAATACCGTCGGACAAGTACGTCATGAATATCAATTTTGCGGTCGCCTGCATGATCGTGGTTTCCTTTGCCATCGCCCTGTTCCACACCTGATCGGCAGCCCCGCTCGACATAGCCCCGGCCATCGGCACGGGTGCAGGCCACTGACTTGCCGCGTTCCCCACGCGGCATTTGTGTTTAAAATGCCCGCCCTTTTATTTCCGGCCCTCCTGCGATGAACCCCGACGCCCTCTCCATCCTGCACCATCACCTGCTGACAGCCCTGGCGTCCGCTCCGGCGGAAACCCGGCGCCTGTTCCATGGCCGCGGGCGTTGCTGGCCGGGGCTGGAGCAAGTGACCGTCGACTGGCTGCAGGGCGTGGTGCTGGTGGCGCTGTTCAAGGAGCCGGAGCCGCAGCAGCTGGAGGCGCTCAAGCAGTTGCTGCTGGCACTCAGCACCTCGCCGCAGTGGCAGGCCTGTGGTGCCCACACCCTGCTGCTGCAACACCGTTATCAGCTGCAAAGCCCGGTGGACTGGCTGGTGGGCGAACCTATCGATGAATGGACCCTGGTCGAGGAAGGCCTGCGCTATCGGGTGGACCTGGGCCAGAAGCAGAACAACGGCCTGTTTCTCGACATGCGTTACGGCCGCAACTGGGTGCGCGCCAATGCCCGGGGCAAGCGCGTGCTGAACCTGTTCGCCTACACCTGCGGCTTCTCGGTGGCGGCCATCGAAGGCGGCGCGACCCATGTGGTCAACCTCGACATGTCGCACGCGGCCCTGAGCCGTGGCCGCGACAATCACCGGCTCAACGGCCACGACCTGAGCCGGGTGAGCTTTCTCGGCCACGACCTGTTCAAGTCCTGGAGCAAGGTAAAAAGTGGCGGGCCCTACGACCTGGTGATCATCGACCCGCCTTCGTTCCAGAAAGGCAGCTTCCTGCTGACCAAGGACTACGCCCGGGTGCTGCGGCGCCTGCCAGAACTGCTCACGGCCGACGGCTGCGTGCTGGCCTGCATGAACGACCCGGCCGTCGGCTCGGACTTCCTGATCGACGGTGTCACCCGCGAAGCCCCGGGCCTGCGCTTCGAGCAACGCCTGGACAACCCGCCGGAGTTTCCCGATAGCGATATCGAGAGCGGCTTGAAGGCGCTGGTATTCCGTCGGGTCGAATAAGCCCGGCATCCCTCGCCCGGCCCCTCAGCAGACACCACCGCCCTCGGCCTGAGCCCCGATAGCCCAGAGGTCACTCCAGCCCCAGGCCGCGCCGGCCGATGGCGTTGAGTTCCTCGGGGCCGAACCGGCCCTGCCAGGTGCTTTCATAGTCTTCCCGGGGAAAGTCCGGCGGCGATACGCCCCGCTCGAAGGCGTCATACACCGCCTTGGCATAAGCCTGGTTTTTCGCGCACATGGGCGCCGCCGGCACGTACATCACATTGCCCCAGCCCTGCTGGTTTTCCACGGCGGCCACGCTGTGGACCAGGTCGCAATGCCACCACACCGAATCGCCGGCGCGCACCTCGGGGATCGGCCGCAAGGCCTGCATCAACAGCGGGTGCCATTGCCGGGAAACCGGCAACACCTGGCCCGGCGCCACGCCGCACAATTCATCTTCCGGCACGTCGTCGAGCAACGGGCGCAACAGCAGGTAGGCCATGGCCTTGGGAATCGGCACGCAGTGCAGCACGCCCTGGTCGGCACGCATGTCCGACAGCGCGGTCCAGCCCTGGAAGGTCCTGAACACCGAGCACGTCACCGTGTCGCGGTAAGCGTACTCGTCGACCTCGGTGCGATGCGCTGCGTCCCAGGGGTCGTAGGCCGCGAAGTCATTACGGTAAAGGCTGTCGAAGACCTTCAGGTAGGCCGGGTGCAGCCAGCGTTCCAGGGCGCCGGAATCGGTGTGCGGGCCCAGGCCCCTGGAACAGGTGCCCGGCGGCCGGCGGCCGGCGCCGGACCCGGTCGGGGTACAGCGCATTCACCTGCGGGTCGAACCATTGCCGGCCCTGGGACTCGCTCTTCCACAGCCGATTGAGAAAGACCTGCACCCGGGCCATGCGCTCGTGCTGGCGCAACTGCATCTGCGCCCGCGACCAGTAGATCGGCAAGATCTGCGGCCGCGAGGCCTCCAGGTTGCCGAAGAAGCGGTCGACCGGGCCGCGGTAAACCCGTTCGAAATCATTGCGCGCCAGATAGCCCAGCAGATCCTGGTCCCAGGCGCTGACCCTGTCCCGGGCGAAATGCCCACGCACCACCACGCAACCGCGCCGGTGGATCGCCGCGCGCTGTTCGGCGCTGACCCGGCCCGCGGCGATCTGCGCATAGTCCAGCTGCGGCCAGGCCTGGCCGCCCTGGGCATCGATCGAGGCGATCTCCTGCTCGATAAAGGCGCTGACCTCGGCGAACAGCGACTGTACGTCGCCGATCCGCGCACGCAGGGCGCGCTTCATCCGCACTATGTGCTCACGGTAGTTGTCGGGCAGGGTCTGGCAGTGGAAGGCAGCGTAAGGATTCATGGTCATGGCCTGTGTCGTTCGGGTCGGGAGAAGCGCGAGCATGGCGCCGCGCTGTTGCCATGAAACCCCAGGGCCCTGGCCGCAGGCAGTGGGGTTTGGCGCGTCGACCGATACGATTGTGGCGTTTCCAGCGCCGCTGGCAGCAGGATGCTGTCACTGGAAATGCGCGCGGTGGCGCTGGCGGAAAGCCGAAGGGGTCATGCCCTGCCGGGCCTTGAACTGGCGATTGAACAGGGCCAGAGAGCCATAGCCCACGGCCTCGGCAACCTGGGTCACCGGGGTCTGCGGCCCTTGCACCAGCAGCGCGCAGGCACGGCCGATGCGCAGGCGGGCGATGTACTCCAGGGGCGTCGCCCGGGTATGGCGGCGGAACATCCGGTGAAACGCCGAGACGCTGACACAGGCCATCCGCGCCAGCTCAGCGATGCTCAACGCTTGGCAGTAATGCGCGTGAATATGCTCCAGCACCCGCTGCAGACGCCCGTCCTCAAGCACCGCCGGGCCGGCGGCGGCCGGCAGGATCTTCTCGGCGCCACGGTCGCGACTCAGGCGGGTCAACAAGGCCAGCAACGACACCAGGCGCGTCGGTTCATCCTGGGCGACCATGGCCTCGATCAGCGGGCGAGACTCCCGCGCGGCCTCGCCGCTGAACTGCAAGGCACCGCGGGCCGCGGCCAGCAGGGGGCGCAGGCCGGCCATTTCCGCAAACAGCTCGACCAGGGCAGTCGCCCAGGCTTCGGAAAACCAGATCACCAGGGCGACATGGGGCTGGCGCGGGTCGATCCGCTGCTGCGAACTCCAGCTGTGGGGCACGTTCGGTCCCACCAGCACCAGGTCGCAATCGTCATAGGCACGCACATCGCCGCTGATATAGCGCTGCCCGCGACTGTTGAGGGTCAGGGTCAGTTCGTATTCGGGGTGGTGGTGCCATTCGAAGGGAATGTCCTCGGCCAGACGCCGATCGAGCATCGACCAGGAGGCGGTGGCCGTGGTGGGGATCTGCTCGAAGCTCGGTTTCATGGCGACACGCTGTCCTGTTGGCGAGGCTCATGGGTAGAGAAAGTACCCTGAAGCGGCGCCGCCGTCACACCGGCGCCTGCACCACCTCGATGCCCAGGCGCCGGTAGTCCTCGATGCTGCCCGAGGCCAGATGCTGCTCGGTGATCAGCGTATGCAGGCGATTGCACGGCGCCACGGCGAAGGGTTCCACCGCGCCGAGCTTGTCGGCGGTGGTCACCGCGATGACCTGGGAAGCGCTGTCAAGCAAGGCCTGCTTTACCGGCACTTCGTCGAAGTGCAGCGAGGTGATGCCGACCTCCGGGTGAATCGCGCACACCCCGGTGAACAGCAGGTCGGCGCGGATGCCCTGGATCAGGCGTACCGCCTCATGGCCGCCGGAAGACAGGGTCGCCGGGTTGAGCCGGCCGCCGGCGAGAATCACCTGGCTGCGCGCGTATTCGGCCAGGGCGACGGCGATCAGCGGCGAAGCGGTGACCGCGGTGATGCCGATATCGGCAGGTAGCGACTGGGCGATCAGCAGCGTGGTCGAGCCCGAGTCGAACATCACGATCTGCCCTTCCTGCACCCGCTGCGCGCCGAGCCTGGCCAGGTGGCGCTTGACCTCGCTGCTTTCGCCCAGGCGGGTGAACACATCCTTGCCGGTGTCCTTGGGCCGTGGCAGCGCGCCGCCGTGCACCCGCTGCAGCAGCCCGGCATCGGCCAGCTCCGCCAGGTCGCGGCGGATGGTGTCCTCGGAAACCGCGAAATGCTGGCCCAGCTCGGACGCCATGACCTTGCCGTCGCGTTCGAGCAGCAACAGGATCTTCTGCCGGCGCACATGGGGCAGTTCGGCGATAGAATGCTGGTTTTGCATGGTTATGCCTGTTTTTGCGTGTTTATGCGAGATTAGCCAAGGCTTTGCCCAAACACAACGCCGGCCCTGCGCATTGGCCGCCCGGGCCCAGGCTTGCTTTACTGAGGCAACCGGGGCGAATTCGTCCCGCCCACAAGTCATGGGGCACCCGGACGCCCATGAGTGAGGAGATAACGCGCGATGCAACGTCTCAGTGCCAAAGACTTCGCCCCCGAGCTGCTCGAGCTCTACGACTACTACGCCCACGGCAAGATCAGCCGCCGCGAGTTTCTCGACCGGGCGGCGGCCTTCACCCTGGTCGGGCTGACCGCCAGCGCCACCCTCGCCGCCCTGACGCCGAACTACGCCCTGGCCGAACAGGTGTCGTTCACCGACCCGGCGATCGTCGCCGAATACATCACCTACCCCTCGCCCAAGGGCCACGAACAGGTCCGGGGTTATCTGGTGCGCCCGGCGAAAGCCGAAGGCAAATTGCCGGCGGTGGTGGTGGCCCATGAAAACCGCGGGCTCAACCCGTATATCGAAGACGTCGCGCGGCGCCTGGCCAAGGCTGGTTTCCTCGCCCTGGCCCCCGACGGCCTGACCTCCCTCGGCGGCTACCCCGGCAACGACGACAAGGGCCGCGAGCTGCAACTGAAGATCAATCCGGAAAAGCTGATGAACGACTTTTTCGCCGCCGTCCAATGGCTGCTCGAGCACGACGCCAGCACCGACAAGGTCGGCATCACCGGCTTCTGTTATGGCGGTGGCGTGGCCAATGCCGCGGCCGTGGCCTACCCGGAACTGGCGGCGGCCGTGCCCTTCTACGGGCGCCAGCCGGACAGCGCGGAAGTCGAGCGGATCCAGGCGCCGCTGTTGCTGCACTACGCCGAACTGGACACCCGCATCAACGAAGGCTGGCCGGCCTACGAGCAGGCGCTGAAAGCCGCGGGCAAGACCTACGAAGCCTATATCTACCCCGGGGTGAACCACGGCTTTCACAACGACTCGACCCCGCGCTACGACGAGGCGGCGGCCACCCTGGCCTGGGACCGGACGCTGGCGTGGTTCCACAAGTACCTGGTCCAGGCCAGCGGCTGACAGCGGTTTGCAGGCGACGGCGCGAGCGCGCCGTCGCTTGTACTCGGCGGCTCAGCCCTTGTTCAGCAGCGCCGTGGCGATCACCGTGCCCATGGGCGTCGGTTGCGGGTCGTTCTGGTGCGCGACCGCGTTCACTGCCCAGTCCTCCAACTGCACCCGGCCCTTCTGGAAGATCATCATGTGAGTCGAACCACCGAACTCGAAATGCCCGATCTCGGTGCCACGGGTGATGTTCACCGGTGCCGCGCCTTCGTCGACGATGAACGGCGGCTCGATCACGCAGGTCGAGACCTCGACCATGCCGATGCAGATCAGCGCGACATAACCGCAGGTCGGGTGCTCGAAGACAAAGATCGCCCGGGCGGCGACATGCCCCAGGTACGGCTGCGACTCGGTGCCCTCCCAGGTGCCCTCGCCTTCGCCCTGGGCCGGACGCTGGGCGAAATAGGTGCCCGGCTGCACCCAGGAGCGCACCAGCTTGCCGTCGAGCGGGGCATTCCAGCGGTGATAGTGGGTCGCCGACAGGAAGCCCTGGTAAGCCTGCCCGCCCTGGAACGGCGCGGCCCACTGCTCCTGGCCGCCGAACAGATCGAGCAGCGAGTAATTGACGTCCTTGATCCAGAACTCGGTCTCGAACGCCACATCGTTTTCGTACTGCCAGGGCGTGGTCTCGCAGCCGATATCGACCTGGGTCAGCGGATTGCCCTGGAACGGCCGCGCGCCAGGCACGAACCTGCGAATAAAAAACGCGTTCCAGGAATCGAAGCCGTAGCCGGGCAGGTTCGGGTCATGCTCCATCTGCGTCCAGACCCCGGCCTCATGGGCCGCCGCGGAGATCCACGAGCCCTCTTTTTCCGGGTCGTTGATGTCCAGCTTGTCGAGGGAAGCGCTGCTCTTGAGGAAGGCATTCCAGGCATTGAGGACCTTCTTGAACTGCTGGTTGAAGGTCGTGTCATGGAACAGCGCGACACCCGCCTCGGTGCCCATCGACACCGCCAGGAAGGCGTTCATCGGCGTGCCGACCTGGGCCGTGGTGTTGAACGACGAGGAGGTGCTGATGATCTCGTTGAGAATCTCGAAGAAGCTGTCGTAGCCGGCGATCCACAGTGCATCGCCGTCCGTGTCCTTGATCTGCTCCTTGGTCGCCTCGTCCAGGGTCGCCACGTAGGCGTTCGACTGTTCGATCATCGAGTTGACCCACATGCGGTACACGCTGTTGTGGGTGACCCAGGTCTTGAACTCGATGATTTGCGTGCGCATCGGGGTCAGGGTGCCGGCCTTTTTCTTCTCGGCGATCAGGTTGCGCAGCGGCACCAGGAATTTGGCCGTGGCCCATACCCGGTTGGGCACCCAGAAGCCCATCTGGATCGGCCCGGCGTTGGCCAGCGTCAGGCGTTCAGCGCCGGTGCTTTCCAGGCGTGCCTGGCGCGACGGCTGTTTGGGGTTGTTGAGCTGTTTGTCGTACTGAGTCATGTCTTTACTCCTTTAAAGAGGCGGCGCCCGGGCTGCGATGGCACGGGCGCGACCAGACCGCGATGAGGTACTGGCCAGCAAACGACTGCTTCAACAGGCGTTCATGTCAGGGGGGCGACAAGGGTTTTGTACGGGGTTGAACGACACTCCGTGTCCTTCTCGCAATGCCGGTCCCGGGCAGAATGCGGCGGCCGAACGGCCATCTACAGGCGCGACTTGCCTGGACAAGTAAAGCTGCTCTGGCGGGTTTCTGGGCGGCGCCCAGAAAATTCATGTAACCGGTCGCTTCACGCCCCTGCTCGGCTGGCGATGGGCGCATGTTCGGCCATCAGCTCGGCGACCCAGTCGATAAACACCCGCAGCTTGATGCTGATATGCCGGTTGGGCGGGAACGCCACGTAGATCGGCATCGGCTCGAGCCGCCAGTCCTCGAACAGACGCACCAGCTCGCCCCGTTCCTGATGCGCCCGGGCCATGTAGTCCGGCAGCCAGAGCACGCCCAGGCCCGCCAGGCCGGCGGCGAGGTAGGCATTGCCATCGTCGACCGCCAGCACATAGCGGCCCTTGATCTGCAGGCTCTCGCCGTGGCCGTGCATGGCATAGGGCAAGGCCTTGCCGGTGCGCGCCCAGAGAAAACCGACGATGCGATGCAACGAATCCTCCAGTTCGCGCGGATGCGCGGGGGCGCCGAGGCGCTCCAGGTAGCCGGGCGCCGCATACACGCCCAGCTGGAGGTCGCCGACCCGCCGCGCCATCAGCGACTGGTCCGTCAACTCGCCGCCGCGCACCACGCAATCCACGTTCTCGCCAAGCACATCGACGATGCGGTCGCTGACGCCCAGGTCGATCTGGATGTCCGGGTAGCGGGCGTGAAACCCGGGCAGCGCCGGCACCAGGATCATGCTCGCCAACGGGCTGGGCACATCCACCCGCAGGCGTCCCCTGGGCAGCGCCGAGGCACTGGACAGGCTGGTCTCGGCATCGTCGAGGTCGGCCAGCAGGCGCACCACACGCTCGTAATACACCGCGCCGTCGGCGGTCAGGTGGACCCGGCGCGTGGTGCGGTTGAGCAACTTGACCCGCAGGCGCGCCTCCAGCTGCTGCACCAGTTGCGTCACGCTGGTCTTGCTCATGTGCAGCGTGTCGGCGGCCTTGGTGAAACTGCCCGCCTCCACCACCCGGGCAAAGGCCTGCATCGCATCGAAACGGTCCATTTCCACCCCGGCTAACCATTGGATTGTTTGGATTCCACAAACAGTGATGGCTACGGTTGCTGGTTTATCGGCCCGGCGCAAGTGCCTAGAGTCAGCTTCATCGTTCATTCCAGGCCGGCTTCGGCCCTTATCGATGGAGGCAACACATGACTCAGCGCGACGTGGTTTTTCCGCCCGGACGCCAGGCGCTTTACCAGCGCAACCGCTACTCGCCGGCGATCCGCTCCAATGGCTTTCTGTTCGTCTCGGGGCAGGTCGGCAGCACCGCCGACGGCTCGCCCGAGCCGGACCTCGAGGCCCAGGTCCGCCTCGCCTTCAACAACCTCAACGCCATCCTGGCGGCCGCCGGCAGCTCCTTCGAGGATGTGATCGATGTCACGGTGTTTATCGTCGATCCCGAGGACAAATTCGAAGCCATCTGGAAGGTGGTGCCGGAGTTCTGGGGCCAGGCGCCGCACCCGACGCTGACCGCCGTGGGCGTGACCTGGCTCTATGGCTTCGACTTCGAGATCAAGGTCATCGCCAAGCTGCCGGAAAGCACTGCCGGCTGACTCACACCCCTCGACCGGGTCACGCCCGTGGCCCGGGACTCCACGGCCGGACCGGCCTCGCGGCTCCCATTCCCAAGCCCATTCCCACGCCTGACCCAGCATCACCCATCTGCTGAGCAATGATCTTTTGTCAGCCCCGCGCGGCCAAGCGTTAACTCTCGCCCCGCGAAGTCCTTTGACGGACCCCGTCACAAAATCAATAAGAGGGTTGGCCGATGCAAAGCAATGGCGCGTTGCTGTGGGTGTTGTTAGCCGCGATCGTGATGATCGTGGTGCTGATTGTCAGGTTCAGGGTGCATGCCTTTCTGGCGCTGATCGCCGCCTGCGGCCTGGTCGGGATGGGCTCGGGGATGCCCTTGAATGCCATGCTCGAATCGTTCCAGAAGGGTCTGGGCGATACCCTGGGGTTTCTCGCCGCGATCATCGGGCTGGGCAGTATCCTCGGCAAGATGCTCGAGGAATCGGGGGGCGCCGAACGCATCGCCCGGACCTTGCTCGACACCCTGGGCGAGCGGCGCGCCTCCTGGGTGATGATGCTGGTGGGGTTCATCGCCGGCATCCCGGTGTTCTTCGAGGTCGGCTACATCCTGCTGATTCCGCTGGTGTACGTGGTGGCCAAGGCCACCCGCCTCAACCTGCTGCACCTCGGCGTGCCGCTGGCGGTGTCGCTGATGTGCGTGCACTGCATGCTGCCGCCGCACCCGGCGGCCATGGCCATTACCCACTTGCTGGGGGCCGACGTCGGCAAGGTGATCCTCTACGGCCTGCTCGTCGGCCTGCCCACCGCCATCGTCGCCGGGCCGCTGTGGATCCGCCTGGTGGCGCGCAGCCAGGCCGAACCCTGGCAGGCGGCTTTCCTCGAGGAGCGCTGCGAGGCCCGTGGCGAACGAGTGCTGCCCGGCTTCTGGCTGACGTTGCTGACCATCCTGCTGCCGCTGCTGCTGATGATCGGCAAGACCTTCGCCAGCGCCCTGCCCGCCGGCTCGACGCTGTCCGGGCTGCTGTCGTTCTTCGGCAACCCGCTGGTGGCGCTGCTGATCGCCGTGGTCTTCGCCTACTGGTCCCTGGGCTTGCGCCGTGGCCTGGGCATGCAAGACCTGCTGGGGCACACCCAGAAAAGCCTGCCGCCGCTGGCCAGCATCCTGCTGATCATCGGTGCCGGCGGCGCCTTCAACGGCATCCTGATCGACAGCGGCGTGGGCAAGGTGCTGGCCGATTCCCTGACCCGGCTGGACATCAACCCCGTAGTCCTGGCTTGGCTGGTGGCGGGCCTGATGCACTTCGCGGTGGGCTCGGCGACCGTGGCCATGATGAGCGCCGCCGCCATCGTGCTGCCGACCCTGGGCGTCGACTCCGGCTACAGCAAGGAGATCATCGTGGTCGCCATCGGCGCCGGGGCCATCGGCTGGACCCACGTCACCGACTCAGCCTTCTGGGTGGTCAAGGAATACCTCGGGGTGTCGCTGGCCGATGCCCTCAAGACCTTCACCAGCGCCACGGTCCTGGCCTCGGCGGTGGCCTTGCTGCTGACCCTGGCCCTCTCTCATTTCGTTTAAACCTTTGCCACAGGAGACTTCCCCATGATCGCAGGCCAGCCACTCGCTACCTGGACCCGTCGCTTCCCGCTGCTCGAAGAGCTGATGGCGTTGCGCGAAACCACCTGGTTCACCGCCACCCGCGCGCCCCTGGCCGATGGCCTCAGCGATCTTGCGCTGAGCGCCGCCGACGTGGCCGACGCCAGCGCCCGCCTTGCGCGTTTCGCCGCGTATTTTCGCGTGGCTTTTCCCGAGACCTTGGCCAGCCACGGCATTCTCGAATCGCCGATCCAGCCGCTGCCGGCCTTGCAGGCGGTGCTGGCCAGCCGCTATGGGCAAGCCCTGCCCGGCGCGCTGTGGATCAAACAGGACAGCCACCTGCCGATCTCCGGGTCGATCAAGGCCCGCGGCGGTATCTACGAGGTGCTCAAGCACGCCGAACGCCTGGCCCTGGAGGCCGGCCTGCTGCACCCGGACCAGGACTACAGCGTGCTCGACTCGCCCCAGGCCCGGGCGTTCTTCAGCCACTACCGGATCGCCGTCGGCTCCACCGGCAACCTGGGCCTGTCCATCGGCCTGATGGGCGCCCGGCTAGGCTTCCAGGTCACGGTGCACATGTCCGCCGACGCCCGCCAATGGAAGAAGGACAAGCTGCGCGCCCATGGCGTGAACGTCATGGAATACCAGAGCGACTACAGCATCGCCGTGGCCCAGGGGCGCCGGCAGGCCAGCGCCGATCCGGCCTGCCATTTCGTCGATGATGAAAACTCCACCGACCTGTTCCTCGGCTACGCCGTGGCCGCCGAACGCCTGAGCCGGCAACTGCAACAGGCCGGGGTCCGGGTCGATGCCGAGCACCCGCTGTTCGTCTACCTGCCCTGCGGCGTCGGCGGTGGCCCTGGCGGCGTGGCGTTCGGTTTGAAGCTGGCGTTCGGTGATGCCGTTCACTGTATATTTGCCGAGCCCACCCATTCGCCGTGCATGTTGCTTGGGGTGCACACCGGGCTGCATGACGAGGTGTCGGTGCAGGACTTCGGCATCGACAACCTCACCGCCGCCGACGGCCTGGCCGTCGGCCGCGCCTCGGGTTTTGTCGGCCGCGCCATGCAGCGGCTGATCGAGGGTTACTACACCGTCAGCGATGACGAACTGCATGCCCTGGTCTGGCTGATGGCCAAGCACCAACAGCTGTACCTGGAGCCTTCGGCGGTGGCTGGTGTCCCAGGCATCGCCCGGGTGCAGGCACAGCGTGACCAGTACCTGCAGCGCAGCGGCCTGAGCGCCGCGGCTTACGCCCGGGCCACCCACCTGGTCTGGGCCACGGGCGGCAGCATGGTCCCGGACACCGAGATGCAGGCCTACCTGGCGCAAGGCGCCCGGGTGCTGCAAGGCTCATAACCGACCGACAGGAGAAGCGCCGGCTTGTACAACCTACCGCCCCGACTGGATGCCAAGCTCAACAGCAGCCAGTTCTCGAACCTGTTCACCTTCCAGGCCGCGGCCCGCCACCTGAGTTTCAGCAAGGCCGCCGATGAGTTGTGCCTGACCGCCAGCGCGGTCAGCCATCGCATCGCCCGGCTGGAGGCGGAGCTGTCGATCCAGCTGTTCCGCCGGCTGACCCGACGGGTGGAGCTGACCGAGGCCGGCGAACGGATTTTCGCGATCCTCCAGCAGACCCTGGGCGAGCTGTCCGAAGTCCTGGCCCAGCCGGTCGACGCCGACCTGGCCGGGCCGCTGACCCTGTACGCCCACCCGTCCATCGCCCACTCCTGGCTGGTGCCGCGCCTGGCCGAGTTCGGCCAGCGCTTTCCCGGGGTCAGGCTCGACCTGCGCGTAGGCAACGACCGCATCGACTTCCGCACCCGGCAGATCGACCTGGCGCTGTACTACGGCAATGGCGAGTTCCATGGGCTGGTGGCACACAAGCTGATGCAGGAGCGGGTCGCACCGGTGTGCAGCCCGCAATACGCCGAACGCCATGGATTGACCGGCGCGTTCGAGCAACTGCAGCACTGCACCCTGCTGCATGACTCACTGGCCTGGGACCACGCCACCTTCGATTCCGAATGGGCGCTGTGGATTCGCCAGCATGGCGGTGATGTGGCCATGCCGAAACGCGGGGTGACTTTCGATCGCTCGGACCTTTGCGTTACCGCCGCCATCCACCATGCCGGCGTGGCGATCGGGCGCGAGCATCTGGTCAGCGAGGCGATCGGGCAAGGCCAGCTGGTGCTGCCCTTCACCGGGTTTACCCGCAGCGGCGAATACGACTACTACATCGTCCACCCGGCCCTGGAGACCCTGCCGCGACGGGTCTCGGCCTGTATCGCCTGGTTACGGGAGTGTGCGGCGCAGACGCCGGGAATCTGAAGGCCGGCGCTGGAGGCCGGCTGGGGGGAGATCAGCGGCTGGCGCCGCCGCCCTTCTTGCGCAGCGTCTTCAAGCGCTGGCTCGCCCGCTGCACCGCCGCCATCTTTTCCGGGCGCTTCATGCGCTTCCATTGGCGGATGTCGTCCTTGCTGCGCCCGCAACTCAGGCACAGGTCGCCGCTCAACTGGCAAACGGCGATGCAGGGGTTGTCGATTTCCTTGGCCATGCGTCAGCCTGGCTGTCGGTCGTCGCAGGTGCTGCCAACCATCAATGCTGCATCTTGCTGTGGTCGGGCATATTCAGGGCGCGGGCCTGGGCCTCGACCTTGATCGACTCTTTCTCGCCCTTGGCATTTTCCACCACCAGGGTCAGCGGCACCTTGTCGCCTTCCTTCACCTGGGCGACCAGGTCGATCAGCATCACGTGATAACCGTGGGGGTCCAGGGCCACGGCCTGGCCGGCCGGCAACGCAACGAAGTCCGCCGGGCGCATGCTCATCACATCGTTGTGCATGCTCGACTGGTGAATCTGCACGATCTTGGCCACTGGCGACTCGACGCTGAGCAGCTTGCTGTCGTCGCTGGCGGTCAGGGTCATGAAGGCCCCGGTCGCCTGTTGCCCGGCGACGGTGGCGCGTACCCAGGCGTCGTCGACCTGGGTCTGGGCCGCGGCCTGGCCCGCCAGGCCCAGCAGGGACAGGCCGATCAGGATGCGTTTGGCGCGTTGGGCGATAGCGGTTTTATTCAGGGCCGGGTACATCAGCAGACCTCCATGACGGTCAGTAGATCTTCCGCGCACTCTTGCGCGGTAAGCGATTGGGACAAGCCAAGGCGCAACGTGCCCCGGGAGTCGTAGACAAAACTGGTGGCGGTGTGGGACAGGGTGTAGGTCGAACCGCTGGGGATCTTCTCGTAGAACACGTCGAATTCCTTGGCCGTGGCCGCGGTCTGCTCCAGCGTGCCGTACAGCGCGACGAACGACGGGTCGAAGGCCTTGACGTAGGCGTCGAGGACCTCCGGGGTATCCCGCTCGGGGTCCAGGGTGATGAAGATCACCTGCAGGCGGTCGCCGTCGCGGCCCATCAGTTTCTTGGCCTGGGCCGCGCGCGCCAGCGTCGTGGGGCAGATGGCCGGGCACTGGGTGAAACCGAAGAACACCATCGGCATCAGGCCGCTATAGCTTGAGAGCGTCCTGACGTTGCCCTCGGTGTCCTTCAGCTTGAAGGTACGGCCCATGATCTTGTCGCTCAGGTCCTTGCCATATTTGTACGACAGCTGGCCCCGGGTATCGCAGCCGGCCAGAAGACCGAGACCCAACATCCCCATACCTGCAATCACCTCGCGGCGACTCAACAAAACACTCATTCGTTACCGCCCTTTGAGGAGCCGAAAGTCCAGACGACCCGCCAGGCGGCCCATCCGTAAAAGCCACGCATGGTAGCAAAACGAGGCGCCCCGCTTCCTGCCAAATGGATGACAGGTTGTGTGCGACCTTGGTCGGGTGCGACGTTTAGCCGCGCTTGCCAGCGGCGCTCAGCCCAGCCGCGCCAGGCGTTGTTGCCAGTTGCCGCCGTTGATGCGCTGGCATTGTTCTTCGCTGTCGTACCGCACATGGGCCGCCAGCGCCTGCAACTCCACGCCGGCGTCATGCAGCGCCATGGCTGTCAGTTCGAGCATGCGCTCGCCCTGCCCGCAGGCCAGGGCCAGGGCCTTGCTGGCCTGGGTGTCGAATACCCATACCACTCTCAGGCTGGCGGGAAACGCCGCGTAATCGACCACATGGGTCAGCCAGGAGAAACCGACGATTTCTGCCTTGGCGGTTTCGCAGGCGTCGGTGAGGCTGGCGACCAGGCGGCGTTCGAGACGCGCCTGCTCGCGTTTGTTTGATGGCATGGTGGCTCCTTGGCTGCCCGGTATTAAGCGCCGGAGCCGTGCAGTCTTGCCGCGAGCTCCCATCAATACAAGCCCCATGGCTGGCTGGCGCG
>NZ_JACNDE010000014.1:0-148410 GCF_017351415.1 Pseudomonas sp. FW305-25 | reverse complement strand
CGGCGCTGATCGTGCTCGACGAGCCCAACGCCAACCTCGATGAGGCCGGCGAGCAGGCGCTGTTGCAGGCGATTGCCCAGCTCAAGCAGCAGCGCCGGACCCTGGTGCTGATCACCCACAAGCCCAACGTGCTGAGCCTGACCGACCAGTTGATGATCCTGCGCGAGGGCCAGTTGCAGGCCTTCGGGCCGACGACGCGAGTCCTGGAGACGATGCACAAGCCCAAGGCCGCCGCGGCCCCGGTGACGCCGACGAGCACCCCCGCGGCCAGCATGAATGTCAGTTATCGCCTGGGCGTGGCCGCCGGCGAAGGAAAAAAAGCATGAGCCAAGCACAACCCCTGGGTCGCCTGCCGACCGCCGACCACCAGCGCGCGCCGGGCACCCTGCTGGCCCTGGACGAGAAGAAATATTCGCGCCTGGGCTGGCTGCTGGTGCTTGGCGGTTTTGCCGGCTTCCTCGGCTGGGCCGCGCTGGCGCCCCTGGACAAGGGCGTGGCGGTGGCCGGCAAGGTCATGGTCTCCGGGCATCGCAAGGCGGTGCAGCACCCCAGTGGCGGCATCATCGAGCGCATCGAGGTGCGCGACGGCGAAGTGGTCAGCGCCGGCCAGGTGTTGATTCGCCTCAAGGAGCTGCCGCTGCGCACCCAGGTGCAGTCGCTGCGGACCCAGTTCCTCGGCTCCCTGGCCAGCGAGGCCCGCTTGAATGCCGAGCGCGATGGTGGCCAGGTCCTGGCCTTTGCCCCGGAACTGCTGGCCCAGGCCGATGACCCGGAAGTGGCCGCCACCATGGCCCTGCAACGCCAGCTGTTCAGCAGCCGCGCCCAGGCCCTGGCCATGGAGCAGCAGGGCATCGCCGAAAGCATCGCCGGCTCCGAGGCCCAACTGCGCGGCACCCGCGATTCCCAGGCGAGCAAGGTGCTCCAGCGCCGCTCGTTGAACGAACAACTGCAAGGGCTGCGCGAACTCGCGCGCGACGGCTATATCCCGCGCAACCGGCTGCTGGACAGCGAGCGCCTGTATGCGCAGATCGACGGTTCGATCGCCGAGGACTTCGGGCGTATCGGCCAGTTGCAGCGGCAGATCCTCGAGATGCGCTTGCGTATCCGCCAACGGGCCGAGGAGTTCCAGAAAGAGGTGCGCAGCCAGCTGGCCGAAACCCGTACCCGCAGCGAAGACCTGCGCAACCGCCTGGCCTCGGCCGAGTTCGAGCTGGCCAACAGCCTGGTGCGTGCGCCGGCGGCCGGGGTGGTGGTCGGGCTGGAGGTGTTCACCGAGGGCGGGGTGGTCAAGCCGGGGCAGGCGCTGATGGAGATCGTGCCCCAGGGCGAGCCGCTGCTGGTGGAGGCGCGGGTGCCGGTGCAGATGATCGACAAGGTGCACCCCGGGTTGCCGGTGGAACTGATGTTCTCGGCCTTCAGCCAGAGCACCACGCCGCGGGTCGCCGGGCAGGTGACCCTGGTGTCGGCCGACAGGCAGGTGGACGAGCGCACCGACGAGCCTTACTACACCTTGCGTGCCGAGGTCAGCGCCGACGGCATGCAGCAATTGCGCGGCTTGCAGATCCGCCCGGGCATGCCGGTGGAAGCCTTTGTGCGCACCGGCGAGCGCTCGATGCTCAATTACCTGTTCAAGCCGTTGCTGGACCGCACGCACATGGCACTGGTGGAAGAATGAACCGGCGTCTTATCCCTTGGCTGCTGGCCAGCCTGTATGGCCTGTGCGCCCCCGCGGCCCACGCCCTGGGGCTGCTGGACGCTTACGCGCTGGCGGTACGCAACGACCCGACCTTCCAGGCGGCGATCCAGGAACGCGACGCCGGCGAGGAGAACCGCGCGCTGGGCCGCGCCGCCCTGTTGCCGACCCTGTCGTGGAATTACAACAACTCGCGCAACCAATCCGAGGTGACCCAGGCCACGCCCCTGGGGGACTCTTCCACCGATCGCGACTACCGCAGCTATGCCTCCAACCTGACCCTGCAGCAGCCGCTGCTGGATTACGAAGCCTATGCGCGCTTTCGCCAGGGCGCGGCCCAGGCGCTGTTCGCCGACGAGCGTTTTCGCAGCAAGAGCCAGGAACTGGCGGTGCGGCTGTTGGGAGCCTATAGCCAGGCCCTGCTGGCCCAGGAGCGTATCGAACTGAGCCAGGCCCAGCGGCGCGCCTATGCCGAGCGCCTGCAACTCAACCAGCGTTTGCTCAAGGGCGGAGAAGGCACCCGCACCGACGTGCTGGAAACCCAGGCGCGCTTGAGCCTGGCCCTGGCCGAAGAGATCGAGGCCCGTGACCTGCAGGACAGCGCCCTGCGCGAGCTGGAAGCGATAGTCGGCCAGCCGTTGCGGGTCGACGAACTCGACCCGCTGGCCCGTCGATTCGATATCCAGCCGGTGCAGCCCAACCGCTTCGAGAGCTGGCGCGACCTGGCCATCGCCAACAACCCGGAACTGGCTTCCCAGCAGCACGCGTTGCAGGCCGCGGAATATGAGGTGGAACGCAAGCGCGCCGGGCATCTGCCCAAGGTCAGCCTCTACGCCAGCAGCCGCCAGACCCGTTCGGATTCGGAAAGCACCTACAACCAGAAGTACGACACCAACAGCGTCGGTATCCAGGTCAGCCTGCCGCTGTTCGCCGGCGGCTCGGTGTCGGCGTCGACCCGCCAGGCGGCCAGCCAGCTGTCCCAGGCGCAATACGAGCTGGATGCGCAGACCGCCAACGTGCTGATCGAGCTGCGCAAGCAGTTCAACCTCAACACCAGCGGCGCGGCGCGGGTCCGCGCCTATGAGATGGCGGTCGAATCAGCCGAGGCCCTGGTCCAGGCCACCCTGAAAAGCGTGCGCGGCGGCGAGCGGGTCAACCTCGACGTGCTGGATGCCGAGCAGCAGCTGTTCAGCGCCCGGCGCGACCTGGCCGATGCGCGGCACGCCTACCTGCTGGCGCGGGTCCAGCTCAGGTTCTACGCCGGCCTGCTCAATGAACAAGACTTGCAGCAGCTGGCCGGCTACTTTCGCCCCATCAGCTGACACTCCTCTGTAGCCGCTGCCGCCGGCTGCGATCGGCCAACGGCCGTGGCGATCTTGCAATCGCTGAAGGTCTTGCGGGCCTTATCGCAGCCTGCGGCAGCGGCTACAGGAAACCGTGGAATGCAAACAGCCGTCACGAGGACGGCTGTTTGCTGTGCAGCGGGGCGGGTTCAACGCCGGGTCAGCAAGACCCCGGATTCCATGTGGTGGGTCCACGGGAACTGGTCGAACATCGCGCAGCGGGTGATGCGGTGGGTGTCGTGCAACTGGGCGATGTTGGCCGCCAGGGTTTCCGGGTTGCACGAGATGTACAGGATGTTGTCGAAGCGCCGGGTCAGCTCGCAGGTGTCCGGGTCCATGCCGGCGCGCGGCGGGTCGACGAACACGCTGCCGAACGCGTAGCTCTTCAGGTCCACGCCCTGCAGGCGGCGGAACGGACGCACTTCGTTCAAGGCTTCGGTCAGCTCTTCGGCGGACAGGCGCACCAGGGTGACGTTCTCCACCGCGTTTTCGCTGAGGTTGCTCAGGGCCGCGTTGACCGAGGTCTTGCTGATCTCGGTGGCCAGCACCTTGCGCACCCGGGTGGCCAGGGGCAGGGTGAAGTTGCCGTTGCCGCAGTACAGCTCCAGCAGGTCGTCCGGACGATCGCCCAGGGCGTCGTAGGCCCAGTTGAGCATCTTCTGGTTGACCGTGCCGTTGGGCTGGGTGAAGGCGCCTTCGGGCTGGCGGTAGCTGAAGGTGCGCCCGCCGACTTCGAGTTTCTCCACCACGTAATCGTGGCCGATCACTTCGCGCTTGCCCTTGGAACGGCCAATGACGCTGACGTTCAGGTCGGCCGCCAACTGGCTCGCCGCGGCGTGCCAGTGCTCGTCCAGCGGGCGGTGATAACACAGGGTAATCATCGCGTCGCCGGCCAGGGTGGTGAGGAACTCGACCTGGAACAGCTTGTGGCTCAAGGCGCTGCTGGCTTGCCAGGCGGCCTTGAGTCGCGGCATCAGCTGATTGATGCGCAGGCTGGCGATGGGGAATTCTTCGATCAGGATCGGCGTGCGTTTGTCTTCCTGGGAAAACATCGCGTAGTGACGCTCGCCGGCTTCGCGCCACAGGCGAAACTCCGCGCGCAGGCGGAAGTGCTGCAGCGGCGAATCGAAGACCTGTGGCTCGGGGGCATCGAACGGCGCCAGCAGTTCACGCAGGCGCGCGACCTTGTCGGCGAGCTGGGTGGCGTAAGCCTGGGAATCGAAAGTCATGCGTTGAACCAACCCAACTTGATCACAAACAGTACCGACAGGATCACCAGCGGCGCGTTCAGCTCACGGGCGCGGCCCGACAGCAGCTTGATCGCGGTCCAGGCAATGAAGCCGAAGGCGATGCCGTTGGCGATGGAGTAGGTGAACGGCATGGCCAGGGCGGTGACCACCACCGGCGCGGCGACGGTGATGTCGTCCCAGTCTATTTCCGCCAGGCCCGACGTCATCAGTACCGCGACGAACAGCAGGGCCGGGGCGGTGGCGAAAGCTGGCACGCTGGCCGCCAGCGGCGAGAAGAACAGCGCCAGGAGGAACAGGATCGCCACGACAATGGCGGTCAGGCCGGTGCGGCCGCCGGCGCTCACGCCCGCCGCGGATTCGATGTAGCTGGTGGTGGTCGAGGTGCCCAGCAGCGAACCGGCCATGGCCGCGGTGCTGTCGGCGATCAGCGCCCGGCCCATTTTCGGCATGTGGCCGTCCTTGCCCATCAGGCCGGCGCGCTTGGCGACGCCGATCAGGGTCCCGGAGTTGTCGAACAGGTCGACGAACAGGAAGGCGAAGATCACGCTGACCAGGCCGATGTCCAGGGCGCCCTTGATGTCCAACTGCAGGAAGGTCGGGGCCAGGGACGGTGGCATCGAAGTCACGCCGCCGAACGGGGTGACGCCCAGGAGGATGGAGACGATGGTCACCGCGAGGATGCCGATCAGCACCGCACCGCGCACTTTCAGCGCTTCCAGGGCAACGATCAGGGCAAAGCCCAGTGCCGCAAGGATCGGCGCAGGTTTGCTCAAGTCGCCGAGGCCCACCAGGGTCGACTGGTTGCCGATCACGATGCCGGCGTTGTGCAGGGCGATCAGCGCCAGGAACAGGCCGATACCGGCCGCGATCGCCGAGCGCAGCGGCAGCGGGATGCTGTTGATGATCCATTCGCGGATCTTGAAGATCGACAGCAGGAAGAACAGCACCGCCGAAATGAACACCGCGCCCAGCGCCACTTGCCAGGTATGGCCCATGTGCAGGACCACGGTGTAGGTGAAGAAGGCGTTCAGGCCCATGCCTGGAGCCAGGGCGATCGGGTAGTTGGCGATCAGGCCCATCACGGTCGAGCCGATGGCGGCGGCCAGGCAGGTGGCGACGAACACCGCACCCTTGTCCATGCCGGTCTCGCCGAGGATGCTCGGGTTGACGAACAGAATGTAGGCCATGGCCAGGAAGGTCGTGAGGCCCGCGAGAATCTCGGTCCGCACATTGGTGTTGTGTGCCTTGAGTTGAAACAGCCTTTCCAGCATGTCTGCTCCCCGTGGCGCGCAGGGCGCCGTGAATGTATCGACCCAGACAGCAAAGCACAGACCATAAAAAAGCGTCCGGGGATTTTGTGCGGGTCGGAAAAAGCCGCGCATCATACCAGCAGCGCAGGGCTATGGCTGCGATCCTCGGCGATGTTTTGCCCGAGTGGCGACTGGGGCATACTGCGCCGACGTTTTGGGGGGGACTTATGCACAGCACGATAAAAACGATGGCCTTGGCGGTAGTGGCCAGCAGCCTGTGGTTGGGCGCGGCGCCGGCCATGGCCCGTTCCGCGCCACCCTTGAGCCAGGTGGAAATCCTCAAGGTCGAGTCGCAGTCCTGCGGCCTGGAGGATGTGTCGGACGGACGCGACAAGACCGCCTGCGATCACCAGGGGCCGAACATCAAGGTGTACGTGCTGGAAATCGGCTACGGCCGCCAGCCCCGGGTGGCGCTGGACGGCTTCGAGGTCAACGGCACGCGCGCGGCGGTCTGCGAAGAGGGGGCCAGCCTGGTGCCGTGCGGCAACTCCGGGATCACCGTCGGCTACATCTATACCTTCGACCTGGCCGGCAAGCAGGAAGGCACCTTCACCTTCAGCAACACCTCGCTCAACGCGCCGGGCAACAGCATGAGCGCGCAGATCTACATCAAGTGACGGCAGTGTCCGAACGCGTAGGGCTTTAAAGCTGACTAAGCTTTAAAGACCCTACCGCGGACACAGCCCATGACCTCTAGAGCCCTGATTCCCCTCGCCGAGGGTGTCGACGACCTGCAAAGCGTGACCCTGATCGATGTGCTGCGCCGTGCTCAAGTCGAAGTGCTGGTGGCCAGTATCGAAGGGCGGCGCATGCTCACCTGCGCCCGCGGCACCCGGATGACCGCCGACGGCATGCTGGTGGATGTGCTGGCCCAGAACTTCGACCTGATCGTGCTGCCCGGTGGTGCCGTCGGCGCGCAGCACCTGGCGGCTCATCAGCCTTTGATGCAATTGGTCAAGGACCAGGCCGCCGCCGGGCGCCTGTTCGCCGGCATCGCCGAAGCGCCGGCCCTGGCGTTGCAGAGTTACGGGGTGCTGCGCCAGCGGCGCATGACCTGCCTGCCCAGCGCCAGCCATCAGCTGTCGGGCTGCAACTTCGTCGACCAGCCGGTGGTGGTGGATGGCAACTGCATCACCGCGCAAGGCTCGGGGGCGGCCCTGAGTTTTGCCCTGACCCTGGTGGAACAACTGTGCGGCAGGGGCCGGCGGACGGTGGTGGAGGGGGAGTTGCTGGTTTAGCGCTCAGCAGACATGAGCGGCAATGGGCTCGATGCGCGGTAACAAGGCTTGTTCGGTCTGCCAGATATCGTAGTCAGCCTGTACCGCCAGCCATACCTTGGCTTTACCTATTCCGGCGCGTTCCAGCCTTACCGCCAGTTCCGGCCGGATCGGCGCGTGGCCGTTCAGCACCTTGGAGAGATGGGGACGGGCGTAGCCAAGATGCCTGGCCAGTTCCGTCACGCTGATTCCCAACTCGGGCAATACGTCCACACGCAGTGTTTCACCGGGATGTGGCGGGTTGTGCATGGGCATGATCCTGCCTCCTGTTCAGTGGTAATCCAGATAGTCGACTAGCTCGATATCCGAACCCGTAAAACGAAAAATCACTCGCCAATTGCCCGATACGGTCAGTGACCAGTATTCGCGACGCTCGCCCTTGAGCGGATGCAACCGCCATCCCGGGATGGTCGAGGTCGTCAGGCTCTGTCGCGTGATCCATGAAAGGCAGCATGCGCGCCAGGCGCCTCGCATGATCGGCTCGGATCCCTCGAGTCGACCCCGTTTCATAGAAGGCCTTGAGGCCTTTGTGCTGAAAGGATTTGATCATGCGGCGAGTGTAAGGCGATACCTTACACTCTTCCCAACGGATATGTATTGCAGCGCGTGAATCGGACGATCAACGGCGACGTCCCGCGTGGCTCCTGTCTGCCTCGAATCAGGCCTTGGCTTGTTCTTCCACCGGCCCATGCATGCGATCGCGACGGGCCAGGGTCGGGAACAGTTTTATCCACACCCCGGTCACCAGCAGGGTGCCGACTCCGCCCAGCACCACCGCCGGCACGGTGCCGAACCAGTGGGCGGTAAGCCCCGACTCGAACTCGCCGAGCTGGTTGGAAGCGCCGATAAACAGGCCGTTGACGGCGCTGACCCGGCCGCGCATTTCATCCGGGGTTTCCAGTTGCACGAAGGAGGCGCGGATCACCATGCTGATCATGTCCGCCGCGCCCAGCACCACCAGCACCGCAAGCGAAAACCAGAACGAGGTCGACAGGCCGAAGGCGATGGTGGCGACGCCGAACACGCCGACGGCGGTGAACATCACCCGGCCGACATGGCGGTCGACGGCAAAGCGCGCCAGCCACAGCGACATCAGCAGGGCCCCCACCGCCGGCGCCGAGCGCAGCAGGCCCAGGCCCCAGGCGCCGGTGAGCAGGATGTCCTTGGCGAACACTGGCAGCAGGGCGGTGGCGCCGCCCAGCAATACGGCGAACAGGTCCAGGGAGATCGCCCCGAGAATGTCCGGCCGGCTGCGAATGAAGCGCACCCCGGCCAGCAACGAATCCAGGGTGGCCTTGCCCTTGTTCAGCGGCGTCTGCCGCGCGGGCAGGTTGAGCATCAGGCAGCAGGCGATCACATACAGCAGCACGGTCGGGCCATAGACCCACACGCTGCCAAAGGCGTAGAGCAGGCCGCCGAGGGCCGGCGCGACGATGGTCGCCGATTGCTGGGCGGACTGTGCGGCCGCCACGGCGCGCGGGAACAGCGCGCTGGGCACGATGCTCGGCAGCAGCGCCTGGGTGGTCGGCATCTCGAAGGAGCGGGCGGCGCCCAGCAGGAACGCGAGGATGAAGATCATCTCGCGAGTGACGTTATGGGTGGCGCTGCCGATGGCCAGGGACAGGGCGATCAGCGCCTGCAGCGACTGGCAGATGGCTGCCACCTTGCGCCGGTCATAGCGGTCCGCCACATGCCCGGTGTGCAGCATGAACAGCACCCGCGGCGCGAACTCCACCAGCCCGACCAGGCCCAGGTCGAGCACGTTGCCGGTCAGTTGGTAGAGGTTCCAGCCGATGGCCACGGTGAGCATCTGGAAGCCGCTGGCGGTGAAGATCCGCGCCAGCCAGAAAGCAATGAACGGACGGTGATGGCGAAGCAGCAGAGGGTCTTGGCTGGGCATCTGAAAGGCAGGTCTGGGCGTGGAGTAAGGCGAGGTTATCACCAAGATGTAACCAATAGTTGCAGAATCCTTAGCCTCGCATCTATCTCGTTCATTCGAAATAACCCAATCCCTGTAGCCGCTGCCGCAGGCTGCAATAAGGGCCGAAGGACCTTCGAGGGAGCAGAAATCGCCACGACCGTTCCGGTCGATCGCAGCCTGCGGCAGCGGCTACAGGGAGAGCAAAACTTCGGGGAAACCCCGTGCTTGACGTGGTGAGGCAACCTGTCACGCGACAAAAGACCACACAAACCAACGGCGAAAATGCGACTACTCTTTCAACGTTGATTGATCCAGATCAAAACCTTTTGCAAGGTTGGGTCTGGTGGCCAGATGGCCAGACTCCCTGCGTTGCGATGGGTTTAAAAAGAACGAATTCGAATTCGCCACACTCCAGATCCGTGGGGGCAGTGGGTGCAGGCCTCCAGCCGGCAGCCGGTATTACCTGACAGAGGAAAGCTTATGTTCGGTTTGGAGGCACTAGATCTCGCCCGAATTCAGTTCGCGTTCACCATCTCGTTCCACATCCTGTTCCCCGCCATCACCATCGGTCTGGCGAGCTACCTGGCGGTGCTCGAAGGTTTGTGGCTCAAGACCCGCGACGATACCTACCGTGACCTGTACCACTTCTGGTCGAAGATCTTCGCCGTCAACTTTGGCATGGGGGTGGTCTCGGGCCTGGTCATGGCCTACCAGTTCGGCACCAACTGGAGCCGGTTCTCCGATTTTGCCGGCTCCGTTACCGGGCCGCTGCTGACCTATGAAGTGCTCACCGCATTCTTCCTCGAAGCCGGCTTCCTCGGCGTGATGCTGTTCGGCTGGAACCGGGTCGGGCGCAAGCTGCACTTCTTCGCCACTGTGATGGTGGCCATCGGTACGCTGATTTCGACCTTCTGGATTCTCTCGTCCAACAGCTGGATGCAGACCCCGCAAGGCTACGAAATCGTCGACGGCCGAGTGATTCCAGTGGACTGGCTGGCGGTGGTGTTCAACCCGTCGTTCCCGTACCGCCTGGCGCACATGGCCACGGCCGCCTTTGTCGCCACCGCGTTCTTCGTCGGTTCGTCCGCTGCCTGGCACCTGCTGCGTGGCCGCGATAACCCGGCAATCCGCCGCATGCTGTCGATGGCCATGTGGATGGCCCTGATCGTCGCGCCGATCCAGGCCGTGATCGGCGACTTCCACGGCCTCAACACCCTCAAGCACCAGCCGGCGAAAATCGCCGCGATCGAAGGGCACTGGGAAAACGTCGGTGACGAGCCGACCCCGCTGATCCTGTTCGGCTGGCCGGACATGAAGGCAGAAAAGACCAGGTTCGCCGTCGAGATCCCGTATCTGGGCAGCCTCATCCTCACTCACTCGCTGGACAAGCAGGTGCCGGCGCTCAAGGAGTTCCCGCCGCAAGACCGGCCGAATTCGACCATCGTGTTCTGGTCGTTCCGGATCATGGTCGGCCTCGGCATGCTGATGATCCTCACCGGCCTGTGGAGCTTGTGGCTGCGCAAGCGTGACCGCATCTACCAGAACCGCGCGTTCCTGTACCTGGCGCTGTGGATGGGCCCATCCGGCCTGATCGCGATCCTCGCCGGCTGGTTCACCACCGAGATCGGTCGCCAGCCGTGGGTGGTCTACGGGCTGATGCGTACCGCGGACGCTTCGTCCGGGCACAGCCTGATGCAGATGAGCATCACCCTGGCGCTGTTTGTCGTGGTGTATTTCTCGCTGTTCGGGGTCGGTATCGGCTACATGATGCGCCTGGTGCGCAAAGGGCCGAAGACCAACGAAGGCGCGGAAGTCAGCCACGGAGGTCCTGGCCAGAAACGCACGCCGGCCCGTCCGCTGTCGGCCGCCGACGACGATGCCGAAGACAACGGCACCAGCCTGAACAAGGGGAATTGAGTCATGGGTATCGATCTTCCGCTGATCTGGGCCGTGATCATCATCTTCGGCATCATGATGTACGTGGTCATGGACGGGTTCGACCTGGGGATCGGGATTCTCTTCCCGTTCGTCAAGGACTCCCGCGACCGTGACGTGATGATGAACACCGTCGCCCCGGTCTGGGACGGCAACGAAACCTGGCTGGTGCTGGGCGGTGCCGCGCTGTTCGGCGCCTTCCCGCTGGCCTATTCGGTGGTGCTCTCGGCGCTGTACATGCCGCTGATCCTGATGCTCATCGGCCTGATCTTCCGCGGCGTGGCCTTCGAGTTCCGCTTCAAGGCCAAGGAAGCCAAGCGCCACATCTGGGACAAGGCGTTCATCGGCGGTTCGGTGGCGGCGACCTTCTTCCAGGGGCTGGCGCTGGGCGCCTTCATCGATGGCCTGCCGGTGGTCGACCGCCAGTACGCCGGCGGTTCGCTGGACTGGTTCACGCCGTTCACCCTGTTCTGCGGTATCGCGCTGGTGGTGGCCTATGCCTTGCTCGGCTGCACCTGGCTGATCATGAAGACCGAAGGCAAGCTGCAGGAGCAGATGCATGACCTGGCGCGGCCGTTGGCTTTCGTGCTGCTGGCGGTGATCGGTGTCGTCAGTATCTGGACGCCGCTGGCCCACCCGGAAATCGCTTCGCGCTGGTTCACCCTGCCGAACCTGTTCTGGTTCCTGCCGGTGCCGATCCTGGTGCTGGTGACCATGTACGGCCTGCTGCGTGCGGTGGCCCGCAATGCTCACTACACGCCGTTCCTGCTGACCCTGGTGCTGATCTTCCTCGGCTACAGCGGCCTGGGCATCAGCCTGTGGCCGAACATCGTGCCGCCGTCGATCTCGATCTGGGACGCCGCCGCGCCGCCGCAAAGCCAGGGCTTCATGCTGGTGGGCACGCTGTTCATCATCCCGTTCATCCTGGGTTACACCTTCTGGAGCTACTACGTGTTCCGCGGCAAGGTCACCCACGAAGACGGCTACCACTAGTCAATGCGCCGCTCCCCGCGCGGGAGCGGACCTGCTCGCGATGGCGCCCCGAGCGACGCCATCGTCTCCATTCCGAGAGGAGTATTCGATGATGGCTGGTAAACCCACGTTGCAGGAAATCGAAGAAGCCGAAAAGAAACCGCTCTGGCAGCGCCTGGGCTGGCTCGCCGGGATCTGGGTCGGCAGCGTGCTGGCGCTGTTTATCGTCGCCAGCCTGATGCGCATGTTCATGAACGCCGCGGGCCTGACCACGCACTGATTTTTACTACCGCTCATCCCATCCCGTTGCCTTGCGGCACGGTTTTATAGCCCTCCTCTGGAGGGTTTTTTTTGGTCTGGGGTTGCTACGTTTTTTCTTTCGTAGGAGCAGCCGGTCGACGCTCGATTGCTCGCGATGAACGATAACGCAGTGCTTCAGGCATTCCGCGTGGCACGTATCGCGAGCAAGCTTCGCTCCTACAGAGAGGGGGATTATTTGCGGGCTTTGAGGATCACGAACTTGGGCGTGGCGGCCACTTGCTCGACGCCGCGGAACAGCCGCGCCAGCTTGCTGTGATAGCCCAGGTGGCGGTTGCCGACGATGTACAGCGCGCCGCCCACCACCAGGGCTTCGCGGGCCTGCTGGAACATGCGCCAGGCGAGGAAGTCGCCGACCACCTGCTGCTGGTGGAAGGGCGGGTTGCACAGCACCACGTCCAGCGACTGCGGCTCCTGGCCGGCCAGGCCGTCGCCGGCGCGCACGGTCACTTCGCGCTCGCCCAGGGTCGCGCGCCAGTTCTCCAGGGCCGATTGCACGGCCATGAAGGATTCGTCCACCAGGGTGTAATGGGCGTCGGGGTTGTGCAGGGCGCTGGCGATGGCCAGCACGCCGTTGCCGCACCCCAGGTCCGCGACCCGGGCCTTGCCGAGGTTTTTCGGCAGGTGCGGGAGGAAGGCGCGGGTGCCGATGTCCAGGCCTTCGCGGCAGAACACGTTGGCGTGGTTGAGCAGCTCGATGGCGGGCTCGTCGAGCTTGTAGCGGGTCGGGTAGGGCGAAACCGCCGGGGTTTTCGCCTCCGGGGTGGCGATCAGTAAACGGGCTTTTTTCACCGCCAGCGAAGCCTGTACCGGGCCGATATAGCGTTCCAGCAGGTCGCCGGCGGCCCGCGGCAGGTGCTTGACCATCGCCGCCGCCACCACCTGGGCGCCCGGGGCCAGTTGGCCTTGCAGGCGGATCAGCTGTTCTTCCAGCAGGGCCAGGGTCTTGGGCACGCGGATCAGTACGCGGTCGAACGGCCCGGTCAACGGCTCGCTGGCCGGTACCACTGTTACGACGTCGAATGGCAGGCCATTGCGCACCAGGTTTTTCTCCAGCGCCAGCGCGCCGAGAAACGAATCGCCGCTGCTGCGCACCTGTACGCGTCCGACCAGGCTGGCCGCCAGCGCGCCGAAGCTGTCGTTGAGCACCAGCACCCGGGTGTCCGCCGTCGGCTGCTGTTCGGCCAGGTGATTGAGCAAGTACTCGTCCGCCGCATCGAAGGCTTGCAGGGGCTCGTTCTGTTGTTCGGGCTGGCGGATCAGGTCGAGCTGGGCGAAGGGGCTTTCGAGCAGGGGCATGGGACGGACTCTTGGTAATCGGTGAATGTCCTGCCGGCGGGAGGGGCGCGATGCGGGCTGGACCGTTCGGGCAGGTGGCGCGCAGGCCGCGTGGCAGGTGCCCGAAGAGGGGGCCAATGGTACGTTTTTTTGCGCTCGATTGCCCGCGCTCTATGCCATTACAAACCGCCGGTGTTTCTGCCGCGCGCTTTGCGGGACACTAAGGGCATTCGCTTATTGGAGCCTGCCATGACTGCCAGTGCAGAAAAATACACGCGCCAGACCTTGCTCGACGTCCAGCCCCTGACTCCCAGCCTGTTTACCCTGCGCGCCACGCGGGACGCGGGTTTTCGCTTTCGCGCCGGGCAATTCGCCCGCCTGGGGGTGACCAAGGCCGATGGCAGCACGGTGTGGCGCGCGTACTCCATGGTGTCTTCGCCCTTCGACGAGTTTCTCGAGTTCTTCTCCATCGTCGTGCCTGGCGGCGAGTTCACCAGCGAGCTGAGCCGGCTGGGGGAGGGCGATACCCTGATGGTGGACCGGCAGGCGTTCGGTTATCTGACCCTGGACCGTTTCGTCGATGGCCGCGACCTCTGGCTGCTGTCCACCGGCACCGGGATCGCGCCTTTTGTTTCGATCCTGCAGGATTTCGAAGTCTGGGAGAAATTCGAGCGGATCATCCTGGTCTACAGCGTGCGCGAAGCCAAGGAACTGGCTTATCAGCAATTGCTGGCCGAGCTGAAACAGCGCGATTATCTGGCGGAAGTTGCCCACAAGCTGCAAGTCATCACCACGGTGACCCGTGAGCAGCATCCGGGCAGCCTCAACGGGCGGATCACCCATCTGATCGAGAGCGGCGAACTGGAACGTGTCGCTGGCGTGCCCCTGAGCGCCGAGCACTCGCGAGTGATGCTCTGCGGCAACCCGCAGATGATCGACGACACCCGCGCCTTGCTCAAACAACGGGACATGCACCTGAGCCTGACCCGGCGGCCCGGACAGGTGGCGGTGGAAAACTACTGGTAAAAAAATGGCGCCGCCTGCAATACCAGCAGGGGCGCCGTTTTGTTGCGGCAGGAGTCTCAGGGCTTGTTGTTCTGCGCCTTGAGCAGGTCGCGGATCTCGCCCAGCAGCTCTTCTTCCTTGGTCGGAACCGGCGGCAGGGTTGGCGCCACGGCCTCTTCGCGCTTCAGGCGGTTGATCGCCTTCACACCCATGAAGATGGCAAAGGCAACGATGATGAAGTCGATCAGGCTCTGGATGAATTTGCCATAGGCCAGCACCACGGCCGGCGTCTCGCCGACAGCTTCCTTGAGCGTGATCGCCAGATCACTGAAGTCCACCCCACCGATCAGCAAGCCGATTGGCGGCATGACTACATCGCCAACAAATGACGAGACGATCTTGCCGAATGCGGCGCCGATGATAATACCGACGGCCATGTCGACCACATTACCTTTGACCGCGAAGGCCTTGAACTCACTTAGCACGCCCATAGGTTATTCCTTGTTACAGATGAGGTTGGTGAACGCAGTGTAATTCAGCACAAGGCATCTTGCTTGCAACAACTGCTTACAGCGTTCGCAGTTATCGACCGAGTTAACGGCAAATAGTTTACAAAGTGCCACCAATCGTGCGCGAAATACCTGCGCTTGCTCTTACATACCAGAATATTTTTTCAATCAGACTGTTGCGACCTTTCTATTTAGAGTTCGACTCTTTGGTCACTAGCCTCTGACAGGCGCACCTGGATGCGTTTGATTAAAACCAGAGGAATAAAACATGACCATGATCATTGGCCTTGGGAGTTTTTCCCAACGACGCGTATTGGGCGTACTCGCCGCCAGTATGCTTTCTCTTTCCGTACAGGCCGCCACTCTGACCCGCGACAACGGGGCCGCGGTGGGCGATAACCAGAACTCGCAGACCGCGGGCGCTACCGGACCGGTATTGCTGCAGGATGTGCAGTTGATCCAGAAGCTCCAGCGTTTCGATCGCGAGCGCATTCCAGAGCGGGTGGTGCATGCCCGTGGCACCGGTGCCCATGGTTCCTTCACCGTGATCGACAGCCTGAGCGACCTGACCAAGGCCAAGGTATTCGCCGCCGGCCAGGTAACACCGGTATTCGTGCGTTTTTCCGCGGTAGTGCATGGCAACCATTCGCCGGAAACCCTGCGTGACCCGCGTGGTTTTGCTACCAAGTTCTATACCGCCGATGGTAACTGGGACTTGGTCGGCAACAACTTCCCGACGTTCTTTATTCGCGACGCGATCAAATTCCCGGACATGGTGCATGCATTCAAACCTGATCCGCGCACCAACCTGGATGACGATTCCCGGCGCTTCGATTTCTTCTCCCATGTTCCGGAAGCCACCCGGACCCTGACCGAGCTGTATTCCAATTCCGGTACTCCGGCCAGTTACCGGGAAATGGACGGTAACGGCGTGCACGCCTACAAGTTGGTGAATGCCAAGGGCGAAGTGCATTACGTGAAGTTTCACTGGAAGAGTTTGCAGGGCATCAACAACCTCGATCCCAAACAAGTGGTCGAGGTGCAGGGGCGCGATTACAGCCATATGACCAATGACCTGGTGACGCATATCAACAAGGGCGACTTCCCGAAATGGGACCTGTATGTCCAGGTCCTGAAGCCGGAAGATCTGGCCAAGTTCGATTTCGACCCGCTGGATGCCACCAAGATCTGGCCGGGCGTGCCTGAGCGCAAGGTCGGGCAGATGGTGCTCAACCGCAACCCGGCCAACGTGTTCCAGGAAACCGAACAGGTGGCTATGGCTCCGGCCAACCTGGTGCCGGGCATCGAGCCGTCGGAAGACCGCCTGCTGCAAGGCCGGGTGTTCTCCTATGCCGATACCCAGCTGTACCGCCTGGGCGCCAACGCCCTGCAATTGCCGATCAACGCGCCGAAAGTCGCGGTGAACAATGGCAACCAGGACGGCGCGATGAACAGCGGCAGCACCAGCACCGGCGTGAACTACCAGCCGAGCCGCCTGATGCCGCGTGAAGAGCCGCAAAGTGCGCGTTACAGCCAGCTGGCGCTGAGTGGCAGCACCCAGCAGGCTAAGATCCAGCGCGAGCAGAACTTCAAGCAGGCCGGCGATCTGTATCGTTCGCTGAGCCAGAAGGAGCGTCAGGACCTGATCGAGAACTTCGGCGGTTCCCTGGCGACCACCGATGACGAGAGCAAGCACATCATGCTGTCGTTCCTCTACAAGGCCGATCCGGAGTACGGCACTGGCGTGACCAAGGTGGCCAAGGGCGACCTGGCCCGGGTCAAGGCCCTGGCCGCCAAGCTGTCGGATTGATCCCACCCCGCGTCACGCCCCTGGCGTGACGCTTCCTCTTTATATAGGCGCGAGGCTTGCCCGCGAAAGGCCGTAAAGCGGCCCCAATACCGGTGATGGCGTTCTAACTGACGAGCGTATTTGCCCCGGTTGAAGTCATCGCGGGCAAGCCTCGCTCCTACAGAATCTTTGAGACAAGGGAGTCGCACCATGCGCCTGTTCATTTCGCTGCTGCTGGCCGCCTGCTCGCTGGGCGCTCATGCGCAGCAGCCGGCCCCCGCGGACCCGGTGGCGGTCAAGGTCCAACTAGAGAATTACTACTTCGATGCGGCCCGTCGCGGCGACGTCGAGATGCTCAATACCTTTATCGAGGCTGGTTATTCCCTCGATACCCAGGACGAGAAGGGCTACACCGCCCTGATCCTCGCGGCATATCACGGCCAGGGGCCGGCGGTGGAGCGTTTGCTGGCCGCCGGTGCCGACGCCTGCGTGCAGGATAAAAGGGGCAACACGGCGCTGATGGGCGCCATTTTCAAGGGCGAAGTGAAGATCGCCCGGCGCCTGCTGGCCACCGACTGCAACCCCGACCAGCGCAACGGCGCCGGCCAGACGGCGGCGATGTACGCCGGGCTGTTCAAGCGGGTGGAGCTGCTCGACGCCCTGGCGACCAAGGGCGCCGACCTGAATGCCGAGGACTCGCTGGGCAACAGCGCCACGCGTCTGGCCGAGGGCGAAATCCGCACGGTGGCGCCGCGCTGATCCGCTCCAGCTGAGCTATCATCGCGGTTTTTGCCCGGGGGATCAGATGGCCAAGGCCAAGCGCATGTACGGCTGCACCGAGTGCGGCGCAACCTTTCCCAAATGGGCCGGCCAGTGCGGCGAATGCGGGGCCTGGAACACCCTGACCGAGACCATGGTGGAAAGCGGCGGTGCCGCGGCCCCCAGCGGTCGTACCGGCTGGGCCGGGCAGCAGGCGCAGATCAAGACCCTGGCCGAGGTCAGCGTCGAAGAGATCCCGCGTTTTTCCACGGCTTCCGGCGAACTGGACCGGGTGCTCGGCGGCGGCCTGGTCGATGGTTCGGTGGTGCTGATCGGTGGCGACCCGGGGATCGGCAAGTCGACCATTTTGTTGCAAACCTTGTGCAACATCGCCACCCGCATGCCGGCGCTCTACGTCACCGGCGAGGAATCGCAGCAACAGGTGGCCATGCGCGCCCGGCGCCTGGGCCTGCCCCAGGATCAGCTGCGGGTGATGACCGAAACCTGTATCGAAACCATCATCGCCACGGCCCGGCAGGAGAAGCCCAAGGTCATGGTGATCGACTCGATCCAGACCATCTTCACCGAGCAACTGCAATCGGCCCCCGGCGGTGTTTCCCAGGTGCGCGAAAGCGCGGCGCTACTGGTGCGCTACGCCAAGCAGAGCGGCACGGCGATCTTCCTGGTGGGCCATGTGACCAAGGAGGGTGCGCTGGCCGGGCCGCGGGTCCTCGAGCACATGGTCGACACCGTGCTGTATTTCGAAGGTGAATCCGACGGCCGCCTGCGCTTGCTGCGGGCGGTGAAGAACCGCTTCGGCGCGGTCAACGAGCTGGGCGTGTTCGGCATGACCGACCGCGGCCTGAAAGAAGTTTCCAATCCTTCGGCGATCTTTCTCACCCGTGCCCAGGAAGAAGTCCCGGGCAGTGTGGTCATGGCTACCTGGGAAGGCACCCGGCCGATGCTGGTGGAAGTCCAGGCGCTGGTGGATGACAGCCACCTGGCCAACCCAAGGCGGGTCACCCTGGGCCTGGACCAGAACCGCCTGGCGATGCTGCTGGCGGTACTGCACCGCCACGGCGGCATTCCGACCCACGATCAGGACGTGTTCCTCAACGTCGTCGGCGGGGTCAAGGTGCTGGAAACCGCCTCCGACCTGGCGTTGATGGCGGCGGTGATGTCCAGCCTGCGCAATCGGCCCTTGCCCCACGACTTGCTGGTGTTCGGCGAAGTCGGCCTGTCCGGCGAAGTGCGCCCGGTGCCGAGCGGCCAGGAGCGCCTCAAGGAAGCGGCCAAGCACGGCTTCAAGCGGGCCATCGTGCCCAAGGGCAATGCCCCAAAAGAGCCTCCACCGGGCCTGCGAATCATTGCGGTAACCCGTCTGGAGCAGGCGCTGGATGCGCTGTTCGAATGACCCCTTACTGAAAGGAAGCAGTTGATGCGGATGACAGGAGCGGGCCTTGGCGCCCTTGGTTTTACGCTGTTGTGGGCCAGCGGCCTGGCTGCGGCCAGCCAGGAAGATGCGCCGCACGGCTATCGGATCGCCCAGGAACTGCTGGTCGGCGACGGCACGGTGCTCGAGGTGCTGGAAGACCGGCGCATCACCGCGCAATTGCATGCGCAGAGCTGGGGCAGTGGCCTGGACGAGGAAACCTTCGACGAGTCGACGGACAGCGAGCACCAGCCGCAGCTGGAGGCTCGGGTGCGCCTGGTGTCGGAGGTTGGCGAAGTGCTGGCCGAGCAGGCCCTGGGCTACCCGCTGGCGAAGGTGGAGAAGGCACCGCTCAGCGGCCTGCCATACCCGGCATTTTTCCTCACCGTCGATCAGACGGCCCCAATGGGCAGCTATAGCGGCCCGGCCACGCAGATCCTGGCGCCGACGCAAAGCCGCTTGGAGCCCGTACTGTATCGGGACGAAAACGGCGAGCAGCGCCCGCTGGAGATGGCCCAGACCGGCAAGGCGGCCTGGCGGATACTTCCATCGGCATCGGGGGCTACCGAGTCGATCGCCCAGGTGTCTTCGGCGCCTGCCAGCGAGGGTGACGATTTTGTGATCACCTACCGGATTTATCGCTGGGTGGACGGGCAGTGGACCGCCGCCAGTCGGCAACAGCCCGGTTATTGGGATATGGAAAGCGAATTCCCCGAGCCCTCGGCGTTCCCCTGAACGGCTGACGGGAAGAGGCGGGCGCTCAAACCTCCAGCAGCGCCCCCAGCTCGCGCTCCAGCTCCTGCGGGTCGGCGAGATTCAGTTCGATCAGCCGGCGCAGATGTTCGATCGACTCCAAGTCTATATGCAGGCAGACGAAGCCCAACTGACCGTGATCGTCGTGCGCCAGTCGCACGTCCATGCGTACTTCGGCGTCATCGCTCAAATGGATATCGGCTTCGAACGGCTGGCTTTCGTCCCCCAGCCAGGGATCGGGGCGCTGGATCAGCATGCCCCTGAGCGAGAGATCGACCAACTGCACGGACCAGCGATAAGGGCCCTGGCTCAGTTCGGTACGGGCATCGAAGGCGATGCGTTTGAAACGGCGACGATCGGAATGGTGTTCGCTCATGAGCAGCCCCTCTGCATGGTGAAATGACTATAGACCCGGGTTTGCCCAACCCGCTACAGCCAGCGGCGCACCTTGCGGCAATAGTCACGGTAGCGGTCGCCGAACAACTCCAGCAGATGGTGCTCGTCCGGCCGGATCACCGTCAGGTTCATCAGGTAAATCAGCAGCGGCAACAGCAGCCACGGCCACAGGCTGCCGAGCAACAGGGCGATGGCGCAGTAACCCAGGGTGTCGCCGAGATTGATGGGGTTGCGCGAGATTGCGAACGGGCCATCGCACAGCAGGCGCCGGGGTTCGCCGGCATTGCTGGTGGTGGTGTGCCGTTGCCTGAGACGCCACATCGCCCAGAACGACAGGCCCTGGCCGCCGATAATCAACAGCAGGGCCAAGGTGCGCAGCCAGCCGTTGACCGGGACCGGCAAGGGCACACCGTCGGCAAGCGACAGCGCCGCCACCAGGAACAGCAGATACAGCAGCGGCGGTGACAACGGCGGTCTATTGGGCGGCGCGGGCATGGGCACTCCAGACGACGAGTCCTTACAGGTGCGACCGCTTTTTCGCTCGGGTGGTTCAGTGCTCCGGGAACGCTTGCACCGAGGCGGTGCAAAACCTAGGAAAAAACTCAAAAGGACGCTCTAGACCAACGTGGGGGGTGGCCTTTGGGGCCAGTAGCGCTAAACTCCGGATGGCTGTCTTTCTTGTCCACCCTGGCTGGAATAATAAAATGAAAAATAATAATAGCCCGCTACGCCACTTACCCTGGCTGGTGCTGGCAATCGTAGGAGCGTGCGCCCTCGGCGTAGTGGCATTGCGCCGCGGCGAGGCGATCAACGCCTTGTGGATCGTGGTTGCTGCCGTGGCCATCTATCTGGTCGCATACCGTTACTACAGCCTGTTCATCGCTAACAACGTGATGCAGCTCGATGCGCGCCGGGCCACCCCCGCCGTGCTCAACAACGACGGTCTGGACTACGTTCCGACCAACAAGCACATTCTCTTCGGTCACCACTTCGCGGCCATCGCCGGCGCGGGCCCGCTGGTGGGGCCGGTACTGGCGGCGCAGATGGGCTATCTGCCCGGCACGCTCTGGCTGATTGCCGGGGTGGTGCTGGCGGGGGCGGTGCAGGACTTCATGGTCCTGTTCATGTCCACCCGGCGCAACGGCCGTTCCCTGGGCGACATGGTCCGTGAGGAAATGGGCCGGATCCCGGGGACCATCGCGCTGTTCGGCTGCTTCCTGATCATGATCATCATCCTCGCGGTGCTGGCGCTGATCGTGGTCAAGGCCCTGGCCGAAAGCCCGTGGGGCATCTTCACGGTGATGGCGACCATCCCGATCGCGATGTTCATGGGCGTCTACATGCGCTACATCCGCCCGGGCCGCATCGGTGAAATCTCCATCATCGGCGTGCTCCTGCTGCTGGGCTCGATCTGGCTGGGGGGCCAGATTGCCGCGGATCCCGTGTGGTCCAAGGCCTTCACCTTCACCGGCGTACAGATCACCTGGATGCTGATCGGCTACGGTTTCGTCGCCGCGGTGCTGCCGGTATGGCTGATCCTGGCGCCTCGCGACTACCTGTCGACCTTCCTCAAGATCGGCACCATCATCGCCCTGGCGATCGGCATCCTGATCACCATGCCCGAGCTGAAAATGCCGGCGCTGACCCAGTTCACCGACGGCACCGGCCCGGTCTGGAAAGGCGGCCTGTTCCCGTTCCTGTTCATCACCATCGCCTGTGGCGCGGTGTCCGGCTTCCACGCGCTGATCTCTTCCGGGACCACGCCGAAGCTGCTGGATAACGAAACCAACGCCCGTTACATCGGTTACGGCGGCATGCTGATGGAGTCCTTCGTGGCCATCATGGCGATGGTTGCCGCTTCGGTGATCGAGCCTGGCGTGTACTTCGCTATGAACAGCCCGGCGGCCATCGTCGGCGGTGACGTGGTCACTGTGGCGCAGACGGTCAGCAGCTGGGGCTTTGCCATTACTCCGGACGCCCTGCAAGCGGTGGCCAAGGACATCGGTGAAACCACCATCCTGGCCCGTGCCGGCGGTGCGCCGACCCTGGCGGTCGGTATCGCGCAGATCCTCCACCATGTGCTGCCGGGCGAGAACACCATGGCGTTCTGGTACCACTTCGCGATCCTGTTCGAAGCGCTGTTCATCCTGACCGCGGTGGACGCCGGTACCCGTGCCGGTCGTTTCATGCTGCAGGACCTGCTGGGCTCCTTCGTGCCAGCCCTGAAACGCACCGAGTCCTGGACCGCCAACCTGATCGCCACCGCCGGCTGCGTGGCCCTTTGGGGTTACCTGCTGTACCAGGGCGTGATCGACCCGCTGGGCGGCATCAACACCCTGTGGCCACTGTTCGGCATCTCCAACCAGATGCTGGCGGGTATCGCATTGATGCTTGGCACCGTGGTGCTGATCAAGATGAAGCGTCAACGCTACATCTGGGTGACCTTGCTGCCAGCCGCCTGGCTGCTGATCTGCACCACCACCGCGGGCCTCATCAAGCTGTTCGACGCCAACCCGGCCGTCGGTTTCCTGGCCCTGGCCAAGAAGTACAGCGATGCCCTGGCCAATGGTCAGATCCTCGCGCCGGCCAAGGACATCACGCAGATGCAGCACGTGATCTTCAACGCCTACACCAACGCCACGCTGACGGTGCTGTTCCTGCTGGTGGTATTCAGCATCCTGTTCTACGCCCTCAAGGTGGGTATTTCCGCCTGGGGTAAAAAAGAACGCACGGATAAAGAATCGCCATTCCATGCACTGCCAGATGCTTGATCGAGGATTGCAATCGTGTTCAATGACCTGAGTCGCCTCGGTAAATACCTCGGTCAGGCCGCGCGCCTGATGGTCGGCATGCCCGACTACGACAACTACGTCGAGCATATGCAGACCAAGCACCCGGACAAGCCGGTGATGTCGTACGAGGCGTTCTTCCGGGAACGCCAGGAAGCACGGTACGGCGGCAAAGCCGGGCCAAAATGCTGTTGATTCGTTAGTCCCTCTGTAGGAGCGAGCGTGCTCGCGAAAAACGTAAAGACACCGAGTTCATTCTGAACGCACGCGGTGTCCTTGAGTTCTTCGCGAGCAAGCTCGCTCCTACAGTTGTTTTTGCGTTCCCATTTTTTCAGGAGAACCGCTTTTGTCCTCTCCAATCCCCGTCACCGTTCTCAGCGGCTTCCTCGGCGCGGGCAAGACCACCTTGCTGCGTCACCTGCTCAAGGCCGAACACGGCCTGAAAATCGCCGTGATCGAAAACGAATTCAGCGATGCCGGTATCGACACCCAGTTGCTGGGCGACGAGCCGGTGCAAGTGATGACGCTGTCCAATGGCTGCGTCTGCTGCACCATCCACACCGATCTGACCAAGGCGCTGTACCTGTTGCTGGAACGGCTGGACAGCGGCGAGATCGCCTTCGACCGGCTGGTGATCGAATGCACCGGGCTGGCCGACCCCGCGCCCGTGGCCCAGACCTTCTTCATCGACGAAGAGCTGCGCGAGCGCTATATCCTCGACGGCATCATCACCCTGGTGGACGCCAAGCACGCCGAGCACCACCTGACCCAAACCATCGCCCAGGCCCAGATCGGCTTCGCCGATCGCCTGCTGGTGAGCAAGCGCGACCTGGTGGACGAGCAGACCTTCAACGCGCTGAGCGAGCGCCTGACCCGGATCAACCGCCGTGCGCCGATCCGTGTGGTCGAGCATGGCCGCATCGACCTGGCCGAACTGCTGGATGTGCGAGGCTTCAACCTGAACGCCGACCTGGGTGGCGGAGTCAGCCTGCGTCCGGTGAGCAAGGCGCCCTCCATCGATCGTATTTCCAGCCTGGTGCTGCGCACCGACGCGCCGCTGGATATCGACCGGCTCAGCGAGTTCATGAACGAACTGCTGGAAGAGCACGGCAAGCAACTGCTGCGCTACAAGGGCGTGCTGAACATTGCCGGTGAGCCACGGCGCCTGGTGTTCCAGGGCGTGCTCAAGCTGTACGGTTTCGACTGGGATACTGAATGGGCCGAAGGCGAGACACGGGAGAGCGTGATTGTGTTCATTGCCGACGATCTGCCGGAAGAGAAGATCCGTGCCGGATTCGCCCGGATGGCGGCGCAGTAGTTTCGTTACACATTTGCCACGAGGTCATCGCGAACAAGCCCGCTCCGGTCTGCAGGAGCGAGCGTGCTCGCGAAACGCCGGTTACTGTGGAACCGCGCTGGCCTTGAGCAACCTTTCCTCCAGGTGATCCAGGTGCCCGGTCATCAAGGCGACCGCGGCCTTTACGTCACCGTCTTCGATGGCATCGACAATCGCCGCGTGCTCTTGCCAGGCGCAATGGCTGCAGGCGCGGGTTTCATGGTGGGCAATCGCCAGTGACGTCAGCGGCACCAGGCTGCCGAGGAAGTGCGCCAGCGGCGCGTTGCCGGCCACCTCGGCCAATTGCAGGTGAAACTCGCCGGACAGGCGGATCGCCGGGCCACGCAAGCCGCGGTCGATGCAATCGCGCTCAGCGGAGATCAGTTCTCGCAGACGCTTGAGGTTGCGCGGGGCCGGTTGCTGGCAGGCGAGCCTGACCAGGGTGATTTCCGTCAGGCGGCGGGCGTGCAGGATCTGTCGCGTTTGCTCGTGGTCCGGAGCCGCCACCTGAGGCCGATGGTTGGGCCGCAGGATGATCACCTGTTGATGGGACAAACGCGCCAGGACCTGGCGAATGATGCTGCGACTGACCCCGAACACTTCGCCGAGGCTGTCCTCGGTGAACCGGCTGGCGGGGGCGATGCGTTGTTCGAGAATGGCATCGAAAATCTGCGGGTAGACATCGTCGACCAGCAGTTTTTTCTCGCCGCTGCGGCGCCGTGGCAGGGCAGCGGGGAGGGGGAATGCAAGTTTGTTCAAGGCGTAGCTGGCCATGGCCTGTCTCCAGTCCGGTTACCGATACGAAAGTGTTGTGCGGCTTAGTTGCCCAGATGGTCGTCCGGGATGTTCAGCTCGATGCCCATGCGCTGGCCTTCCCTGAGGATGTGCCGGCGCATTTCGGCACTGGCCAGCGCGCTGTTCTTGTTGCGGATCGCCCGGACCACCGCTTCGTTTTCTTCCAGGCGTTCGGCCAGGTGCTCCGGCGAGTTGCGCAGGATCTCAGCGCTCTGCTTGAGGGCGTTGCTGGTCTGCTGCACCACGTTCTGGAAGATCGGGTTGGAGGTCAGGGTGAACAGCTCTTCATGGAAGGCGATGTAGGCGTTCATCCCGGCTTCGCTGTCGTTGGCGTCCAAGGCCTCGCGCATGTCCATCAGGGTCAGGCGCAACTGGCCCACTTCCTTGCTGCTGATGGACTGCGCCACCAGGCCGACGATGAACGGCTCGAGGGTGTAGCGCAGTTGCAGTACATCCTCGAGGCTGGCGCCCGCCACGCCGCTGTCGCTGGCCGGTTGTTCGTTGAGGCTGGCCTCAAGCACCACCACGCCTTTGCCGGGCATGGAGCGCACCAGGCCCAGGGTTTCCAGAACAGTCACCGCCTCACGCAGGCTCGGGCGGCTGATGCCCAGTTGCTCGGCCAATTCACGTTGCCCTGGCAGCATGTCGCCGGAGCGCCATTGACCACGGGCCAAGGCCGCCCGCAGCTTTTCTACCACTGAATTTACAACCGTTGACGAGGTGATCACTGTTCACTCCCTGGAATATGGCGGATGAGGCCCATGGCAGGCGCTGATTGTTGTGCCTGCCGGCGAGAGGCACAAGGCATGCCTCAGAACTCCTGCTGCTGCGCGCCGGGCAGCGGTTTGCGCGGTTGGAAACCATAGCCCTGCTGGCCGCTCAGGACTTTGTTGGCCCGTTGAATATCGATGTCTTTTTCCCAGCGGGCGATCGCCACGGTGGCGACGCAGTTGCCGATCAGGTTGGTCAACGCCCGGCCGATGCCCATGAACCAGTCCACTGCCAGCACCAGCACCAGGCCCACCACCGGGATGGCCGGGATCGCCGTCAGGGTGGCGGCCAGGATCACCAGCGCCGAACCGGGAATCCCGTGGGCGCCTTTGGAGGTGATCAGCGACACCAGCAAGATGGTCAGCAAATCGGACATCGACAACGGCGTACCGGTGGCATTGGCGATGAAGACGATGGCCAGGGTCAGGTAGATCGAGAAACCGTCGAGGTTGAACGAATAACCCGTCGGGATGACCAGGCCGACCGTGGAGCTGCCGATGCCCAGGTGCTCCAGTTTGCGCATGATCTGTGGCAGTACGGCGTCGGAGGAGGCGGTGCCGAGGACGATCAGCAGCTCCTCGCGCAGGTATTTGAGGAACGGCAGCATGCGCAGGCCGGAACAGCGCATGACCAGCCCGAGAATCACCGCCACGAAGGCGAAGCAGGTCAGGTAGAACAGGCCCACCAGGCTGCCCAGGTGCTGCAGCGAGTCCAGGCCGTATTTGCTGGTGGTGAAGGCGATGGCGCCGAACACGCCGATCGGCGCCAGGCGCACGATCATGCCCATGATGCGGAAAATGATGTGGCTGAGTTCGTTGATCAGCCGCGAGATGCCGGAAGCGGCTTCGCCCACCAGGTTCAGCGCGCTGCCGAACAGCACGGAGAACAGCAGCACCTGCAGGATGTTGTTTTCGGCGAAGGCGCCCAGTACCGAGTTGGGGATCAGCCCCATCAGGAACTCGGAGGTGCCATGCATGTGCTGGCTGCGCTGGGCGATGTCGCCCATGTCGGCGGCGGACAGCTGTTCCAGATGGATATTGGCTCCGCTGCCGATGCCGGTGGTGAAGGCGAAGACCAGGCCGATCACCAGGGCGATGGTGGTCAGGACTTCGAAGTAGATGACCGATTTGAGCCCGATGCGTCCGACCTTTTTCAGGTCGCCGGCGCCGGAGATGCCGCTGACCACCACGCAGAAGACGATCAGGCCGATCAGCATCTTGATCAGCTTGATAAAGGCATCGCCCAGTGGCTTGAGTTGCGAGGAGTATTCGGGGAGTGTCAGTCCGCACACGATGCCGAGCATCAGTCCGAGGACTACCTGGAGGAAAATCGAACGCGAGCACCATCTGAGCATGAGGGGAATCCTGGTCGGTGTCCCGGCTGCCGTGCGCGGAGCGCATCAGATTCGGGACTTAATTATTGTGGTCTTACCGGTATGTCCAGTGCAGGCGCAGTCTATGCCCGAGTTTCCCGCGAATACAAGGGTAAATCCGAAAATTGGCATGACCGGTCTGACCAGTGGTGCTGATCCTGTAGCCGCTGCCGCAGGCTGCGATAAGGCCGAAGGCCTTCCTGCGATCTTCAGAGTGTCGCGGCCGTGCCGGCCGATCGCAGCCTGCGGCAGCGGCTACAGGCTCCGGGCCAGACAATTCGCGGCCGAAAAAAAGCCCGGCGCGAAGGCCGGGCTTTTCAGGTAACGCTCTGCTAATTAAGCGCCGTATACCGGCAGCTTCTTGCAGATGGCTTTGACTTTCTCACGAACGGCGTCGATCACCGCTTCGTTATTCAGGTCAGCCAGGATGTCGCAGATCCAGCCAGCCAGTTCCTTGCACTCGGCTTCCTTGAAGCCGCGAGTGGTCACAGCCGGAGTACCGAAGCGCAGGCCGGAGGTAACGAACGGGGAGCGTGGGTCGTTTGGCACGGAGTTCTTGTTCACGGTGATGAAGGCCTTGCCCAGAGCGGCATCGGCGTCTTTACCGGAGATTTCCTGCTTGATCAGCGACAGCAGGAACAGGTGGTTCTGCGTACCGCCGGAAACCACGTCGAAACCGCGCTCGATGAACACGCCGGCCATGGCCTGGGCGTTCTTCACCACTTGTTGCTGGTAGGCCTTGAACTCAGGCTGCAGCGCTTCCTTGAAGCAGATGGCCTTGGCGGCAATCACGTGCTCCAGCGGACCGCCCTGGGCGCCCGGGAATACCGCGGAGTTCAGCTTCTTCTCGATGTCGGCGTTGGCGCGCGCCAGGATCAGGCCGCCACGTGGACCGCGCAGGGTCTTGTGGGTGGTGGTGGTTACCACGTCGGCGAAAGGCACCGGGTTCGGGTAGACGCCAGCGGCGACCAGCCCCGCAACGTGAGCCATATCAACAAAGAGATAGGCACCGACCTTGTCGGCGATTGCGCGGAAACGTGGGAAGTCCAGGACCTGCGAGTAGGCAGAGAAACCGGCCACGATCATTTTCGGCTTGTGCTCGACCGCCAGGCGCTCGACTTCGTCGTAGTCGATCAGGCCGTTGGCATCGATGCCGTACTGGATGGCGTTGTACAGCTTGCCGGAGGAGGAAACGCTGGCGCCGTGGGTCAGGTGACCGCCGTGGGCCAGGCTCATACCCAGGATGGTGTCGCCAGCCGACAGCAGCGCCAGGTAAACGGCGGCGTTGGCTTGCGAGCCGGCGTGCGGCTGGACGTTGGCGTAGTCGGCGCCGAACAGCTCCTTGGCACGGTCGATGGCCAGCTGCTCAACCACGTCGACGTATTCGCAGCCGCCGTAGTAACGCTTGCCTGGGTAACCTTCGGCGTATTTGTTGGTCAGCACCGAGCCTTGAGCTTCCATCACCGCAGGGCTGGTGTAGTTTTCCGAAGCGATCAGCTCAATGTGCTCTTCCTGGCGCTGAGCTTCTTGCTCCATGGCGGCAAAGAGATCGGCGTCGTACTTGGCAATAGTCAAATCACGGCTGAACATGGCGGTCCTCAAGGATCGGGGCAGAAAAGGGGGGCATTCTAACCCAACGGGTTTTAGATGGCATATGAAAGGACATCATGTCGCAGACAAGTGGTGTTCATGAGCTGCCCAGGCTGAGCCCTGTAGCCGCTGCCGCAGGCTGCGATCGACCACGCAGTGGTCGTGCTCTTGAGGCCAGAAGGCCTTCGGCCTTATCGCAGCCTGCGGCAGCGGCTACAGGGATGGCGATGCCCGGGGTCAATCGAACATGAACAGCGCGTCGTTGCTGAACTGCCCTTCGAAGCTGTTGGCCGGCATCGGCCGGCCGAACAGATAGCCCTGGACTTCGTCACAGCCGTGCTCGCGCAGGAAGTCCAATTGCTCATGGGTTTCCACGCCCTCGGCGATCACCGCCAGGTTCAGGCTGTGGGCCATGGCGATGATGGCGCGGGCGATCTGCGCGTCCTGCTCGCCGGACGGCAGGCCGTCGACGAAGGTGCGGTCGATCTTCAAGACATCGATGGGGAACTGCTTGAGGTAGTTCAGCGATGAATAACCGGTACCGAAGTCGTCGACTGCGATGCTCAGGCCGAGGTTCTTCAGCCCGTCGAGGATCTGCATCGCCTCGCTGACTTCGCGCATCAGGATACTTTCGGTCAGTTCCAGCTCCAGGCAGGCCGGCGGCAGGCCGGTGTCCTTGAGGATGGTGGCGATCCGCATTCCCAGCTGACCATCGGAGAATTGCCGGGCCGAGATGTTCACCGAGACCTTCGGCACCCGGACCTTGGCCTGATGCCATACCTTGAGCTGGCGGCAGGCTTCGCTGATGACCCAGTCGCCGACATCCACCACCAGCCCCAGTTCTTCGAGCACCGGGATGAAGTCTCCCGGCGGTACCAGCCCGCGTCGCGGATGGCGCCAGCGCAGCAGGGCCTCGGCGCCGGTCAGGCGCTTGCCGTCGCCGCTGAACTGCGGCTGGTAGTAGAGGATGAATTCCTGCTGTTCCAGGGCGTGGCGCAGGTCGCTTTCCAGCTCCAGGCGTTCCAGGGCGCTGGCATTCATGTCGGCCTGGTAGAACTGGAAGTTGTTCTTGCCGCGCTCCTTGGCGTGGTACATCGCGGTGTCGGCGTTTTTCATCAGCTGGCTCAGTTCGTTGCCGTCCTGCGGGCTCAGGGCAATGCCGATACTGGCGGTGACGAAGAACTCACGGCCTTCGAGCACGAACGGCTTCACCAGGCTGGCGAGAATCTGTTCGGCAACGTGGATCGCCCGGTTCAGGGCGATCTCGCGGCTGGTCCGCGGTTGCAGGAGCAGGGTGAACTCATCGCCGCCCATGCGCGCCACGGTGTCGTCATCGTCGACGCAATCGAGCAGGCGGGTGGCCATCTCCTTGAGCATCCGGTCGCCCGCGGCGTGGCCCAGGGAGTCGTTGATCGGCTTGAAACGGTCCAGGTCGAGGAACATCAGCACCACCCAGGACTTCTGCCGCTCCGCCGATTGCAGGGCGGTGTGCAGGCGGTCCTGGAACAGGGTGCGGTTGGGCAGGTGGGTCAGGGCGTCGTAGTAGGCCAGGCGGTGAATGCGCTGTTCGCTGGCCTTGCGTTCGCTGATGTCGGTGAAGAAGCATACGTAGCTGGCCAGGTCGCCTTCGTCATCGAGTACCGCGGTGATGCCGACCCAGGCCGGATAGTGCTCGCCGTTGCGACGCTTGAGCCAGACCTCGCCTTCCCAGGTGCTGTGCTGGTGCAGCTGCTTGAGCACATAGCGCAGGTGGGCTTCCTGCTGTTCGTCGACGGTGAGCATGTTCGGCAACTGGTCGAGCACCTGGGACACCGCGTAGCCACTGACCCGGCTGAACGCTTCGTTGGCCTGGACGATGTAGCCCGCCGGGTCGGTGATCAGGATCGCCGAGGTCGAGTGCTCGAATACCGTGGCCGCCATGCGCAGGTCTTTTTCCGCGCGACGCTGCTGGCTGATATCGCGGCCGACCCCGAGCACGCCTTCGAAAGCGCCGTGTTCGTCCCACACCAGCACCAGGCGCAACTCGATCGGAATCTTGCGCCCGTCGGCCCGCAGGCAGTCGAACAGGAACAACTGGGTCTGCACCTGGTTACGCAGGCGTGCCAGTTGCTCGGGCTTGTCCAGGGCCTTGCTGACCCGCTCCATCAGGGCGTAGATGCCGGTCAGTTGTTGCGGGTTGGCGATGGTCGATTGCCAGCCGTTCTGGAAGATCCACTCCGCGTCATAACCCAGTACCGACTGCACCGAGGGGCTGACATAGTTGAGGGCCATCTTACTGTCGGTGGAGAAAATCACGTCGCTGATGCTTTCGGCGAGCATGCGATAGCGTCGTTCGCTGTCGCGCAGGGATTCGCTGGCCTCGATCTGGTCGGTGATGTCTTTGGCCACGCCGATGATGCGCGTGACCTGATCGTACTTGTCCCGCGCCAGGGCCTGTTCGCGGATGTCGAAACAGCGCCATTGGCCGCTGCGGTGGCGAAAGCGCAAGTGGCACTGCAGCAACTGCAGGTAGCCGGCATGCCGCTGTTCCTGGCGCAGGCGGTGATAGAGGTCGGCGTCTTCCGGGTGCAGGAGGATTTCCCAGAAATACTCGCCCATCTGGTGCAGTTCGGTCTTGTTGTAGCCGAGGGTCTGGCCCAGGTGATGGTTGCTGAAGATCATCCGCTGGCTGATGACGTCCTGCACATAAAGGTGGTCCGGCACGGTGCGCACCACATCCGACCAGAAACCCTCGCGCTCCAGCAGCGACAGCTCGATGAGCTTGCGGCTGGTGATGTCGCTGATGCTGAGGATCACCGCGCGATAGTCGCAGGGGTCTTCCGGCAGGCGCAGTACCAGCCACAGATGCTGGTCGTGGCCCTGGGCGTCGCTAAGGCGGATTTCCAGCTCCAGCTGTTTGTGCTGGTTGATCACGGTCTCCAGCAACTGGTTGCCGATGGCGCTGCTGTGGAGCGGACTGCCTTCGATCAGCAGTTTCCAGGCCTGCTCGCAGGAGTCGACGTTGAGCAGCCGCAGGGCCACCTGATTGACCTCGGTGACGCGCAGTTCTTCAAGCAGCAGCTGGCGCTGCTGTGGGCTGTGCTCCAGCCAGGCCTTGAGCTGTTCGCTGTCGTGCAGTTGCGCCTTGTCGAGAAACGCCGGCAGCCCGGAGATATCCAGGACACAGAGAGCGACCCCGGTGCCTTCGAAAATATCCTGATAGCGCCGACGCCCTTCGTGCAACTGACGCTGGCGGCGGCGCATATTCAGCAACGCGATCACCGGCAGCAGGGAAAACGCTAGCCCCAGCAGGCACTTGGCGATAAACGCCGGCAACAGTTGCTCGATCACCGCGCGATCGTCGAACAGGCCGCGCAGTTGCCAGTCGCTATTGCCCAGTGGCGCGACCAGCACGCTGTTGGCTATGTCGTCGGTGCTCACCGGGGTGTTGCTGCCGTCGTCGCGGCTGAGGGTTTTCTGGTTCAGACGGTTTTCAATGACCCAGGTCGGGTGAAAACCCTGGTCGGGACTGGGCTCCAGGGACTGGACGAAAGACGGTGCCAGGCGCAGCACCCAGTAACTCTTGAGGGCGCCGCTGGGCTGGTGCAACAGCAGCTGTACCAGCGCGCCGTTGGTGGCGTTGCTGTAGTAGTAGCGCTGGCCGCGGCTGCGGCTGGTCAGCTCGGCAAGCCATGCGGCGTCCTGGCCGTCGGCGCCACTGTCGCTGATGAGCTGGCCCTTGGCATCCAGCAGCGCGATGCTTTGCAGGTCGGGCAGGGACAGCTGCAGCCTTTTCAGCAGCAGTTGTTGCTGTTCGGCATTCTGGGGCGGTTCGACGATCGGTAGCAGGTTGAGGGCGATCTGCGCATTGAGTGCCAGGTTGAGGCTGATGTGCTCGGCCAGGTCGGCGTTGTAGTCGATCGCGTGTTGACGCTGGTCTTTGCGGCTCTGTTGCAGTTGGTCGAGCAGTTGCCAGAACAGCAGGGCGAGCAGCAGCAGGACCAGGGTCGCCAGCACGCCTTTCAGGGTGCCGCGCAGGGGCGAGCTGGACGCAGGTGCAGGTGCGCGCAGGGAAAAGGGCGGAGTGGCATTGGACAAACTGTGATCCTGCGGTTTGGCTGGACTGGCGCGACGTGCACTATAAGCCGGACGCCCGAAGGGCGGCTAGCATGCCTTGAGTTGTGGCAAAGTGCCAGCCCTGGCTGGCTGGACCTTGCCCGGCCATTGAGGTAGCTTTGCCGGTTACGCGGGAGCGCTCCAGCTCCAGACAATCAGGCTTTTTCCGTACGCAGGCATTGATCGCGATCAAATGCCGGCGCCGCGCATGGCCTGGCCCGGGCTTCGCCCGCTCTCCATTCATCAGTCACTGACGCTAGGTTCATCATGGCTCAATACGTCTTCACCATGCATCGGCTGGGAAAAGTTGTTCCGCCGAAGCGGGAAATCCTGAAAAACATCTCTCTGTCGTTCTTCCCGGGCGCCAAGATCGGCGTGCTGGGCCTCAACGGTTCGGGTAAGTCCACCCTGCTGAAAATCATGGCCGGCGTCGACACCGAGTTCGAGGGCGAAGCCCGTCCGATGCCCGAGCTGAACATCGGCTACCTGCCCCAGGAGCCTCAGCTGGATCCGACCAAGACCGTGCGTGAAGTGGTCGAGGAAGCGGTCAGCGTGATCAAGGACGCCCAGGCGCGCCTGGACGAGGTCTACGCGGCCTACGCCGATCCGGATGCCGACTTCGATAAGCTGGCTGCCGAACAGGCCAAGCTCGAAGCGATCCTGCAGGCCAGCGATGGCCACAACCTGGAGCGCCAGCTGGAAGTCGCCGCCGATGCGCTGCGCCTGCCGGCCTGGGACGCCAAGGTCGAACACCTGTCCGGTGGTGAAAAGCGTCGCGTGGCCCTGTGCCGCCTGCTGCTGTCCGCTCCGGACATGCTGCTGCTCGACGAACCGACCAACCACCTGGACGCCGATTCCGTGGCCTGGCTGGAACACTTCCTCCATGATTTCCCGGGCACCGTGGTTGCGATCACGCACGACCGTTACTTCCTGGACAACGTCGCCGGCTGGATCCTCGAGCTCGACCGTGGCGCCGGTATTCCTTACGAGGGCAACTATTCGGGCTGGCTGGAAGCCAAGTCCGATCGTCTGGCCCAGGAATCCAAGCAGCAGTCGGCCCATGAAAAGGCCATGAAGGAAGAGCTGGAGTGGGTGCGCAAGGGCGCCAAGGCTCGACAGTCGAAATCCAAGGCCCGTCTGGCCCGCTTCGAAGAAATGCAATCGCAGGAATTCCAGAAGCGCAGCGAGACCAACGAGATCTACATCCCGGCCGGTCCGCGCCTGGGCGACAAGGTCATCGAGTTCAAGAACGTCACCAAGGGCTACGGCGATCGCGTGCTGATCGACAACCTGTCGTTCTCCATGCCCAAAGGCGCCATCGTCGGCGTGATCGGCGGTAACGGCGCCGGTAAGTCCACCCTGTTCCGCATGCTGATGGGCAAGGAAACACCGGACTCGGGCAGCATCGAAGTCGGCGAAACCGTGCAGCTGGCTTGCGTCGACCAGAGCCGCGAAGACCTGGACGGCAGCAAGACTGTGTTCCAGCAGATCTCCGACGGTTCCGACCAGATCCGCATCGGCAGCTACGAGATCCCGTCGCGTACCTACGTCGGCCGTTTCAACTTCAAGGGCGGCGACCAGCAGAAGTTCGTCAAGGACCTGTCCGGTGGTGAGCGTGGCCGCCTGCACCTGGCCCTGACCCTGAAAGAGGGCGGCAACGTCCTGCTGCTCGACGAACCGTCCAACGACCTCGACGTCGAAACCCTGCGTTCCCTGGAAGAAGCCCTGCTGGACTTCCCGGGCGCCGCCATTGTGATCTCCCACGACCGGTGGTTCCTCGACCGTGTCGCGACCCACATCCTGGCGTACGAAGACGACTCGCAAGCGGTGTTCTTCGAAGGCAACTACACCGAGTACGAAGCCGATCGCAAGAAGCGCCTCGGCGACGCGGCAGCCCAACCGCACCGCGTGCGTTACAAGAAACTGGCCTGATCGGGCAAGTTGCTTGAAAGAAACGGAGCCTTCGGGCTCCGTTTTTTTTGCCTGTTTTTCGGGTTCGCCAACATGGGGCATTGCTGGTGGTTCTGATCCCCTGAATGGTGCGTTAAATGCCGGAAATGGCGGAAAATTTATATCAATTGCACCATTTAAATTCATAACTGCGACATTTTGCTCTGTCATGGTGCTGTTCGAGTTGCTAAAGTCCCGGGCAAATCTGCGTTAACGACAATAAATTTGCCGAGACTTTCCCATGATCGAATCCGTCGAAGACTTCCTCGCCCGCCTGAAAAAGCGCGACCCTGACCAGCCTGAATTCCACCAGGCAGTGGAAGAGGTGCTGCGCAGCCTGTGGCCGTTCCTGGAGGCCAATCCGCATTACCTGACCTCGGGCATTCTCGAGCGCATCTGTGAGCCGGAGCGGGCGGTGGTGTTTCGTGTGTCGTGGGTCGACGATCAGGGCAAGGTCCAGGTCAATCGCGGGTTCCGCATCCAGATGAACAGTGCTATCGGCCCGTACAAGGGCGGTTTGCGCTTCCACCCTTCGGTCAATCTGGGGGTGCTGAAATTCCTCGCCTTCGAGCAGACCTTCAAGAACTCCCTGACTTCGCTGCCCATGGGCGGCGGCAAAGGCGGCTCGGACTTCGATCCGAAGGGCAAGAGCGACGCCGAGGTAATGCGCTTCTGCCAGGCCTTCATGAGCGAGCTGTATCGCCATATCGGTTCGGACGTGGACGTGCCGGCGGGGGATATCGGTGTGGGCGCCCGGGAAATCGGCTTCCTGTTCGGCCAGTACAAGCGCCTGAGCAATCAGTTCACTTCGGTGCTGACCGGCAAGGGCATGAGTTACGGCGGCAGTCTGATCCGTCCGGAGGCTACCGGCTTTGGCTGCGTGTACTTCGCCGAAGAAATGCTCAAGCGCCGTGACGAGCGGGTGGAGGGCAAGCGCGTGGCGATTTCCGGCTCCGGCAACGTGGCGCAATACGCCGCGCGCAAGGTCATGGACCTGGGAGGCAAGGTGATCTCCCTGTCGGACTCCGAAGGCACGCTGTACTGCGAGGCCGGGCTGACCGAGGAGCAATGGCAGGCGGTGCTGGAGCTGAAGAACGTCAAGCGCGGGCGCATCAGTGAGCTGGCGACGCGGTTCAACCTCGAGTTCCTTGCCGGACAGCACCCCTGGGCGCTGCCGTGCGACATCGCGCTGCCGTGCGCCACCCAGAACGAACTGGACGCCGAGTCGGCACGCACGCTGCTGCGCAACGGCTGCATGTGCGTGGCTGAAGGGGCGAACATGCCGACCACCCTGGAGGCTGTGGATATCTTTATCGAGGCCGGCATTCTGTTCGCCCCGGGCAAGGCGTCCAACGCCGGTGGCGTGGCGGTCAGCGGGCTGGAGATGTCGCAGAACGCCATGCGCCTGCTGTGGAGCGCCGGCGAGGTGGACAGCAAGCTGCACAGCATCATGCAGTCGATCCACCACGCCTGCGTGCATTACGGCGAAGAAAACGGCCGGATCAACTACGTCAAAGGGGCGAACATCGCCGGCTTCGTCAAGGTCGCCGATGCCATGCTGGCCCAGGGCGTGGTTTAAGCCGGGTCGATGCGGATCACCTCGATCAACTGATCACCCGCCGGCCGCTGCCACAGCACTTCATCGCCAAGCTGGGTGCCCAGCAGCGCCCGGCCCAACGGCGAGCCCCAATTGATCAGGCCCTTGGCGACATCGGCCTGATCCTCTCCCACCAGTTGCACACACTGCTCGGTGCCGTGCTCGTCGGCGAAGATGACTCGGCTGCCGATCTGCACTTTCGACCGCGATGTCGCCTGGGGAACCACCTGGGCGCTTTGCAGGCGCTGGTTGAAGTAGCGCAGGTCGCGTTCGATATCGGCCAGTTGCTGTGGGTCCGCCTGGTCGCCCAGCGCCGATTGTTCGTTGTGCCGGGTTTGCAGGAACGCGACCTTGGCCTGCAGTTCGCTCAGGCCCTGCGGGGTGACGTAGTTGGGCTGCGCGCTGATCTGCCGTTCCACGGGTTGGTCGGCCTGGGCGGCAGTCAGTTCCTCATTGACGAAGGCTCGGCTCATGGGCGTTTTCCCGTAATGGAGGTGTGGGCCATGGTCGCAGCCTTTTGGTTTCTGGCCATGCCTGAAAGCGACTTACTGTGAGCGATAGGCTCGCGCGGCGTCGCGGTCTTTTTCTTCTTGCCAGGCGCGTTCGCGTTCGTCCCAGTGACGTTCCCGATAATCGTTGCGGTCCTGGTTTTCCAGCATGGCCTGGCACTGGCGAAAGCCGTCGCTCCAGCCTTCGGCGTATTGCGGGTCCTTGAGGTAGCGCGGCACGTTCTTGCGAAATTCGCCGTTGATCGCCCCGGCGGCCTGGCGACCGCTGGCGCAGCCATCATCGAAGCCGTCGGCGAAGGCCGGCGGATAACCCTGCTTGAGCAACTGCTCGTGGGTCGTCTCGCAACCGGTTATCAACGCCAGCAACGCTGCCACTACCGCATACCGCCACATCTCTGACTCCCACGCCGTTCAACGGCTGATAGAGAAAGTCTAGAAGGGGATTCGTCAGTGGTCTGTGAAAGCGCGGCAAGAATGCTACCGGGCGTCAGTAGTGGTACCACTTCAGTTCCAGCATCACCTCGTTTTCCGCCGTGGCCAGGTGGCTGAACTCGCGCTGGGCGCTCAGGCGCAGGCCCAGGTTGCGCGACAGCTCCCATTGCTGGTTGAGGCTCAGGCTGCGGCGCACCTCGCCATTGGTGAAGTAATCGCCCTTGGCTTCGACGCTGAAGTTGCCCAACGGGTTTTTCCACAGCAGGCCGGTGTTGAAGCCGGCCGCCGGGGTGATGAAACCGGCGAAATCGGCGTTGTGCTCGACGCGCACGGTGCCCAGGGCGAAGCCGAGCATGTTCTCGCTGAGCTGCCAGGTGCCGCCACCGCCACCGTTGACATGGCTGACCAGGGTTTCATCGTCGTGTTTGCCCGGCACCCGCTCCAGGCCGCCGGTGACCTGCCAGGACCAGGGTTGCAGCAGTTCGTTACGCGGCGTCAGCGAACGAATGGTCGCCAGGTCCAGTTGCTGTAGCTGCCAATTGTTGCCTTCGTACTGGCGCAGCTTCATCTGCAGGATTTCGATCTGTGCGCCCAGGGGGAAACCTTCGGCGTTGTCATTGAGGTCGTGATAGGCCATGCGCAGCCCGTATTCGCCAAAGGCCTGGTCGCCGCGGGTGCCCACGCCGACCTGCCAGGTGCGCGATTCATGGCCGTCTTCCGGCAGGCCAGGGCGTTCGATGGACAGTTCGGGCGGCGGGTTGCGGTTGATCGCCCGCAACAGTTCGAAACTGCGCTGCGCCCGTTGCGGATCGCGCTCTTGACCGTTGGCCCGGTAGCGCTCAAGGCGATAGGCCGCATCGATGATCAACGCCTGGCGGTCTCGTGGCAGGGCCTTGAAGGCCGGCTCCTGCAACTGTTGCTGGTCGGCGCTGACCTTCAGCACCCATTGCTGTTCGTCGCTGCTCAGCGGCTTGGCGCGCTCGAGCAGCTCACGTTCGCGGGACGGACGATATTCGATCTTCTCCACTAGGCCGGCTTCCTTCACCGCCTTGACGGTGTCGGTAGGAATCGCCGTCAGCGGGAATTGCCCGGTCAGGCGCAGGCTCGGACGGGCGACCTGCAGCAGCTCGAGCAAGCGGTAGGAGCAGTTCTCGTCGAAGAAGAAGTAGTCGAACTTGATCTGCTTCAGTTCCCAGACGTGCTCGACCATGCGTTCGGTTTCGGCCTGGGTCAGGTTCAGCCGGTATTCCCACAGGTCGCGGTTTTCCAGGCTGCGGTACTCCGAGAGCTTTTCCTGGTAGGGCACCAGGGCGAACAGGCCGGGATAGCCGCCCATCAGGCCTTTCCAGGCATAGAGAATGCTGTTGTCCGAGCCTTCGATATAGGCGCCGAAGTTGATCGCGTAGCTGAGCAGGGCGGTGTGGTTGCTTTGGACGTCGGCCTGGTCGATGCGCAGCAGGGTATGGCCGAACATCGACGACGGGCTGTTCAGGTAGGCCGCCGGGAAAATCATCACCGTGCTGTGGGGCGAGACGTCCTTGAACCACTGGTTGAACTCATTGCAGTCCACCGCCGGCAGATCGCTCAGGCGCAGTTGGGCCTTGAGCCAGCGGGTGCGGGCGGGGTACACGCATTGAGCATGCTGGTTGGCGCTGCCGGCGGGGGCGTAGAGCGCGTCAAGGGTGGCCTTGAGTTCGGCGTCGGGGTGTTCGGCACCGTCTTTGGCGAGGAAAAACTTCGGGTCGCTGACATAACTGCGCCAGCCACCGAGCTTGGCGGTTTCGTAGTGGCCAAGGGAAATCCAGAACGGATCACTGGCCAGTTGCTGCAAACGTGAGTGGTCGATTTGTGGCGCGGCGGACAGCGGGGCGCAGACACAGAGCGCCAGGGAGGCAAGGCGTTTGAGCATGGTGGGCAACTTGAGTCGGAAAAAACAAAGACCCGGGAGGGGTCATGTCCGAAAAACAAAAGCCCGCTCCCCGAGAAGAGCGGGCGGGTCGAGATTAAGCCGGGGTGGCGTACTTGGCCAGGCGTGCATCACTTTTCAGCACGGCCAGGGTGTTGGTGTGCACATCTTCCGCGGTCACATCGGCTTTGCTGAAGATCTGCTGGAAGTGCTCGTGGGTGACGGCGGCGAAGTGCGCGCGGTCTTCAGGAGCGACGCCCAGGACCACGGCGTAGGTGGTCAGCGCTTCGCCTTCACCTTTGGCCATGTCTTCGGAGAGCTCGTTCATCATGCCATTCATGGCAAACCAGGATTTGCCGCCGTAAGTCAGCGCACTGTTGGTCGAGCAGCCGTTGGTGCCGGAAGTCATACCGAAGGTCGCGTTACCGGAGGTGCCGTTAGTGGTGGAGGCCAGGAAGTGAGCCGGAGTGCCGCGCTGTCCTTCGAACAGCAGGTTGCCCCACCCACAATCCGGACCGCCTGGCGCTTGGGCCATTGCATTGATGGAAACAGCGGTGAAGAGAGTACCGAGAAGAATCCGTTTCATAGCTTTGTTCTCTTTGTGTGCAAACCAATGGACAAGGGTTCTGGCCCATGTCGGCGCCAGTGGGCCGGTTATTAGTCCAGCCGCGCAGCTTGGAGTTTAGGCAGATTCCAAGGGTTCCGTGTTTTTTTGCATGACATTCCTTGAAATAGACGGTTTTTATGCTGTCTGCGTGGGGCCGGGGATCTGTCCGCGCTTTCGCTGCGTCGCGCCTTGCCAGCCGCTGTACCCGGCGCCAGAATGCCCCATCTGCCCCGCCTGATGTAAGGAAGCCCGATGCCTGATCCTGTTGCTGCCAGCTTGCGTCTAGCGCCCGAAGCGCTGACCCGTCCGTTTTCCGCTGAACAGTTCAGCTTCTCGACCACCAATGATTTGGAGCCCTTTCGCGGTGTGCTTGGCCAGGAACGTGCGGTCGAAGCCTTGCAGTTCGGTGTGGCCATGCCACGCCCCGGTTACAACGTCTTTGTCATGGGCGAGCCCGGCACTGGCCGCTTCTCTTTCGTCAAACGCTACCTGAAGGCTGAAGGCAAACGTCTGCAGACCCCGTCCGACTGGGTCTACGTCAACAACTTCGATGAGCCACGCGAGCCACGCGCGCTGGAGCTGCCTTCGGGGGCCGCGGGTGCGTTCATCAGTGACATCAACGGCCTGATCGACAACCTGCTGGCGACCTTTCCGGCGGTCTTCGAGCATCCGTCCTATCAACAGAAGAAAAGCGCCATCGACCGCGCGTTCAACCAGCGTTACGACCGTGCCCTCGACGTTATCGAGCGCCTGGCGCTGGAGAAGGACGTCGCGCTGTACCGCGACAGCAGCAATATCGCCTTCACCCCGATGCTCGACGGCAAGGCGCTGGACGAGGCCGAGTTCGCGCAATTGCCCGAAGCCGATCGCGAGCGTTTCCATGAGGACATTTCCGCCCTGGAAGAGCGCCTCAACGAAGAACTGGCGAGCCTGCCGCAGTGGAAGCGCGAGTCGAGCAACCAGCTGCGTCACCTCAACGAAGAAACCATTACCCTGGCCTTGCAGCCGCTGCTGGCGCCGCTGTCCGAGAAGTACGCGGAAAACGCCGGTGTGTGTGGCTACCTGCAAGCCATGCAGGTGTACCTGCTCAAGACCGTGGTCGAGCAACTGGTGGACGACAGCAAGACCGACGCCGTGGCCCGCAAGCTGCTGGAAGAACAGTACGGCCCGAGCCTGGTGGTCGGCCACCCGGCCAATGGCGGCGCGCCGGTGGTGTTCGAGCCGCACCCGACCTACGACAACCTGTTTGGCCGCATCGAATACAGCACCGATCAGGGCGCGCTCTACACCACTTACCGGCAGTTGCGTCCGGGTGCCCTGCATCGGGCCAACGGCGGTTTCCTGATTCTCGAAGCCGAGAAGATGCTCAGCGAACCCTTTGTCTGGGATGCCCTCAAGCGGGCCCTGCAATCGCGCAAGCTGAAGATGGAGTCGCCGCTGGGCGAACTGGGGCGCCTGGCCACCGTGACCCTGACCCCGCAACACATCCCGTTGCAGGTCAAGGTCGTGATCATCGGTGCCCGCCAGCTGTACTACACGCTGCAGGACCTGGATCCGGACTTCCAGGAAATGTTTCGCGTGCTGGTGGACTTCGACGAAGACATCCCGATGGTGGACGAGAGCCTCGAACAGTTCGCCCAGCTGCTGAAGACCCGCACTTCCGAAGAAGGAATGGCACCGCTGACCGCGGACGCGGTGGCGCGCCTGGCAACCTACAGCGCCCGGCTGGCGGAGCACCAGGGGCGCTTGTCGGCGCGTATTGGCGATCTGTTCCAGCTGGTCAGCGAGGCGGACTTCATCCGTCACCTGGCCTCGGACGAGATGACCGATGCCGGGCACATCGAACGGGCACTCAAAGCCAAGGCCACCCGTACCGGGCGGGTTTCGGCGCGGATTCTCGACGACATGCTGGCGGGGATCATCCTGATCGACACCGATGGCGCTGCGGTAGGCAAGTGCAACGGGCTGACGGTGCTGGAAGTGGGCGACTCGGCCTTTGGCGTGCCGGCGCGGATTTCCGCCACGGTCTACCCGGGGGGCAGCGGTATCGTCGACATCGAGCGCGAGGTCAATCTCGGCCAGCCGATTCACTCCAAGGGCGTGATGATTCTCACCGGCTACCTGGGCAGTCGTTACGCCCAGGAATTCCCCCTGGCGATCTCGGCGAGCATCGCGCTGGAGCAATCCTACGGTTACGTCGATGGCGACAGTGCATCGCTGGGCGAGGCGTGCACGCTGATCTCGGCCTTGTCGAAAACCCCGCTCAAGCAATGCTTTGCCATTACCGGATCGATCAACCAGTTCGGCGAAGTGCAGGCGGTTGGCGGGGTCAACGAGAAGATCGAAGGCTTCTTCCGCCTCTGCGAAGCTCGGGGCCTGACGGGCGAGCAAGGTGCGATCATTCCTCACGCCAACGTCGCGACCCTGATGCTCGATGAGAAGGTGCTGGCGGCGGTCCGCGCCGGGCAATTCCACGTGTATGCCGTGCGCCAGGCTGACGAGGCCCTGAGCCTGCTGGTCGGCGAGCCCGCGGGCGAGCCGGATGCGGATGGCCAGTTCCCGGAAGGCAGCGTCAACGCGCGGGTGGTGGAGCGCCTGCGGGTCATCGCTGAAATGGTCAGCGAGGAGGACCTCAAGGAAGCGGAAAAAGAGCAGGCGCAAGAGGCATTGGCGCAAACCAAGCCGGCATGAGCCTTGCCGCGACGAGGGCTTGGCCTTCGTCGCGGCGCCGGTCCGCTGGCGTCAACTTTCGCGAATAGACCATTCGGCGCCTGTTCAGCCGGTCAACTTTGCTTCTCAGGCTTTTCTTCCTATTCTCAGGCAAGGAGAACGACAGTCGTCACTGGATCGAAACAGTCTTCACATGAGGGCTGAATACCGGATCTACCGAGGGTCGCCGCCATGTCGCGCAACCTCTGCCTTACCCGCCAGTGTCTTGGCCTGGTCACCCGTATCGAATGCAGTATCCGCCCGCTGGCGGGAGATAACGGAATGTGGACCCTACTGTTCGCGGCCGGAATGGCTGGCGAGCAACCTTCGGCCATCAAGGCCCAGGGACCTTTCTGCGGTCCCAGCGTGGCCGAATCCATCCTTGATTCCATCGTCGAAAGCCTGACCACCCATGGTTATGAGCTGGCCGACGATCCGCAGATCTGGTGCCTGCACCTTCAGGCGCAACTACGGCAGATCAATGGCGAACGCTGCCGCCATTGACGCAATCTCCCGTTAATCCCTACCGCTGAGTCCTACTCGGCGGGTAGTGGGTTCTCCAGCTTGTCGAGCTTGACCTCAAAGCCATATTCGACGGTGTTGAGTTCGCTGCGCTGGTAGGTTTCCAGCTCGGTGGGCTGCCCATAGAAGTAATGCACGTCGAACAAGGCCGGGCCGCTTGCCGGCGCCTCATGGCTGACCGCAAGAATCTCCTTCAGGTACTGGCCGTTGCCGTCCTTGGCGTAGAAACGCCAGGCCTCGGACGGGAACAGGCGCTGGTCGACGATCAGCGCATTGCCCCGCAGTTCCAGGCCTTTGGGTAGCTGGCTGACGGGTAGGGCTTTCTTCTCGATGCTGGCCAGGAACAGCGGGATCGCACCGACGGCGTAAGCCGGGGTTTCCGGGAACAGGGTCAGGTCGTAAGTGATCGAGCTGCGCATCGGATCGACCTCGACTGCCTCCGATGGCAGTTCGATGGGCTCGCCGCGTTTGCCGTTTTCGTTCTGGGTGAAGAAGGTCACGGGGCTGTCGCCGGTGGAGAAGGACGTGCCCAGCAACTCGTCATTGAAGGTTCTCGGGTGGTCGAACTCGATCCGCGCCGCGCTGGCGTCCTCGGTGGATTGATGAACGACCACGCTTTTCTTCAAGGTTTCTTGGTCGAGGTTGGCGCCCTTGAGGTAGTTCGGTGCCTGGTCGTCATACACCACTACCGGCATGGGCAGGGGCTGGATCTTGCTGTCGGTGGTCAGAGGGTCGAAGCGTCGCACCGGCAGATTGAGGTCTTTGCGGGTGATGGTGGCTGCGGAGAAGTCCAACACATTGACTTCGAGCTTGTCGATCAGACCGTTGAAATACACCTTGGTGTAATGGCTGCGCTGTTCGCGCTCGAAGGCTTTGCGCTCATTTTCAAGCTGCTGCTCGAACGCTTGGCTCCAGGCCTTCTGCTTCTGCATTTCGCTGAGCTGTTTGGTGTAGAAGGCGATCTGTTGGCTGTTTTCGTTGATCGACCCGGAGCGCGAAAGGATCTGCCCGGTAGTGTCCCGTGCCTGCACCAGCAATGGGTTGAGCGGCGTCTCGCTGAGTTCGGGCGACAATGGGGCGCTGTTGGTCAACTCGATTTCGGCGCTGTTCTTGTCCAGGGACAGCAGTTTCACGCTGACATTCTTGTCGCTGCGTTGCTTGCCGATATCGGCCTTGCCCAGTTCGAAGGTGAGGACCTGGTGTGGCGCGATCACTTCGGCCTTGCCTTGCAGCGTCACGGGTTGGGGCTGGTTCTTGTTTTCGACTTCCAGGCCTTCGATGAACGGGTAGGTCACCGTCAGGTCATCCGGGTTGGTCAGGTTGGAACTGGACGGGCTCAACTGGATGCCGGGATCGGTTTCCGACCATTCGGGTTGGAAGGCGATGACCTTGCCGTTGCTCAGGGTCACGGATTGCCATTCCAGGCCGTGGGGGAAGGGGAATTGCGCCGGCATGTTGAAGCTGAAGGGAAACACCGGCTGCAGGTCGGTCAGGTAGTCGGAATTGGAGGTCTTGCGTAGTACGAACAGACCGTTGAGGTAGGTGTCGACCAGCGCCTGCGGGCTGGGGTAGTGCTTGAGCAGGGCCAGGGCGTCATCGCCGTATTCGGTCTCTATGGGTTTGTTCTGGAGCCGCAGTTGCGCGCGTTCGAGCAGTAACAGCGAACCGCCCAGGTCGGCGATGGCGTCCTTGAGCTTGGGGTCCTGGATAGCGTCCAGGGATTGTTCGAACTGTGCGGTTTTCTGTTCCAGGCTGACTTGCTGCTTCTCGTCGCTGGGCGAGCAGCCGCTGCTGAGCAGTACCGCGATACACAGGCCGGTACCCGCCAAAGGCAATCGCAAATCCATTCTCCAGGCTTCCTGTCCGATGTCATTGAGCTGTTCACGTGATTCCGACACTAGCAGAAAACGCTTTGGCAGACGCGCAGGTAATGGATTTGGTTGCGGTTTATGGGCTTTTGGGCGGCTGATATACTCGCCGCCGTTTTCAGACCTGTGTGAGATTCAATGGAACGTTTTATCGAGAATGCAATGTACGCCTCGCGCTGGCTGCTGGCGCCGATCTACTTTGGTCTGTCGTTGGGGCTGCTGGCCCTGGCCCTGAAGTTCTTCCAGGAAGTCTTCCACGTCATTCCCAATGTGTTCAGCATGGCCGAGTCCGATCTGATCCTGGTGCTGCTGTCGTTGATCGACATGGCGCTGGTGGGTGGCCTGTTGGTGATGGTGATGATCTCCGGCTACGAGAACTTCGTGTCCCAGCTGGACATCGACGAGGACAAGGAAAAGCTCAACTGGCTGGGCAAGATGGACTCCTCCTCGCTGAAGATGAAGGTGGCCGCGTCCATCGTGGCGATCTCCTCGATCCATCTGCTGCGGGTATTCATGGATGCGAAGAACATCGAGCCGCAGTACCTGATGTGGTACGTGATCATCCACATGACCTTTGTGATTTCGGCCTTCGCCATGGGCTACCTGGACAAGCTGACCAAGCACTGATCGCCTGATCACCGCTGTAGCCGCGCCGCCCGGCCGTTGTGAAACGGACGGGCGGTGTCGTTTGTGGCTTGTGCTTTTACCGGTCGGGGCATATCCCTGTAAGGGTCACGGGCTTGAACTGCGCGAGGTGCACTCATGAACCTGCACGAGTTGAATGCTTATGCCGTCGCCGGAAAAATCGACGAGCTGAACCTGATCTCCCTCGAAGGCGGCATCTATCTGCTCGAGGCGCGGATGCATGGGGCGGCCTATCCGTTGAGCGACGCCCATGGTCAGATGTTGCATCTGCGTTCGGTGGAGCATGCCCGGGAAGTGTTGCACGCCTTTCCCAAGCTGCCCTTCAACCTGATCCATGCCTCAGTGCATGACGAGATGTGTGGCCTCTCGGCCGGTACCGATGACAGCCTGAGGGTGCCCCTCGCCGTCCGCTCGGCCTGACAGGCGGGACGCACGTTCATCATCGCCATGGCATCTGTGCTAGTCTGCTCGCCCTTTTGGTTCCGGGCGTCCCGGGATGCGCTGTGTACGCACGGCGGATTTCCGAGCCGTCCGCACAGCGGAGCAGTGTCATGTCCGAAGTAAATCTGTCCACCGACGAAACCCGCGTCAGCTACGGTATCGGCCGTCAGCTGGGCGACCAGCTGCGTGACAACCCGCCACCGGGCGTGAGCCTGGACGCCATCCTGGCTGGCCTGACCGACGCGTTCGCCGGCAAGCCTAGCCGTGTAGGCCAGGAAGAAATGTCCGCCAGCTTCAAGGTGATCCGCGAAATCATGCAGGCCGAAGCCGCTGCCAAGGCTGAAGCCGCTGCTGGTGCGGGCCTGGCTTTCCTGGCTGAAAACGCCAAGCGTGAAGGCATCACCACTCTGGCCTCCGGCCTGCAGTTCGAAGTGCTGACCCAGGGCGAAGGCGCCAAGCCATCCCGTGAAGACAGCGTGCGTACCCACTACCACGGCACCCTGATCGACGGCACCGTGTTTGACAGTTCCTACGAGCGCGGCCAGCCTGCGGAATTCCCGGTCGGCGGCGTGATCGCTGGCTGGACCGAGGCGCTGCAACTGATGAATGCCGGTAGCAAATGGCGTCTGTACGTGCCGAGCGAGCTGGCTTACGGCGCGCAAGGCGTTGGCAGCATCCCGCCGCACAGCGTTCTGGTATTTGACGTCGAGCTACTCGACGTTCTGTAAGCCTCAGCTGCCGGGTTGAGCTTGCTCGCGATCCATACGCCGTGTTTGCGGTGTAGGGATCGCGAGAAGGCTTGCCTTGGCAGAGGGGTCAGGTGGGGTCATAGACGTATTTTTGCGCTCAGGCCTTGCCCTTCAGGTGTTCCAGCAGGGCGCAAGGCCCGTGCATAGCAGAACAGAAACAGGTTGCGCACCAGTTCCTTGAGTACCACCGGCTCGCTGGAACTCAGGCCGTTGAGGTCCAGGTCGCCCTGATCCTGTAGCTCGTTCAAGGCTTCTTCTTCCAGTACCGCACAGACTTCCCCGGTTTCCCGATGCAGGATTCTCAGGTAAGGGTGTGGGCGGTCCAGCCATGCGTCGATCAAATAAGTCATGAGTCTCATCTCCTTGATGGGTTTCAATGAGAATAATTCTTATTCAATGAATAGCAAGTACCTATTGGCGGTTTCTGCTTTTTTCTGTGTGGAAATTGTTGTGGGTCAAAAGGGCTGGCCTTTTGATATGTAGCGGGAAATGAGGGGAGTCTGGCGGGAGCGGGGAGGGCTTCACCCCGTGCCTGGCACGGGGCGATAGCCGGAATATCAGACCTTGCGGACGAACTCGGACTTGAGCTTCATCGGGCCGATACCGTCGATCTTGCAGTCGATGTCGTGGTCGCCATCGCACAGGCGGATGTTCTTGACCTTGGTGCCGACCTTGACCACTAGCGAGGTGCCCTTGACCTTGAGGTCCTTGATCACGGTGATGGTGTCGCCGTCTTGCAGGACGTTACCGACCGAGTCCTTTTTCACGGTTTCATCGGATGCGGCCTCGGCTTCGCCGTTGGCGGACCATTCGTGGGCGCACTCCGGGCAGACCAGTTGGGCGCCGTCTTCATAGGTGTATTCGGAATTGCATTTCGGGCAGGGTGGCAACGTGCTCACTAAGACTCCTCGGATTCAGGAAGGCTAAAAAAGCGCACATTATATAGGGTTTTGCCCGGGGAAGGGGTATCGCGGGGTATCGCGGGGGATCGAGGGGGAAAGCATCACGAACAAGCCCGCTCCTGCGCAGGGCAGGAGCGGGCTTGTGTGCAGTCGGATCTTAGTGGGTGCGGGCTACGGCGAATTCGCTCAGTTCCACCAGCGCGTCGCGGTATTCGCTCGGCGGCAGGGCTTCCAGGCAGGCAATGGCGCGAGCGACATAGTCGCGGGCCAGTTGCGCGGTGTAGTCCAGGGAGCCTGAGGCCTCCACGGCAGCGCGGATGCTTTCCAGGTCTTCGATACCGCCTTTCTGGATCGCCTGGCGCACCAGGGCAGCCTGTTCCTGCGTGCCTTCACGCATGGTGTAGATCAGCGGCAGGGTCGGCTTGCCTTCGGCCAGGTCGTCGCCGACGTTCTTGCCCAGGGTTTCCGCATCGCCACGGTAGTCGAGCAGGTCGTCCACCAGTTGGAAGGCCACACCCAGGTGATCGCCGAAGGTGCGCAGGGCTTCGCTCTGCTCTTCGGTGGCGCCGGCCAGGGCGGCGGCGCTGTGGGTCGAGGCCTCGAAGAGCATCGCGGTCTTGCCGCGGATGACTTCCATGTAGGTTTCTTCGGTGGTGCTGGCATCACGGACTTTCGACAGCTGCAGCACTTCGCCTTCGGCGATGATGCGGGTGGCCTGCGAAAGGATCTTCATCACCGGCATCGAGCCCAGCTCGACCATCATCTCGAAGGAGCGCGAGTACAGGAAGTCGCCCACCAGCACGCTCGGGGCGTTGCCCCACATGGCGTTGGCGGTCGAGCGGCCGCGGCGCATGCCGGACATGTCGACCACGTCGTCATGCAGCAGGGTGGCGGTGTGCAGGAATTCGATGGTGGCGGCCAGCAGGCGCAGGTCGTCGCCTTCGCGACCCAGGGCCTTGCCACACAGCAGCACCAATAAAGGACGCAGGCGTTTACCCCCGGCCGAGGTAATGTAGTCGCCGATTTTCGATACCAGCGGCACTCGGGAGGTCAGCTGCTTCTTGATGATGCCGTCGACGGCGCTAAAATCGTCCGCCACCGCGCGGTAGAAAGCTTGGGGTTGCATCAGCGACAGGTGCTCCAGAAGGGTTGCGCGGCATGCTAGGACCCACGTCCGGGGCTGTCAAGGCGCGATGGACGGCCCCTTGCATCGCCAAGACAGCTTGCGTACAATCGCGCACCCTGAACTTCCTGGGCAGCACCTGCCTTACGCAATTGCACTTGGGCCGTTCCAGCCCCATGCAGCCATGCCAGCCAATACCTCTTCTTATAAAGAGCTGGGTGAGCAGGATTATCGGAGAAATACCATGTACGCAGTAATCGTTACCGGCGGTAAGCAATACAAGGTCGCTGAAGGTGAATACCTGAAGATCGAAAAACTGGAAATCGCCACTGGCGAATCCGTGACTTTTGACCGCGTTCTGTTGGTTGCCAATGGCGACGACGTGAACATCGGCGCACCTGTTGTTGCTGGCGCAACCGTCAAGGCTGAAGTGATCTCCCAAGGTCGTCACGATAAAGTCCGCATCATCAAGTTCCGTCGCCGTAAGCACCACATGAAGCGTATGGGCCACCGCCAGTGGTTCACCGAGATCAAAATCACCGGTATTCAGGCTTAATTTCAGCCTAATTCCTCACTAGGAGAATTGAACTCATGGCACACAAAAAAGCTGGTGGTAGTACCCGTAACGGTCGCGACTCAGAAGCCAAACGCCTTGGCGTGAAGATGTATGGCGGCCAGGTCATCAAGGCCGGCAACATCATCGTGCGTCAGCGCGGCACCCAATTCCACGCTGGCTACGGCGTTGGCATGGGTAAGGATCACACCCTCTTCGCGAAAATCGAAGGCGTGATCAAGTTTGAAGTAAAAGGCGCCTTCGGTCGTCGTTACGTGAGCGTCGTCGCGGCTTAATTGCGCGATCGCTGGAAAAGCCCTGTCTCGCGACGGGGCTTTTTCGTTTGTGGGGTGAGTCTCTTGCAAAACTGTTTGTATGGGCTGCCAGCGCTGGATGTTACGGCCGTTGATCGGGGTCGCTGCGCTCATTTTTGCAAGAGTCTTATGTCTTAGTGTTTTTCGGCTCGCCCATGCGGCGAGAGGCGTTTTGTTATGAAGTTTGTTGATGAAGTTTCGATCCGAGTAAAAGCTGGCGACGGCGGCAATGGCTGCATGAGTTTCCGTCGGGAAAAGTTCATCGAAAACGGTGGTCCGAACGGTGGTGATGGTGGCGATGGCGGCTCGATCTATATGATCGCCGACGAAAACCTCAATACCCTGGTGGACTACCGCTACACCCGTCATTTCGATGCCGAGCGCGGCTCCAATGGCGGCAGTACCGATTGCACCGGCAAGAAGGGTGAGGATCTCGAGCTGCGCGTACCGGTCGGCACCACGGTGATCGACGCCGGGACCCAGGAAGTGATCGGTGACCTGACCAAGGCTGGTCAGCGTTTGCTGGTGGTGCAGGGCGGCTGGCACGGTCTGGGTAACACCCGTTTCAAGTCCAGTACCAACCGCGCGCCGCGCCAGACCACGCCGGGCAAGCCGGGGGAGCAGCGTGACCTCAAGCTGGAGCTGAAAGTGCTGGCGGACGTTGGTCTGCTGGGCTTGCCGAATGCCGGCAAGAGTACCTTCATTCGCTCGGTGTCCGCGGCCAAGCCGAAAGTGGCTGACTATCCGTTCACGACCCTGGTGCCGAACCTGGGCGTGGTCAGTGTCGACCGCTGGAAGAGCTTCGTGATCGCCGATATTCCGGGTCTGATCGAAGGCGCTTCGGATGGTGCGGGCCTGGGTATCCGTTTCCTCAAGCACCTGGCGCGTACTCGTCTGCTGTTGCACCTCGTGGACATGGCGCCGCTGGATGAAAGCAGTCCGGCCGATGCGGCGGAAGTGATCGTCAATGAGCTGACCAAGTTCAGCCCGTCCCTGGCTGAGCGCGATCGCTGGCTGGTGCTGAACAAATGCGACCAGATCCTCGAGGAAGAGCATGAGGCGCGGGTCAAGGAGATCGTCGATCGCCTGGAGTGGACCGGTCCGGTGTACGTGATCTCGGCTATTTCCAAAGACGGTACCGAGCGCCTGAGTCGCGACATCATGCGGTATCTGGAGGATCGTGCCGATCGTCTGGCGGCCGACCCGGCCTACGCCGACGAATTGGCCGAGCTCGATCAGTGTATCGAGGACGAGGCGCGTGCCCAGTTGCAGGCTCTGGACGACCAGCGTGCCCTGCGCCGCAGCGGCGTGAAGAGCGTGCACGACATCGGCGACGATGATTGGGATGAGGAGGATGTGGATGACGAAGATGGTCCGGAAATCATTTACGTCCGCGACTGATTCGTTGCAGTAAACTACAAGCGCCGCTCACTGAGCGGCGTTTTAGTATCCGGGAAACGTAGCCACGAATAACTTTATGGGCGCGCTCGGTCGCGTGGCTCTCAAGCTAAGGTTGAAGAAGATGCGGAGTAAGGTGACAGGTGCGCAGCGCTGGGTCGTGAAGATCGGCAGTGCGCTGCTGACGGCGGACGGCAAAGGGCTGGATCGCGCGGCAATGGGTGTCTGGGTCGAGCAGATGGTGGCCTTGCATGAGGCTGGCGTCGAGCTGGTATTGGTTTCCTCCGGCGCGGTCGCGGCCGGCATGAGCCGCCTGGGCTGGACCGCACGACCGAGTGCGATGCATGAGCTGCAGGCGGCCGCGGCCATTGGCCAGATGGGCCTGGTGCAGGCCTGGGAGTCGAGCTTTGCCGAGCACGGCTTGCACACCGCGCAGATTCTGCTGACCCATGACGACCTGTCCGACCGCAAGCGTTACCTCAATGCCCGCAGCACCTTGCGTGCGCTGGTCGAGCTCAAGGTGATTCCGGTCATCAATGAAAACGACACCGTGGTTACCGATGAGATCCGTTTCGGTGACAACGACACCCTGGCGGCCTTGGTGGCCAACCTGGTCGAGGCCGATCTGCTGGTGATCCTCACGGATCGCGACGGCATGTTCGACGCGGACCCCCGTAATAATCCTAATGCCCAGCTGATTTACGAGGCGCGTGCCGACGATCCGGCGCTGGACGCAGTGGCGGGCGGCACGGGTGGCGCGCTGGGGCGTGGCGGTATGCAGACCAAGCTGCGTGCGGCGCGTCTGGCGGCCCGTTCCGGGGCGCACACCATCATTGTCGGTGGGCGTCTGGAGCGTGTGCTGGATCGTCTCAAGGCGGGTGAGCGCCTGGGTACCTTGCTGTCGCCTGAGCGCGGCATGTTGGCGGCGCGCAAGCAATGGCTGGCTGGGCACCTGCAAACCCGTGGCACCCTGGTGTTGGACGATGGTGCGGTCTCGGCCTTGTCCCAGGGCAACAAAAGCTTGCTGCCGGTGGGGGTCAAGCTGGTTCAGGGCAGCTTCCGTCGTGGCGAGATGGTGGTATGCGTGGCGCCGGACGGGCGTGAAATCGCCCGCGGCCTGGCCAACTACAGCGCCCTGGAGGCGCAAAAAATCATCGGTCAGTCCTCTGATGCGATTGTCGGTTTGTTGGGGTACATGGCTGAGCCTGAGCTGGTTCACCGTGACAACCTGATTCTGGTCTAAGGAAAAACCAATGCGTGTAGCAAAAGGGTTGTTGGGGTTGCTGTTGGCGATGCCGCTGCTGGCCTGCGCTGAAGAAATCGGCCAGGTGTCGACGGTGTTCAAATTTGTCGGGCCTAATGACCGCATTGTGGTCGAGGCCTTCGACGATCCGAAGGTGGAGGGCGTGACCTGCTACCTGTCGCGCGCCAAGACCGGTGGGGTGAAGGGTGGGTTGGGTCTGGCGGAGGATCGCGCCGAAGCCTCCATTGCCTGTCGTCAGGTCGGCCCGATCAGCTTCAAGGGTGAGCTCAAGGATGGCGAAGAGGTATTCAAGGAGCGCACTTCGCTGGTGTTCAAGACCATGCAGGTGGTGCGTTTCCTCGACAAGAAGCGCAATACCCTGGTGTACCTGGTCTATAGCGATCGGTTGATCGAGGGCAGTCCGCAGAATGCGGTGACGGCGATTCCGATCCTGCCTTGGGCGCAAACCCCGTAACGGCCTTCGGGGCTGGCTTCTGCAGTGGTTGTGCTCTGTAGGGGCTGCCGGTCGATGTTCGATTGCTGGCGATAGTGGTTTGGTGGTCAAGGCAGCAAATCGCAGGCAATAAAAAACCGACCCTGAGGTCGGTTTTTTAACAAGCGTGTCGCTTAGGCTGCAGCAGCAAGGTTCAGAGCCTTGATGTGGCCATTCAGACGACCTTTATGGCGAGCAGCTTTGTTCTTGTGGATGATGCCTTTATCGGCCATGCGGTCGATAACTGGCACGGCCAGAACATAAGCAGCTTGCGCTTTTTCAGCGTCTTTTGCGTCGATGGCTTTAACTACATTCTTGATGTAGGTACGAACCATGGAACGCAGGCTGGCGTTGTGGCTGCGACGCTTCTCAGCCTGTTTTGCACGTTTTTTGGCGGAAGGTGAGTTGGCCACCGTCGAGCTCCTCGAAAGACTTTTTGGGAAATAGCAAACAAAATAGGCCGCGAATCATGCCGATGAGTTGAAGGCTTGTCAAGGGCAGGTGATGCGTTCCGCTGAGTGGTTGGATCTGAAGAGGCGGGATATTTATTTCCGGCGCTTGACCTGTAAACTCGCGAGCTTTGGCTCTGTGCTGTTGCGGCGCGGAGTATCGCACAAGTGGGCGCATTGTTCGCCTGCTGTTTATCTACAGGCAAAAAACCTTTCCATGAACCTGCTCAAGTCGTTGGCCGCTGTCAGCTCTATCACCATGCTTTCCCGGGTTCTGGGGTTCGTGCGCGATACCATCATTGCGCGTACATTCGGCGCCGGAATGGCGACGGACGCCTTTTTCATCGCCTTCAAGCTGCCCAACCTGCTGCGTCGCATCTTTGCCGAGGGGGCTTTTTCCCAGGCCTTTGTGCCGATCCTGGCGGAATACAAAAGCCAGCAGGGTGAGGAGGCGACCCGGACCTTTATTGCCTATGTGTCCGGCCTGCTGACCCTGGTACTGGCGCTGGTGACGGCGCTGGGGATCATCGCCGCGCCCTGGGTGATCTGGGCGACGGCGCCAGGTTTTGTCGACACCCCGGAAAAATTCACGCTGACCACCGATCTGTTGCGCGTGACCTTTCCTTATATATTGCTGATCTCGTTGTCCTCCCTGGCGGGGGCGATCCTCAATACCTGGAACCGCTTTTCGGTCCCGGCGTTCGTGCCGACGTTGCTGAACGTCGCCATGATCGTGTTCTCGGTATTCCTGACGCCTTATTTCGATCCGCCGGTCATGGCCCTGGGCTGGGCGGTTCTGGCGGGTGGCCTGGCGCAGTTGCTGTATCAGCTGCCGCACCTGAAAAAGATCGGCATGCTCGTGCTACCGCGCCTGAATCTGCGCGACACCGGGGTCTGGCGGGTGCTGAAGCAGATGCTGCCGGCCATTCTCGGGGTCTCGGTGAGCCAGATCTCGCTGATCATCAACACCATCTTCGCCTCGTTCCTGGTGGCTGGCTCGGTGTCCTGGATGTATTACGCCGATCGCCTGATGGAGCTGCCTTCAGGGGTTCTGGGAGTGGCGCTGGGCACGATCCTGCTGCCGACGCTGGCCAAGACTTACGCCAACAAGGATCGGCATGAATATTCGCGGATTCTCGATTGGGGCCTGCGCCTGTGCTTCATGCTGGTGCTGCCTTGCGCTCTGGCCCTGGGGATTCTGGCGGAGCCATTGACGGTGTCGCTGTTCCAGTACGGCCAGTTCAGCGCCTTCGACGCCTCGATGACCCAGCGTGCGCTGGTCGCGTATTCGGTCGGTTTGCTCGCGATCATTGTGATCAAGGTGCTGGCACCGGGTTTCTATGCCCAGCAAAACATCCGTACCCCGGTGAAAATCGCGATTTTCACGCTGATCGTCACGCAACTGCTGAACCTAGCGTTCATCGGCCCGCTGAAACATGCGGGCCTGGCGCTGGCGATCAGCGCCGGGGCCTGTATCAACGCGGGTTTGCTGTTCTATCAGCTGCGCAAGCAGCAGATGTTCCTGCCGCAACCTGGCTGGGGCAAGTTTGCCCTCAAGCTGATCGTCGCGGTGAGTGTGATGTCGGCGGTGTTGCTGGGGCTGATGCAGTTCATGCCGGCCTGGGATCAGGGGAATATGCTTGCACGCTTCCTGCGTCTGGGTGTGCTGGTGGTGGCGGGCGTGGTGGCCTATTTCGGCATGCTGGCGTTGTTCGGCTTCCGTCTGCGCGACTTCAATCGTAAGGCGTTGCACTGAGGTCCAGAGGCACTTGGACGCCGGCGAGGCAGTGGTTTTGTCGGTTCGATCACTTTGGCGCGTGCTGTTGCCTGTCACCGGCCGTCGGGTGTGGTTATAATCGACCACTTTATGAGCAAGAAGCGCGTTATGCAGCTGGTCCGAGGCCTCCACAACCTGCGCCCCCAGCATCGGGGCTGTGTCGCCACTATTGGCAACTTCGACGGTGTTCACCGTGGCCACCAGGCTATCCTGGGCCGGCTGCGTGAGCGTGCGCTTGAGTTGGGCGTGCCCAGCTGCGTGGTGATATTCGAGCCGCAGCCGCGCGAATTCTTCGCTCCGGATACCGCCCCGGCCCGCCTGGCACGCTTGCGCGACAAGCTGCAGCTGCTGGCCGAGGAGGGCGTCGACCGGGTCCTGTGCCTGGCGTTCAACCAGCGCTTGAGCAAGCTCAGCGCCAGCGAATTCGTCGAGACCATCCTGGTCGACGGCCTGGGTGTGCAGCATCTGGAAGTCGGCGACGATTTTCGCTTCGGTTGCGACCGAGTCGGTGACTTCGACTTCCTGCAAAAAGCCGGTATCACCCACGGGTTTACCGTCGAGGCCGCGCAGACTGTCGAGCTGGATGGCTTGCGCGTCAGCAGCACCCAGGTCCGCAATGCCCTGGCGGCTGCCGATTTCGTATTGGCCGAGCGTCTGCTCGGTCGCCCGTTCCGCATCGCCGGGCGGGTCCTGCACGGACAGAAGCTGGCGCGCCAGTTGGGTACGCCAACCATCAATGTGCAGCTCAAGCGCCGCCGTGTACCGCTGTCCGGGGTGTACCTGGTCAATGTCGACATCGACGGCAAGACCTGGCCGGGCGTCGCCAATATTGGCGTGCGGCCGACGGTAGCAGGTGATGGCAAGGCCCACCTGGAAGTCCATCTTTTAGATTTTGCCGGCGATCTGTATGACCGGCGTTTGACGGTGGTTTTCCACCATAAGCTGCGTGAAGAGCAGCGTTTCGCCTCTCTGGAGGCGCTGAAGACGGCGATCAACGCGGATGTCGCCGCCGCCCGTGCCGAAGTTGCACGTATCCATAGCGCCAATCGCTAATGAAGAGCCTTAAATGACCGACTATAAAGCCACGCTAAACCTTCCGGACACCGCCTTCCCAATGAAGGCCGGCCTGCCTCAGCGCGAACCGCAGATTCTGCAGCGCTGGGACAGCATTGGCCTGTACGGTAAGTTGCGCGAAATTGGCAAGGATCGTCCGAAGTTCGTACTTCACGACGGTCCGCCCTACGCCAACGGCTCGATTCACATCGGTCATGCGGTCAACAAGATTCTCAAGGACATGATCATCCGCTCGAAGACCCTGGCGGGCTTCGACGCGCCTTATGTTCCGGGTTGGGACTGCCACGGTCTGCCGATCGAGCACAAGGTCGAGGTCACCCACGGCAAGAACCTGTCCTCGGACAAGACCCGTGAGCTGTGCCGTGCCTACGCCACCGAGCAGATCGAAGGCCAGAAAGCCGAGTTCATCCGCCTCGGCGTGCTGGGCGACTGGGCCAACCCGTACAAGACCATGGACTTCGCCAACGAGGCCGGGGAAATCCGCGCCCTGGCGGAAATGGTCAAGGGCGGTTTCGTGTTCAAGGGCCTCAAGCCAGTGAACTGGTGCTTCGACTGCGGCTCGGCCCTGGCTGAAGCGGAAGTCGAGTACCAGGACAAGAAGTCCTCGACCATCGACGTGGCCTTCCCGATCGCCGACGAAGCCAAGCTGGCCGCGGCCTTTGGCCTGGCCACGCTGAGCAAGCCGGCTTCGATCGTGATCTGGACCACCACTCCGTGGACCATCCCGGCCAACCAGGCGTTGAACGTTCACCCTGAGTTCAACTACGCCCTGGTCGACGCTGGCGACAAGCTGCTGGTGCTGGCCGAGGAGCTGGTGGAGTCCTGCCTGGCTCGCTACAACCTGGAAGGCTCGGTCATCGCCACCGCCCCGGGTTCGGCGCTGGAGCTGATCAACTTCCGTCACCCGTTCTACGATCGTCTGTCGCCGGTGTACCTGGCTGAGTACGTCGAGCTGGGCGCTGGTACCGGCGTGGTTCACTCCTCGCCAGCCTACGGCGAAGACGACTTCGTGACCTGCAAGCGTTACGGCATGGTCAACGACGACATCCTCAACCCAGTGCAGAGCAATGGCGTGTACGCCACCTCGCTGGAGTTCTTCGGCGGCCAGTTCATCTGGAAGGCCAACCCGGCCATCGTCGACAAGCTGACTGAAGTCGGTGCGCTGCTGCATACCGAAACCATCAGCCACAGCTACATGCATTGCTGGCGCCACAAGACCCCGCTGATCTACCGCGCCACCGCGCAGTGGTTCGTCGGCATGGACAAGCAGCCAACCAGCGGTAACACCCTGCGCCAGCGTGCGTTGCAGGCCATCGAAGAGACTCAGTTCGTGCCGGCCTGGGGCCAGGCGCGCCTGCATTCGATGATCGCCAACCGTCCGGACTGGTGCATCTCCCGTCAGCGCAACTGGGGCGTGCCGATCCCATTCTTCCTGCACAAGGAAAGCGGCGATCTGCACCCACGCACCGTCGAGTTGATGGAAGAAGTCGCCAAGCGCGTCGAGCAGGAAGGCATCGAAGCCTGGTTCAAGATGGACGCGGCCGAGTTGCTGGGCGACGAAGCCCCGCAATACGACAAGATCAGCGACACCCTGGACGTCTGGTTCGACTCCGGTACCACTCACTGGCACGTGCTGCGCGGCTCGCACCCGATGGGCCACGCCAGCGGCCCGCGTGCCGACCTGTACCTGGAAGGTTCCGACCAGCACCGCGGCTGGTTCCACTCGTCCCTGCTGACCGGCTGTGCGATCGATGGCAATGCGCCGTATCGCGAACTGCTGACCCACGGTTTCACCGTCGACGAGAACGGCCGCAAGATGTCCAAGTCCCTGGGCAACGTGATCGCGCCGCAGAAGGTCAACGACACCCTGGGCGCCGACATCATGCGCCTGTGGGTCTCGGCCACCGACTACTCCGGTGAAATGGCGGTTTCCGACCAGATCCTGCAGCGCAGCGCCGACGCCTACCGGCGTATCCGCAACACCGCGCGCTTCCTGCTCTCCAACCTGAGCGGCTTCAACCCGGCCACCGATATCCTGCCGGCCGAAGAAATGCTCGCCCTGGACCGTTGGGCCGTGGACCGTACCCTGCTGCTGCAGCGCGAGCTGGAACTGCACTACGGCGAGTACCGCTTCTGGAACGTCTACTCCAAGGTGCACAACTTCTGCGTGCAGGAGTTGGGCGGTTTCTACCTGGACATCATCAAGGACCGCCAGTACACCACTGGCGCCGACAGCAAAGCCCGTCGTTCGTGCCAGACCGCGCTGTTCCACATCTCCGAAGCGCTGGTGCGCTGGATCGCGCCGATCCTCGCCTTCACCGCCGACGAGCTGTGGCAGTACCTGCCGGGCGAGCGCAACGAGTCGGTCATGCTCAACACCTGGTACCAGGGCCTCAGCGAGCTGCCGGAAGGCTTCGAGCTGGACCGTGCCTACTGGGAGCGGATCATGGCGGTCAAGGTCGCGGTCAACAAGGAAATGGAAATCCAGCGCGCGGCCAAGGCCGTCGGTGGCAACCTGCAAGCCGAAGTGACCCTGTACGCCGAAGAAGCGTTGAGCGCCGACCTGGCCAAGCTGAGCAACGAGCTGCGCTTCGTGCTGATCACCTCCACCGCCAGCGTCGCGCCTTTCGCGCAGGCACCGGCGGATGCGGTGGAAACCGAAGTCGCCGGCCTCAAGCTGAAAGTGGTCAAGTCGAGCTTCGCCAAGTGCGCCCGTTGCTGGCACTGCCGTGAAGATGTCGGCGTGCACCCCGAGCACCCGGAAATCTGCGGTCGCTGCGTCGACAACATCAGCGGCGCAGGCGAGGTTCGTCACTATGCCTAATGCCGCGGGCCGTTTCGGCCGTCTGGGCTGGCTGTGGTTGAGCGTGCTGGTCCTGGTCATCGACCAGGCCAGCAAGTTGCACTTCGAAAGCTCGCTGTCGATGTACCAGCAGATCGTGGTGATCCCGGATTACTTCAGCTGGACCCTGGCCTACAACACCGGCGCGGCATTCAGCTTCCTGGCGGACAGCTCAGGCTGGCAACGCTGGTTGTTCGCCCTGATCGCGGTGGTGGTCAGCGCGGTGCTGGTGGTCTGGCTCAAGCGCCTGGGGCGCAACGAAACCTGGCTGGCGGTCGCCCTGGCACTGGTGCTGGGCGGCGCGCTGGGCAACCTGTATGACCGCATCGCCCTGGGCCATGTGATCGATTTCATCCTGGTGCATTGGCAGAACCGCTGGTATTTCCCGGCGTTCAACTTTGCCGACAGCGCCATCAGCGTAGGTGCGGTGATGCTTGCGCTGGATATGTTCAAAAGCAAGAAAACCGGAGAAGCCGTTCATGACTGAACAGGTATTGGCTGAACAACGCATCGGCCAGAACACGGAAGTCACTTTGCATTTCGCATTGCGCCTGGAGAACGGCGACACGGTGGACAGCACCTTCGACAAGGCCCCGGCGACCTTCAAGGTCGGTGACGGCAACCTGTTGCCAGGTTTTGAAGCGGCCCTGTTCGGCTTCAAGGCGGGTGACAAGCGTAACCTGACCATCGAGCCGGAAAACGCCTTTGGCCAGCCGAACCCGCAAAACGTGCAGATCATTCCCCGTTCGCAGTTCCAGGATATGGAGCTGTCCGAAGGCCTGCTGGTGATCTTCAACGATGCGGCGAATACCGAGCTGCCAGGCGTGGTCAAAGCTTTTGATGACGCCCAGGTGACGGTTGATTTCAACCATCCGTTGGCCGGTAAAACCTTGACCTTTGATGTCGAGATCATCGACGTTAAAGCGCTGTAACTAACGAAACCAGCCTGCTGTAGGAGCGAGCTTGCTCGCGAAGTTCTTCAACGATAACGCCGGCATTCAGGATGAGCGCGGCGTCTTTGAGTTCTTCGCGAGCAAGCTCGCTCCTACAGGGCAAGACACGAGGCACAGCATGCAAATCAAACTCGCCAACCCCCGTGGCTTCTGCGCTGGCGTGGACCGCGCGATCGAAATCGTCAATCGCGCCCTGGAGGTCTTCGGGCCGCCGATCTACGTGCGTCATGAAGTGGTGCACAACAAATTTGTCGTCGAAGACCTGCGCGCTCGCGGCGCGATCTTTGTCGAGGAGCTGGACCAGGTGCCGGATGACGTCATCGTGATCTTCAGTGCCCACGGCGTTTCCCAGGCCGTGCGCAGCGAAGCGGCGGGCCGTGGCCTGAAAGTCTTCGATGCGACCTGCCCGCTGGTGACCAAGGTGCATATCGAAGTGGCGCGCTACAGCCGCGACGGTCGCGAATGCATCCTGATCGGCCATGCCGGCCATCCGGAAGTCGAAGGCACCATGGGCCAGTACGACGCCAGCAATGGAGGCTCGATCTACCTGGTGGAAGACGAGCAAGACGTCGCCGAGCTGCAGGTGCGCAATCCTGAAAAGCTGGCGTTCGTTACCCAGACCACCTTGTCGATGGACGACACCAGCCGGGTCATCGATGCCTTGCGCCAGCGTTTCCCGGCGATTGGCGGGCCGCGCAAGGACGACATCTGCTACGCCACGCAGAACCGTCAGGACGCGGTCAAGCAACTGGCCGACGAGTGCGATGTGGTACTGGTGGTGGGCAGCCCGAACAGCTCCAACTCCAACCGCCTGCGTGAACTGGCCGAGCGCATGGCCACCCCGGCGTACCTGATCGACGGTGCCGAGGACATGCAACGCAGCTGGTTCGATGGCGTCGAGCGCATCGGCATCACCGCCGGGGCTTCGGCTCCCGAGGTGCTGGTACGGGGCGTGATCGAGCAGTTGCACGCCTGGGGCGCTACCGGCGCCGACGAATTGGCCGGCCGCGAAGAAAACATCACTTTCTCCATGCCCAAAGAGCTGCGCGTTCGCTCCCTGCTCTGATCAGCCCCGCCTGTCGCATAACGCCTGCGCGGCCTTGTCGCTGCGCAGGCTGACCCGCCCACTGCGGGAAAGCACCACCTGGTGCTGGCTCGTTCCCGGATCGGCCGCGCAGATGTGCAGCGTCCCGGCCTGAAAGGCGCCGCTGGGCAGCTGCGGATCACCCAGGCCACTGAAGCGCACGAAATGCTCCACCGGGCGATTGCCGACAATCGCCACCCGCGCGTCCCCCCGGCGTTCAAGCAATACCGGGTTATCGCTGTCCTGCGAGCCCTCGCCGCTGATATCCAGAATGATCCGCCAGCCTTGGCTCCAGTCATCGTTCAACCCGTGAATCACGGTTCGCTGCTGACGCAGGATGGCTTCGGTGCGCGCATTGCGAATGCCGCTGGCAAGCATCTGTGCGGCATCCAGCCGGCGTGTCGACTGGAACAACTCCCCGAATGAGGTGGTGGCGAACAGCATCAGCAGGCTGGCAAGCACCAGGCCCACGATTATTTCGATCAGGCCGAAACCCTTCTGCGACATGGTTCTCCCTCCATGGAGTGCGCCAGGTCCGGACAATCCTTGCCCGGCCATTGAGCAAAACCTCAAACCCTCGGTCTATGAAGGTTCGAAGTGCCTGAGCCAGTTATAGCCGCTGGCCGCTCAAGGGGATGGCATGCGTCACCGTACAGAAGGTTTCACGCTGATCGAATTACTGGTGGCCCTGGCAGTTTCGGCGGTTTTGTTGACCCTGGTGGTTCCCGCGTTCAGTCAGATGGCGCAGCGCTCCAAGGCCGACAGCGACATCAGCGAACTGCTGCGCAGCTTGAATTACGCGCGTCTGGAGGCGATCGACAGCGGCTTGCCGGTTCACCTGCGCCCGGCCGCGGTCGATTCGGACTGGAGCCGGGGGCTGTCGATTTATCAAGGCGACGGACCGGCGACGAATGTATTGCGGGTTGTTCCCGCGGTCAGTCGCGGCGCCCGGCTGACGCTAACCTCTGAATTCGACAGCATTGGCTTCAACGCGTTGGGCGGTGTATCGGCAGCGGTCCCGCCGGTCATGACTTATGTGCTGGGCGAGCAACACAGGACGATCACGCTGTGCCTGAACGGACGGATAGCGGTAAACGGGGAGTGCAAATGACGGGCAGGAGCGTGCAGGCCGGAATGACGCTGATCGAGGTGCTGGTGGCGGTGCTGATTCTCGGCGTCGGCCTGCTCGGTGCGGCGGCGGTCCAGCTCAATGCCCTGCGCTACACCGACAGTGCATTGATGACCAGCCAGGCCAGCTTCATCGCCTATGACATGCTCGATCGCATCCGCGCCAACAGCGCCGCGGACTACACCGTGGCAGCTCCCGAGGCCGGCAATTTCGGTGTGGTTCGGGACCAGGACCTCTATGACTTCCAGCGCAATGTCGAGAGTTTCGGCGGGCCGACCGCCGAGGGCCATATCAGCCTCAAACAGGGCGTGTTCACCATCAGCATCACCTGGGACGACGCCCGTGCCGCCCATTCTTCTGGCGAGCCTGCTGAAGGCTCCCGCAGTTTTGTCCTGAGCAGCCGGGTGGCAGTGGATCCGGGGAGCAAGCCATGAGACGCGGGAACAGCGGCTTCGGCCTGATCGAAATGCTGGTGGCGCTGGCGTTGAGCCTGATCGTGGCCTTGGGCGTGACGCAGATTTTCATCTCGGCCAAAAACACCTATGTCAGCCAGAACGCTTCGGCCAGCCTGCAAGAGGATGCGCGCTTCGTGCTGAGCAAGATGATCCAGGAGATACGCATGGTCGGCATGTTCGGCTGCCTGCAGAGCATCGCCGATGCCAGCATTGCCGCGGATTTCGCCGGCCATGCGCAAACGCCGATTCGCTGGGACAACGCCAACCACCGGCTGACGCTGGTCACGGCCGATATCGGCGACAGCGGTGGCACCCCGACCTGGACCGTGCTGAGCGATTGCCGCAATAGCGCCACCGCCTACACCGGCGCCCGCAAGGCCCCCTCGGGGCAGCAGGCGTTTGCGGTGCGGCGACTGGTGTACAGCTTGAAGGACGATCAACTGCTGATGGGCACCGGCACTGGCTCCGGCCAGGCGGTGCTGGTGAACAATGTCAGCGCGTTCGACGTGTCGTTCGGCATCGCCAGCACCGCCACGGATGTCGCGGCCTCCAGCTATAGCCGTGATCCCGCAGACCCGGCACGGATCCGCAGCGTGCGTTTGAGCCTGACCCTGAGCGATCCCCAGGCGCGAGTGCGGCCGCAGACGTTCAATGTGGTGGCCGCCTTGCGCAATCGCCTGTTGTGAGGGAGTTGCCGATGACTTCGTATCGAACGGCTCCCGGGGCGCAGCGCGGCATGGCGCTGTTGATGAGCTTGGTGTTCCTGTTGCTGCTGACCTTGATTGGCATTTCGTCGATGCAGAACGCGACCTTGCAGGAAAAGATGGCCGGCGGCCTGTGGCTGCGCAATCAGTCGTTCCAGGCGGCGGAGATGGCGCTGCGCATCGGTGAGAGCGCGGTGCAGCAGGACAGTTATGTATTGGCGGCCTGTAGCGGCGGCCAGTGCGCGCCGCCCGGCGAGTCCGCGGCTGTCAGCGCCGCGGGCCACAACAGCCATTCGGGCGTGACCTGGATCGCCACCGGTAACGGATTTTACGCTGTACAGAACCTCGGTACGACGCTGGGGGCAGTCCATGTGCCGAGCAACACTTCCGCGACCCTGTACCGGGTGACCGCTGTCGGGCTGGCCGGCCACTCGCGCAGCGTGCTGGAGAGCATTTATGCCAAGTATTGAAAGGCCTGGGGGATTGCTGGCTGGCGCTTTGCTGGGTCTCTATCTGAGTGCCCCGGCCTATGGCTTCAGCCCGGCGCAGGCACCTTTGGCGAACGCGGCGGCGGTGGCACCGAATGTGATGCTGCTGCTCGACGATTCGCAGAGCATGAACAGCGTCGTCTATGCCCCGGGCTTCGATCCCGGGCTGGCGCGGGCGCCGGTCAGGCCGTGCCGGATGCAGGCGGGCGAATGCCTGGCCGGAGCCAGTCCGAGCGCGGATTCGCTTGCTCTCTCAACGCTGAGCCAGGCGGGCTGCGCCAGCGGTTATGTCGGTTTCTACCGTGACCATGCCCGGCCACAGTGCCTCAAGCTGCCTGATCCCGCGGGGAACGGCCGCACCCGTTATTCGGCTGCCTATTTGGCTTACCTGCTGGCCCTGGCCGACGGTCGCGATCGGGATTTCACCGATGGCTCGATTCCCGTTCAAGACCGGATGACCCTGGTGCGTGAGGCCGCCAGCAAGCTGGTGGCTGACAACCGCGCGCTGCGCATTGGCCTGGCGAGCTTCAACCCGCCAGCGGGCGGCGATCTGGCGCCGGGTGGGCGTATCGTGCGCGCCATCAGCGATCTGGCTCCGGTCGGCGATCAGGTCAGCCGGGCTCAGGCCGACGCTAACTACCAGGCATTGCTGTCCGCCATCGGCGGGCTCAGGGCCTCGGCCGAGGCGCCGCTGGCGGAAACCTATTACGAGATCAGCCGTTATTTTCGTGGCCTGACGCCTTACTACAACAGCACGCCCTCTACCTATGGCAGCCCGATCCAGTATCGCTGCCAGCGCAATTACGGCCTGGTGGTGACGGATGGCCTGCCCAGTTACGACCACAGTTTTCCCTCCCGTGAACCCCAGGGGGCGAGCAGCCTGCCAGATTGGGATGGGGTGCCCAATGACGGCATTAATCCTGGTGGCAACGAGGAGGGCAGCAGCCTGTATCTGGATGACATCGCCAAGCTGGCGGTGGATATCGACATGCGCGCGGCAGGCATGGATATCGCGGGGAAAAGCTGGGATTCGGCGGGCTTCGCGCAGCAGCACATGAACACTTACACCATCGGTCTCAACGCGCAGTACCCCATGCTGGCGGATGCGGCGAACTATGGCCGGGGCAAGTTCTACCCGGTGATCGACAAGGCGGGGCTCGACGCCGCGCTGGCCTCGGCCCTGGGCGAGGTTTCGGCTTCCGCCGCCCAGGCGGGCAGCGCCACGGCGGGGGCCGCCGGGCTGGCCAGCGGTTCGAGTTATTTCCAGGCGTCTTATGACCCCGTCGATTGGCACGGCACCATCAGGGCGTATGGCATCAGCCCCGCTGGTGCGGTCGACACCAGTACGCCGCTGTGGAGCACGGACTCGACCCTGGTTGCCGGTACGTCGCCGGGGATCTTCCAGACTTGGAACAGTGTCTCCCGAACCGCCGTTGCCTTGCGCCATGACCAACTGTCCGGTGCGCAGCAGGCCGCGCTCGCCCAGAACCTGCCGCCCGGCACCGCCGCGGCCGATCTACTGGCCTGGAGCCAGGGGAGTAACCGGGCCGGGCTCAAGGTGCGGAGCCGATTGCTGGGGGACATCGTCAACTCGCCGCTGGTCATGGCGGCGCCGACCGCGCAGGACGCCGCCGACCTGCAGGGCGACAGCGACTACAGCGCCTACCTGGCGAGCAAGGCCCAAGGCATGACCCCGAGCCTGCTGGTCAACGCCAATGACGGCCTGCTTTCGCTGATCGACCCTGAGAATGGCCGGCGCCGCTACGCCTATATGCCCTCCAGTGCCTTGCCGCTGCTGCATCACATCGCCGACCCCGGCTATGTCAACGGGGAGCGTCACCGGTTTTTGGCCGATGGCCCGGTGGCGGTCTTCGATGCCCAACTCGGCGCGGCCTGGGCAACCCTGGCGCTGGCAGGCACCGGGGCCGGCGGCAAGGTGTTTTACGCGGTGCAGCTGTATGGCCAGGCCGGCAATACGCCGCAGGCGCTGTGGGAAATTGCCGCGCCTGAGGTTGCCGATAACAGCCACCCGTTCAATGACCTGGGTTATGCCTACGCCCGTCCGGAAGTGGCACGCTTGGCCGACGGGCGCTGGGCGGCTTTCATCGGCAATGGCTATGGCAGCCATTCCGGGCTCGCCGCCCTGTATGTGGTGGATATTCGCGATGGCTCGTTGATCAGGAAAATCCCGGTCGATGGCAGTGGGCAGGAGAACGGCTTGTCCTCGGTGAAGGTGCGGGTGGACAGCCAGAATGTGGTCCAGGCGGCCTATGGCGGCGACCTTCAGGGCTATCTGTGGAAGTTCGATTTGAGCGGTTCGGCGCCGGACAGCTGGGGCCTGGCCTTTGGTGGTGCTCCGTTGTTCAGCGCTCCGGGTGGCGCGAGCCAGCCGATCACCGCGCAGCCGTTGCTGGTGGATCATCCCGAGGGCGGCAAGCTGGTGCTGTTCGGCACCGGCAAGCTCAGCGAGCTGGCCGACAAGCGCAGCAAGGATGCCCAGGGTTTCTACGCGGTCTGGGATGCCCCGGCTGGGACGGGCAGCATCACCGTGGCTGACCTGCAGGCGCAAGCGATCACTGGGCTGTTTACCGGCAGCGCGGGCTCCTATATCACCAGCACCCAGGCGGACGTCAGTTATCCGGCCGAGCAGGGCTGGTACCTGCCGCTGGGGGAGGCGTCGAGTGGCGAGCGGGTCATCAATCAGGCCACGCTGGTGGCGGGTCGCGTTGTCTTCAGCACTGCTGCTGTCGAGGCGGGCGACCCTTGTTCCAGCGCCGGCAACGGCAAACTGGTCGAGCTGGACGCATTCAGCGGTAAGATGCAGGGCGACGCGGTGCTCGACACCAATGGCGATGAAGTGGTCGACGGTCTGGATACGCCTTCCAGCGGTGTCATCTTTACCGGCGGCATTCCTGCATTGAGCGCTGTGCTTAATCGCGCTACCCGCAAAATCGTCAGCGATTCCGGCGGCGGTATCGCCTCTCTGGTCGAGAAGCCGGGCGGTGGCAGCCGCCGCATCATGTGGCGACAAATACAGTAAGTGAGAGTGAGGCATGCGTAGATCCAACCAAGGTTTTACCCTGATCGAAATCATGATCGTGATTGCGGTCATCGGGCTCGTTGTCACCCTGAGCCTTCCCAGCATCACCGAGTACGTGAAGAAAACCCATCGCACGCAGATTGCCGGCCTGCTGTCGGAACAGGCGCAGAGTCTCGAGCGGTTTCATTCCAAGGGCGGTGTCTACAGCAACGCTCCGGGCCTCAGCGCCGGCAACGACGACTACAGCATCACGCCAGTCCTGGCCGACCAGAGCTTTACCCTGACCGCGACGCCGAAAACCGAGAGCATGATGGCCGGCGACAAATGCGGCGAGTTCACCCTTAGCCACACCGGTGCCATGGGCAACAACAATATGGCCGACGGGGTGACCAGCAAGGATTGCTGGGGGCGCTGAACAACCTTCTCGGGCGCTGGCGGCGCCCGGTGTTTTCATTTCCTGGACTGGACTATGGCAAAGCAACAGCAAGTGGTGATTGTCGGCGGTGGAGTGATCGGCCTGCTGACCGCGTTCAACCTGGCGTCCGCCGGGCAGCAGGTGGTGCTGCTCGAACGCTCGAATGTCGGCCAGGAATCCTCCTGGGCCGGCGGCGGGATCGTCTCGCCGCTGTACCCCTGGCGCTACAGCCCGGCGGTCACGGCGCTGGCGCATTGGTCGCAGGACTTTTATCCACAGCTGGCCGAACGCCTGTTCGCCACCACCGGTGTCGATCCCGAAGTGCACACCACCGGCCTGTACTGGCTGGACCTCGACGACGAGGCCGAAGCACTGGCCTGGGCCCGGCGCGAACAGCGGCCATTGAGCGCTGTGGATATCTCGGTGGCCCATGACGCGGTGCCGGTGCTGGGTGGCGGTTTTTCGCGGGCGATCTACATGGCTGACGTGGCCAACGTGCGCAATCCGCGCCTGGTCAAGTCGCTGAAGGCCGCCCTGTCGGCGTTGCCAGCGGTGACCCTTCACGAGCAGTGCGAAGTCAGCGGGTTTATCCGCGAAGGTGAGCGAGTGCTCGGGGTGCAGACCTCCCTGGGCGAAATCCGTGGCGATCAGGTGGTGCTGGCGGCAGGGGCCTGGAGCGGCGAATTGCTCAAGGGCCTGGGGCTGGCGTTGCCAGTGGAGCCGGTCAAAGGCCAGATGATCCTCTACAAGTGCGCGTCGGATTTTCTTTCCTGCATGGTCCTGGCCAAGGGGCGTTACGCGATTCCCCGGCGCGACGGCCACATCTTGATCGGCAGTACCCTGGAGCACGAAGGCTTCGACAAGACCCCCACCTCGTCGGCCCTGGAAAGTCTGAAGGCTTCGGCCATCGAGTTGATCCCGGCGCTGGCGCAGGCCGAGGTGGTGGGCCATTGGGCGGGGTTGCGCCCAGGTTCGCCCGAGGGCATTCCCTATATCGGCCCGGTGCCCGGGCTGGCGGGGCTGTGGTTGAACTGCGGGCATTACCGCAATGGCTTGGTCCTGGCGCCCGCGTCCTGCCAGCTGTTCACCGACCTGATGCTGGGCCGGGAGCCAATCATCGACCCGGCGCCTTATGCGCCCAGTGGGCGAATTTAATCCAGGCCGAGTTTCTTCAGCCGGTAGCGCATCGAGCGAAACGACAGGCTCAAGCGCTGGGCCGCCGCCGTGCGGTTCCAGCGGGTGTGCTCCAGGGCCTGGAGGATCAGTCGGCGCTCGACTTCTTGCAGATGTTTCTCAAGGTTGATCACCTGTGCCGGTCCGGGCGTGATGGCCGGGTGGGCGCCGTTGGGCGTCAGGCGCAGGTCGCGTGCTTCGATCCGCCGGTTCTCGCACAGGGTGTGCGCCCGTTCGAGCAGGTTCTCCAGTTCGCGCACGTTACCGGGAAAGTCGTAGCCCTGGAGTGCCAGCAACGCGCTTGGCTGAAGCCGTGTCAGTTGTTGGCCGTTACCCTGCGCCAGGCGCTCGAGGATGGCGGTGGTCAAGGGTTCGATATCGGCCTTGCGCGCCCGTAGCGCTGGCACCGGCAGTTCGATCACGTTCAGGCGGTAGTAGAGATCTTGGCGAAAGCGCCCGGCATGTACTTCCGCCTGCAGCGCCTTGTGGGTGGCGCAGAGAATGCGCACATCGACCTGGACTTCCTGCTGTTCGCCGACGCAACGTACCGCCTTCTCCTGCAGCGCGCGGAGCAATTTGACCTGCATCGCCAGCGGCAGATCGGCCACCTCATCGAGAAACAGTGTGCCGCCGTGCGCCGCCTGGAACAGGCCGGGCTTGTCTTCGATAGCGCCGCTGAAGCTGCCTTTGCGATGGCCGAAAAACTCGCTCTCCATCAGCTCCGGTGGGATGGCCCCGCAATTGACCGGCACGAAGGCGTGGCTGGCTCGAGGACCCAGATCGTGGATCGCGCGGGCGACCAGTTCCTTGCCGCTTCCGGACTCTCCGCTGATATAGACCGAGGCCTGGCTCCGGGCCAGTTTGCCGATTTGTCCGCGCAGCTTGTGCATGGCGGCCGAATCGCCGAGCAATGGGCCGGTGGCAGGGGGCGGGGGTGTCGATCCGGGCAGGGCACCATTCAGCAGTTCGCGCAAGCGCGCCAGGGCCACGGGTTTGCTCAGGAAGTCGATGGCCCCGGCCTTCAGGGCGTGGATTGCGGTTTCCTGGCGGGCGCAGGTGCTGAGTATGGCCAGCGGCATTCGCAGCTGGCGGCACCGGATATGCTCGAGTAATTCCAGCCCCGTGCCGTCGGGCAAATGCAGGTCGCTCAGGCACAGGTCGAAGCCTTCCCGCGCCAGCCAGTGACGCGCTTCGCCCAGGGTGCGGGCGCTGCGGGTATGGCGTTGCATCCGGCCGAGGCTGATTTCCAGATATTCGCGAATGCCTGGATCGTCATCGACGATCAAGACTTTTTGTCGTGGGCTCATGCCGCTTACTGCTTCATCCGTGAGCGAAAGAGGTGCGAGAGCACCCGCCATCCTGGCGTGTCGTGAAGTCTAGGCAGGCTTGAGGTCGTTGGCCCGCTCAAGGCCGGGCGGTGCGGGGCCGTTTGGTCGAATTCAAGATGACGCGCAGGGTAATAGCCCCGATTTGCCGAGGGTTGCCGGCCGGAAGCGAGGTGAGGAGGGGCGGTGGCTTTTTTGTAGCGAATTATTCAGCGGTGCAAACAACGTGCTTTTGACGTCATATGCACCGCTGCGGTCGAGGTTCAGCGATCGCGGGAGATCGGACCTTGCTCCAGGTGCGCCTGGCTGCAATACCACTGTTGCTCGAGGCTCAGCGCCCGATCGCGGGGCAGGTGCACGCCGCAGTGGGCACAACGCACCATGGGCGTGGTGCTGGGTTCGCGGGGCGCAGCGGTGCCGGAGGCGGGCTGCTTGAATTTGCGCCAGAGCCATACCGCAGCGGCAATCAGGGCGATCCAGAACAGTAGACGAAGCATGGTAGCCAGCTATGTGAGTGAGGAACCGGCAGTTTAGCCAAGGTCATGCCGGGCGCACAGTGCAATCAGCGCTGAAATCCACGGACAAAAAAAGGGAGACTCGAAAGTCTCCCTTTTTTGTGACCGCGGCGGTGTCAGTCGAACACGCCGAAGGTCATGTAGCTGAACCACGAGCGGTCGCTGTTGTTGCCTTCGGCTTCGTGCTGTTCTTCTTCGACAGCGTCGCCATTGGCGTCTTTAGGCTTGAGCTCGGCCGGAATCGCATCCTTGGCGTCCTGGTATTGCTTCATCACGTCCTGGTTGGCGCGGGTTTCTCCCGGCGGCAGCGGTGGGCGGGACTCGATCAGGCCCAGGGTGGCCTTGCTCAGCCAGGAGCGGTTGTCCGCCTCGGCGACCCGTGGCACAAACTGGCCGTCGACCAGAGTCGGGTGATCGGGGTAGTTGAGCTTCAGGGTTTCCAGGCTGGTGGCGGCCAGCTCGTCCAGGTGCAGACGTTGGTAAGCCTCGGTCATCACCGCCAGGCCATCGGCCACCGACGGGGTTTCCTGGAAGTTTTCCACCACGTAGCGGCCACGGTTGGCGGCGGCTACATAGGCCTGACGGGTCAGGTAGTAGTCGGCCACGTGGATTTCGTAGGAGGCCAGCAGATTGCGCAGGTAGATCATGCGCTGCTTGGCGTCCGGCGCGTAGCGGCTGTTCGGGAAACGGCTGGTGAGCTGGGCGAACTCGTTGTAGGAGTCGCGCGCGGCACCCGGGTCACGCTTGGTCATGTCCAGCGGCAGGAAGCGCGCCAGCAGGCCGACGTCCTGGTCGAAGGAGGTCAGGCCCTTGAGGTAGTAGGCGTAGTCCACGTTCGGGTGTTGTGGATGCAGACGGATGAAACGCTCGGCGGCGGACTTGGCGGCCTCCGGCTCGGCGTTCTTGTAGTTGGCATAGATCAGTTCGAGCTGTGCCTGATCCGCGTAGCGACCGAACGGATAACGCGACTCCAGGGCCTTGAGCTTGGCTGTGGCGCTGGTATAGCTGTTGTTGTCCAGGTCGGTCTGCGCCTGCTGGTACAGCTCGACCTCGCTCAGGTTTTCGTCAACGACTTCCTTCGATGAGCAAGCAGCGGTCAGTGCGAGGATGGCGATCAGCAGCAGGTGTTTCACTTGCATGGCGGCTTGCGTCCCTATGACGGCCGCTGTCTTGGGCGGGGCCGTCCTGTTATGATGAGCGCCCCGTTGAAAAGCCTCGGGGCAAAAGACGCCGTATTTAACCACAAGCGCGCAGCCGAAACCAAAGGCTGTGCCGACGCCTAGTCTGAGCATGTCCGATAAAATTGAACTTCGCGCAGAGGTGCCGTCCGAACTGGGCGGCCAACGCCTCGATCAAGTCGCCGCCCAATTATTCGCTGAGCACTCGCGCTCGCGCCTTTCCGCCTGGATCAAAGACGGCCGCCTGACTGTGGATGGAGCGGTTATCCGCCCGCGAGACATCGTCCATGGCGGCGCGGTTCTTGAGCTGACCGCCGAGCAGGAAGCTCAGGGAGAATGGATCGCTCAGGACATCGAACTGGATATCGTCTATGAAGACGACGACATCCTGGTGATCAACAAGCCTGCCGGCCTGGTGGTCCACCCCGCCGCCGGTCACGCCGATGGCACGCTGCTCAATGCCCTGCTGCACCATGTCCCGGACATCATCAACGTGCCGCGCGCCGGCATCGTCCATCGCCTGGACAAGGACACCACCGGTCTGATGGTGGTGGCCAAGACCATCCAGGCGCAGACCCAGCTGGTTGCCCAGTTGCAGAGCCGCAGCGTCAGCCGCATCTATGAATGCATCGTGATCGGCGTGGTCACCGCCGGTGGCAAGATCAACGCCCCGATCGGCCGGCATGGCCAGCAACGCCAGCGCATGGCAGTGATGGAAGGCGGCAAGCCGGCCGTCAGCCACTACCGCGTACTGGAGCGTTTCCGTTCCCACACCCATGTCCGGGTGAAACTGGAAACCGGGCGGACCCACCAGATCCGTGTGCACATGGCCCATATCAACTATCCGTTGGTCGGCGATCCGGCCTACGGTGGCCGTTTCCGCATTCCGCCCGCCGCGAACCCGACCATGGTCGAATCCCTCAAGCACTTCCCGCGTCAGGCGCTGCATGCGCGGTTCCTTGAGCTGGATCATCCGACCACCGGCGAGCGCATGAGCTGGGAATCGCCGCTGCCGGAAGATTTCGTCTGGCTGCTGACCCTGCTCAAGCAGGATCGCGAGGCTTTCGTCGGATGAGTGACTGGCTGATTCCTGACTGGCCCGCGCCGGCCGGGGTCAAAGTCTGCGTCACCACCCGTGCGGGCGGCGTCAGCCTGGCGCCGTTCGACAGCCTCAACCTGGGCGATCATGTCGATGACAACCCAGAGGCGGTGGCCGAAAACCGCCGTCGCCTGACCGATCGTTTCTCTATAAAGCCAGCCTGGCTGAAACAGGTTCACGGTATTGATGTGGTCGAGGCGGATCCGTCCGTCGTCGCCACCGCCGATGCCAGCTGGACCGCCACGCCCGGCATTGCCTGTAGCGCCATGACCGCCGATTGCCTGCCAGCGCTGTTCTGCGACCGCGCCGGTACTCGGGTGGCGGCGGCCCATGCCGGTTGGCGTGGGCTGGCGGCCGGGGTGCTGGAAGCGACGCTCGATAGCCTGAAAGTCGCGCCAGAGGATGTATTGGTCTGGCTGGGGCCGGCCATTGGTCCGCAAGCCTTCGAGGTCGGACCGGAAGTGCGTGACGCTTTCGTCCGGCACTTGCCACAGACCGAACAGGCCTTTGTACCGAGCCACAACCCCGGCAAGCTCATGGCTGATATCTATATGTTGGCCCGCCTGCGCCTGGCGGCATGCGGCGTCACCGCCGTGTATGGCGGCGGTTTCTGCACCGTGAGCGATCCGCGTTTCTATTCCTACCGCCGCAGCCCGCGCACCGGGCGCTTCGCTTCCCTGATCTGGCTGGAACGCTAGACTCTTCTGACCTGTGTCAAGCTCGCAAGGCTTGAATCTTCCAGAATCGACCGCATCTACAGGGGTATCTGGCAGGTTTCTCTATTTAGGTGTGTCCATCGCTCCGACCTGCTCAAAAGGAAGGTGACTAATGCGTATAGACCGATTAACCAGCAAGCTTCAGCTGGCGTTATCCGATTCTCAATCCCTGGCGGTCGGCCTCGACCATCCGGCCATCGAGCCCGCGCACTTGATGCAGGCGCTGCTCGAACAGCAAGGCGGTTCGATCAAGCCGCTGCTGATGCAAGTGGGCTTCGACGTGAACAGCCTGCGCAAGGAACTGAGCAAAGAGCTCGACCACTTGCCAAAAATCCAGAACCCCACCGGCGACGTGAACATGTCGCAGGATCTGGCGCGCCTGCTGAACCAGGCCGATCGCCTGGCGCAACAGAAAGGCGACCAGTTCATCTCCAGCGAGCTGGTGCTGCTGGCGGCCATGGACGAAAACAGCAAGCTCGGCAAATTGTTGCTGGGCCAGGGCGTCAGCAAAAAAGCGCTGGAAAACGCCATTAATAACCTGCGAGGCGGCGAGGCGGTGAATGATGCCAACGTCGAGGAGTCGCGTCAGGCCCTGGATAAATACACCGTCGACCTGACCAAGCGCGCCGAAGACGGCAAGCTCGACCCGGTGATCGGCCGTGACGACGAAATCCGCCGGACCATCCAGGTGCTGCAACGCCGGACCAAGAACAACCCGGTGCTGATCGGTGAGCCTGGCGTGGGTAAAACCGCGATTGCCGAAGGCCTGGCCCAACGCATCATCAACGGCGAAGTGCCGGACGGCCTGAAGGGCAAGCGCCTGCTGTCCCTGGACATGGGCGCACTGATCGCTGGCGCCAAATACCGTGGCGAGTTCGAAGAGCGCCTGAAATCCCTGCTCAACGAGCTGTCCAAGCAAGAAGGGCAGATCATTCTGTTCATTGACGAACTGCACACCATGGTCGGCGCCGGTAAGGGCGAAGGTTCGATGGATGCGGGCAACATGCTCAAGCCAGCCCTGGCTCGGGGTGAGCTGCACTGTGTCGGCGCCACCACGCTCAACGAGTACCGCCAATATATAGAGAAGGACGCGGCCCTCGAACGGCGCTTCCAGAAAGTCCTGGTGGACGAGCCGAGCGAAGAAGATACCATCGCCATCCTGCGTGGCCTGAAAGAGCGTTATGAGGTGCACCACAAGGTGGCGATCACCGACGGCGCGATCATTGCCGCGGCCAAGCTCAGCCATCGCTACATCACCGACCGGCAACTGCCGGACAAGGCGATCGACCTGATCGACGAAGCCGCCAGCCGTATCCGCATGGAGATCGACTCCAAGCCGGAAGTCCTGGACCGCCTGGAACGGCGCCTGATTCAACTGAAGGTCGAATCCCAGGCCCTGAAGAAAGAAGACGACGAAGCGGCGATCAAGCGCCTGGAGAAACTCCAGGAGGAAATCACCCGCCTGGAGCGCGAATACGCCGATCTGGAAGAAGTCTGGACCTCGGAGAAAGCCGAAGTGCAGGGTTCGGCGCAGATTCAGCAGAAGATCGAGCAGTCCCGCCAGGAGCTGGAAGCCGCGCGCCGCAAAGGCGACCTGAACCGCATGGCCGAGTTGCAGTACGGGGTGATCCCGGACCTGGAGCGCAGCCTGCAGATGGTCGACCAGCACGGCCAAAGCGAGAACCAGCTGTTGCGCAGCAAGGTGACCGAAGAGGAAATCGCCGAAGTCGTGTCCAAGTGGACCGGTATTCCGGTGTCGAAGATGCTCGAAGGCGAGCGCGACAAGCTGCTGAAGATGGAAAGCCTGCTGCACCAGCGCGTCATCGGCCAGAACGAAGCCGTGGTGGCGGTAGCCAACGCCGTGCGGCGTTCTCGCGCCGGGTTGTCCGATCCGAACCGGCCAAGTGGTTCGTTCATGTTCCTCGGCCCGACCGGTGTGGGTAAGACCGAGTTGTGCAAGGCGCTGGCCGAATTCCTTTTCGATACCGAAGAGGCGATGGTGCGGATCGATATGTCCGAGTTCATGGAGAAACACTCCGTGGCTCGGTTGATCGGTGCGCCTCCAGGCTATGTCGGTTACGAGGAGGGCGGTTATCTGACCGAGGCGGTGCGGCGCAAGCCTTATTCGGTGATCCTGCTGGACGAGGTCGAGAAGGCCCATCCGGACGTGTTCAACATCTTGCTGCAGGTGCTGGAAGACGGCCGCCTGACGGATAGCCACGGGCGTACCGTGGACTTTCGTAATACGGTGATCGTCATGACCTCCAACCTGGGCTCGGCGCAGATCCAGGAGCTGGTGGGGGATCGCGAAGCACAGCGGGCGGCGGTGATGGATGCGGTGTCGACCCATTTCCGTCCGGAGTTCATCAACCGGATCGACGAAGTGGTGATCTTCGAGCCATTGGCCCGGGATCAGATCGCCGGCATCACCGAGATCCAGCTGGGACGCCTGCGCAGCCGCCTGGCCGAGCGCGAGCTCAAGCTGGAGCTGAGTGGCGAGGCCTTGGACAAACTGATTGCCGTGGGTTACGACCCGGTCTATGGCGCGCGTCCGCTGAAACGGGCGATTCAGCGCTGGATCGAGAACCCATTGGCGCAGTTGATTCTGTCCGGCAGTTTCCTGCCGGGGGCCACTGTGACGGCCAAGGTGGAAAACGACGAAATCGTCTTCGCCTGAGCCCGATAGGGCGTCGTTGTGAAGGAGGCCTCGCATTGCGAGGCCTTTTTTTGCATAGGGCGTTGAACTGTAAGGCAAAGGCTTGTAAAGTGCGCCCCGCAGTACGTCACCCCAAGGCTTTTTTCTCCCTGAGGAAAAAACTGAAATAAGTTGCAAATCATTGTCTTGAAAGCAATTTAGGGGGTTGACAGAGGTTTTTAAGATTGTAGAATAGCGCGCCTCAGAGACATGAACGTAGCGATACGGACCAGGTCGACGAGGAGGCTTCTAGAAATAAAAGCCTGCTGTAAAGGTTGTAAATTGAAATGTTCAGTTCCGTGATAGCTCAGTCGGTAGAGCAAATGACTGTTAATCATTGGGTCCCAGGTTCGAGTCCTGGTCACGGAGCCAATTTCAAGCCGGGGTATAGCGCAGTCCGGTAGCGCGCCTGCTTTGGGAGCAGGATGTCAGGAGTTCGAATCCCCTTACCCCGACCATATTTGGGTCGTTAGCTCAGTTGGTAGAGCAGTTGGCTTTTAACCAATTGGTCGTAGGTTCGAATCCCACACGACCCACCATTTTTGAAACCAGTTCGCTGGAATCGAATCTTAAGATCAGACGCCAAAAGCTCTGTTCGCAGAAGGCGCCTTTAAAAGGTGCCTTTTTTTTACCGGGGTATAGCGCAGTCCGGTAGCGCGCCTGCTTTGGGAGCAGGATGTCAGGAGTTCGAATCCCCTTACCCCGACCATACTGAAAATCCCCGTATCGAAAGATACGGGGATTTTTTTTGCCCGGAATTTGACGCGCGGTGCTTACCGGCGAATTCGACGCACAAAAAAGCCCCGATCATTCGGGGCTGTTGTATGGGGTGGCCCATGCTGGCTGAGTCCGGTCAGTTGTAGTCGAGTACGTAGGTCATCGTTGCATTTGCCTTGCCGGACTTTATTTCGCCGCCACTCGGCGTATAGCGAGCGGACCCCGCGAAGCGGTAGACCTCGGCATCGGTTTCGCTGTACTGCCAGTCCAGGCTGACCGCACCGGGCTTGTCGAAGGGAAGTTTGGTGCCCTTGTCGTTTTTCAGCTCGATAGCCACGCCTTGGGCAACGCTGGTCTGCCCAGCCCCGGTCAGATTCAGCATGCCTGGGCCTGTCGAGTTGCCTTCGAAATAGATTTTCACCGGAACCGGTTTTTCAGGCCGTATGCCACGGCAGCGAATATCGAGGGCGAAGGGTTTTTCCGGTGCGGCACCAGACTTGATGTTGGAAATCGGGACTTGGCCCATTTGTACGGTCATGGAGGGCTCCCGGGCCTCGCAAGTGCTGAAGTAGAAGTTGTTCTCCAGGTTGGTGAATCCTGAGGATGTGTAAGTCACTGGGTTCGGGGTCAAGCCATCAGGGATAAGAAAGTTGATTGTGAAGTTGGTTGGCACCTTGCCTGAGCCAACTGCGATTTCCGTGCGGACGTATTCGACATGGATGGCAGTAGGCATGTAGGGACGATCCCAAATTCCTTTAAATGCGTATTGGGAGGGCAGGCCGTAAGTAATACTCTGGCCGCCTCCCAAAACTCTTGAAGCGATGATGCGCATGCCAATGCCCGCCACGCCGGTTTTGTACACATCGGGGATGGCGGAGGGTTCGAGGCCGTTTTCAAAGGTGATGTTCATGATCTCGCTGTCGTTACAGTGAATCCCTGAGATAGGGATATTCTGGGAGTAACTTGCGAGTATTCCGCCGACTGGGACCCGCTTGACGGTCAGGCTGGCTGGAACATTCACCTGGTAATGTTGTGAGCTAGGAGGGCCAGTACTGGCCCATTTGCACCACGAGAACGCTGGCTCGGCCAGCGCCAGGGCAAGCAGGCCAATGGGAAGAGTGATCAGTTTGTGCATATGTCCGCTCTGGTTTGAAAGAGTGTGGGTCACAAGACCCGGCAAAGGCCGTCCACGCGCTCGTAAGCCAGTTCCTTGTTTGTGGGCGGTAGCTTGTAGTCCACCATGCAGCTGCCTTCGGCCCAGCGAATCTCCAGCCGGCCCTGGTCGGGAACGCCAAAGACCAGCAGGCGCGACAGGTTGTCGACCATGCCCAGGGGCTTGCCTTGTTCGTCGTAGCCTTGGGCGCCGAAGGGGATTGGATCGCCCTTGTCCGCGCGCAGCACGAATTGCAGGCGGCGACCGGTTTGTGCGGCATAGGTGGCCTTGACGATGGCGCCACGGGTTGGCACCAGCACCTTGGAGGTTTCGTTGATCTCGGTGTCGGTACCCAGGGTCTGGGTATCCAGGTTCAGCCAGTTGTAGCGATAAGGCTGCATATAGGGCACCACCGCGTAACCCTTGCCATTGGTGCGTACGGCGTTCCAGCCGGATACCCCGACGCCGTCGACGTCCGGAACCTCCAGCAAACCGAAAGTCTCGCCAAGCGGTTGGCCGAGGGTAACGCCGCCGCTGTGCACCACCAGCGAGCCAGAGGCGCCCAGGTCGATATGCTTGTCGTCACGCCCCTGGTTATAGCCACCACGCAGCTTGGCGACGGGGGTATCCCAGTCCAGGCTGGCGCCGGCCGTACTGCCGTTTCTTTTGCTGTGGCCTGCCTGTGCCGAGTAGCTGAGGGTCGCCTGGTCGTCCAGGTAGCCGGACACGTTCGACTGCAGCGAGGAATCACCTTTGCTCGAGCTGATGGCGTTGCTGGACAGGCGGTGAGAACTACCCCGGCCTCCCAGCGGCATGCTGATACTGGCGGTGAGTTGCGTGTCCGAACCACCGCTCATGGGATCGCTCTGGGTGCGTGACACCGCCAGGTTGTAGCTGACACTGGCGATGCTGTTGCCATAACCAAATTGCCAGTTGCGCGTGCGGCCCTGCTGATTCCAGTAGTTGGTTTCATCCATGCTGAGGTACAGCGAGCCTCGCTGTGACAGGCTCTGGTTCACCCGGAGGTTGATTCGGCTCTTTTGCGCGCTGAAGCCGGCACGGTCCTGATACATGAGGTCGTCCACGTGCTGGCTGAAGCTGCGATAGCCTTCGGTGGAGTAGCGATAGCCGGCCATGGTGAAGGTGGTATTGGTGGCGTTCAGCGTCTTGGAGTACAGGAAGCGCGCACTGTGACCCTTGTTACTCCTGCCGTTCTGGGTCTTCGATTCACTGCTGGTGACGTCGAAGGAAATACCGCCGATGCTGGAGTTCACGCCCGCGCCAAGGTTGACGGCGCGATAGTCTTGCGCGAGCAGCGCACCGCCATAACCGGTCAGGTTGTCCGTCACGCCGTAGACGGCCGTGCCCTGGGTGAACGACGGCGACGGTTGGTCGGTGGAGCGATATTCACCGGCGGTGACGCTGTAGCGAAGGTTGCCGCGCCGGGTCATGACCGGCTGGTAGGCATAGGACTGCAGATATTCGCGTACCCGGCCATCCGCTTCGATGATCTTGATCTGCAGGTCGCCGTTGGAGCCGCTGGGATAGATGTCGGTGAATTCGAAGGCGCCAGGCGGCACCGACGCGGAATAGATCACGTAGCCGTTTTGCCGTACTTCGACGGTGGCATTGCTTTCGGCGATGCCGCGGATCACGGGTGCGTAGCCGATCTCGTTATCAGGCAGCATGCCGAGGTCCGAAGCGATCTGTGCACCGCGAAAGCGAACGCTGTCGAAGATCTCGCCTGGGGTGTACAGCTCGCCCAGGGAAAGCTTGCCTTTCAGGCGCTGGACATCGCGCTCCAGATAGTTGCGGTTGCTCTTGAATTCGCTTTTTGTGCCGGTTCCGCCGGTCAGGGCGGATTCGTTGCGAAAGCGCCAGCCGGCGATATTGAAGCCGTTGCGCAGGTTCAGGTTGTGGTAGTCGCTCTTCATTCCCTGGTTGGTATTGCGGTTGAAGTTGGCCTGGTAGTCGCTGTAGAAGGCGGTGATGCCTTCGTCCCAAACCGAGGGGTCGACGTAACCACGGGAATAGCGCTGGACGTATGCCTGCGGAATGCTGAACTGCAATGCCAGGTTGGTGGCGTCGAAGTCCACCGCGGCGCCGGCGACCTGGGCGCTGACGTCGAACGGCTGCTCATCCTTGGCGTCCGCGGCGATGAGTCCATCCTGCTGGGCTTTGCCCGCGTTGAGTCCAAGCTCTTTGAGCAGCCCGAGCGAGATGACAGGCTTGATCTGCCCGGAGGCGTCGGCGGCGAAGGTGATTTCCTGGCGCTTGATCAGCACATTGTTCAGGTAGAGGTCGACGCTGTAGGTACCTGGCGGAACGGCGCTGCCTTTCTCAAAAAACTTGAGGTCCACCGGGGCACCCTCCATCTTCAGAAAGGAGTCGGCGAACTCGGCTTCTGCGGCGGACAACTTCGAGGCCAGTCCCAGTGCCACGAGGCAGGTCGCGCACGCCCTTCGGGCGATCCTGAAACTGAGCTCTCTCTGAAAAATGGGCATGCGAAATCCTTTCGATCATGCATCGGATGCCCGAAGCACTGACCTGAGTAAAAAGTCGGATTAGGTAAGGCGGTGCGCTCTAGCGAGCGACACGAGTGATGGCTGTGTTTCCGTTAGTTGGAAAGTTTGCTGGTGACTCGGTCCAGCCCGCCGTAATCGTTGATGCTGTCGAATTCCACTGTTGTGGTTCCGGACCTCATGCCAGTCGAGCCTTTGATCGCGACGGTGCGTGTTGCCCCTGGCGCCAGCATTTCCACGGTGGCGGTGCCTGCATCCTTGCCATTGCGCAGTGTCACGCTGCCCCCGGCAAGGGTCACATGGAACGCGGAAGGGTTGGTCACTGAAAGCGCGGCCTTGCCGCTTTGTTCCACCAGCTTCCATTGCAGGCTCTTGGCTGCATTGGCGGCAGTGTCCGGCAGGTTGGCCGGGCGGTAGAACAGCTTCACGCGCTGGCGTATGGCAATTTGCAGGGTGTTCTCGGTCTTGGCTTTTTGCGGGATTTCCTGCACGGCCAGCCAGAACACGGATTCCTTGTCGGTCGGCAGCCCCTGGCCTTGATAGAGAATACGCAGGACCTGTTGCTTGTTGCCTCCCAGGCGAACCAGAGGAGGGGTAATGGCGAACGGCACGTCGGTATTGGCCCCGTTTTTGTCTGGCTCGACCCAGGACTGGACCATAATGTCGTTCGAGCCCTGGTTCCTAACGAGGACGGATGTTTCCTTGGCTGGCGCAGCAAAGATGACGCGGGTGCCATCCAGCGTAATGCCGGCACTGGCCATCGACGCGGAGAGTGTCATGGCGCTGGCGATTGCAATACGCGCCAATAATGAGATTTTCATAGCGGCTCCAGGTCGGAGGGAGGGGGCAGGCCCCCTCCCTTTGGTGCGGGTTACTCGTAGGTCAAGGTAAACGGCAGTTGGCCGGCCGCAGAACCTGGCTTGATCACATCGCCGTTCGCCACATAACCGGCGCGCAGGTCCAGCTTGGCGGTGTACTTGATATTTTCAGCTTCGCCGGTCGTGACCAAATTGCCTGAGATGGTTTCGTTCGCGGCGATGTTCACCAGGTTGTTGCTGCCGTTAAAGATGCCGATGCCCACGCCCGTTGCGCCACCAGGAGTGATTTTCAGCAGCGAGTTGTTCTTGCTGTCGATACCGGAACCACTGTTCGGGTCGAATTGCATGCGCACGGTCTTCAGGCCGTTCGCGGTGCCGCCGCAGTCCAGGTTCAGGTTGATGCTCTTACCGCCAACGATGCTAGAGCCACCAGCATTGCCAGTGAGCGAGTCGGTGCTGACCTTGCCGAGGTCGACAGAAATGGTCTGGGAACCCTTGCCGCCGCCAACGCTGGTGCCGGTGCCGCCGGTGATGGCGCAGGATGCCGCGATGATTTCGCCCTTGAAGTCGATGGTGCCATCTGCTGCGAGAGCGGAAGTGCTGACCGCGCCAGCGATAGCCATGGAGACGATGCTTTTGAGAAGTTTGGACATTTCATGTACCTGCTAAAGTTGGAGGTGCAATCTTGTATCTTCACTTTGGTCGTTACAATAAGACCATTCTTAAAGTATTGAGTGTTCTATGGCTTTGTTTGAATGGCGGCTAATACTTTTTTGCCTGATAGGATTTCAATAAGAAGATTCTTAAAATTTGATCGGGTGGCATGAAGTTGTCGGAATGCCTGTCGGCAGCTAAACGGGATGAACGCCGCAAAATCTTCGATTCTTGTATGTAAGTAGCTGTTTTGAAGGGGATAATCTTTAGGGGTAGCAGGTTGGAGTCGAAGGTTTAAGCGTGCAGGGCAAACTATCAATGCAACTAAATAGAGCGTGAGTGATGTCTTGAGTTCTATCGGGACAGCTATCTATATGTCGCAGTAAGAGGTGACGCGGAGGCAGGTGTATGTATTCGGTACGCCCAGGGGAGAGCAACTTTGGGATGTGGGGGTTAAGTCCGGTGGCTCTTCTATTTTAGAATTAAGATTAATCTTAAAGCTGCACGGAAAGTTGGAAATAGAGTGCGGGAAGTCTCTAGGCACTTCGATCTTTAACAGCCTGCCTGTTTGCCTGAGCCCGTGTTGAACAGGGCGCAAAAAAATGCCCCGATCGCTCGGGGCATTCTTGTCTTGGTCTACAGGCTCAGATTCAGTGCAGCTTGAGGCGTGGCTCGGTGCCACGGCCGATCCGGCTGCCGAGCATCAGCATGGCGGTCCGGAACGGGCCGTAGAGCGCCATCTGGTGCATGCGGTACAGCGACACATAGAACATCCGCGCCAGCCAGCCTTCGAGCATCACGCTGCCGGTCAGGTTGCCCATCAGGTTGCCCACGGCGGAGAAGCGCGACAGCGAGATCAGCGAGCCGTAGTCGGTGTATTTGTATTCCGGCAGGGCCTTGCCTTCGATACGCAGTTTCAGCGACTTGGTCAGCAGTGATGCTTGCTGGTGAGCCGCCTGGGCCCGCGGTGGAACGTTGCGATCGGTGCCCGGTTGCGGGCAGGCGGCGCAGTCGCCAAAGGCGAAGATGTTCTCGTCGCGGGTGGTTTGCAGGGTCGGCAAGACCTGCAGCTGGTTGATGCGGTTGGTTTCCAGGCCGTCGATGTCCTTGAGGAAGCCCGGGGCGCGAATGCCCGCGGCCCAGACTTTCAGGCTGGCGGCAATCACCTGGCCATCGGCGGTGATCAGGCTGTCGGCGGTGACTTCGCTGACCGCGGCATTGGTCATGACCTTGACCCCGAGTTTTTCCAGGGTCTTGTGCACCGGGCCGCCGATCCGCTCCGGCAGGGCCGGCAGTACCCGTGGGCCGGCCTCGATCAGGGTGATGTGCATGTTTTCCGGCTTGATCCGGTCCAGGCCGTACGCCGCCAGCTCGTGGGCGGCGTTGTGCAGCTCGGCGGCCAGTTCGACGCCCGTGGCACCGGCACCGACGATGGCCACGCTGATCTGCTCCACCACATCGGTCTGCCCGGCGTGGGCGCGCAGGTAGTGGTTGAGCAATTGCTGGTGGAAGCGTTCGGCCTGCTTGCGCGTGTCGAGGAACAGGCAATGCTGGGCGGCGCCCTGGGTGCCGAAGTCGTTGGTGGTACTGCCCACGGCGATCACCAGGCTGTCGTAGCCCAGCTCACGAGCGGGCAGCAGCTCCACGCCATTTTCGTCGTAGGTGGCGGCCAGCTGGATCTTCTTCTGCTGGCGATCGAGCCCGCTCATGCGGCCCAGCTGGAACTCGAAGTGGTTCCATTTGGCTTGGGCGACATAGTTGAGTTCGTCTTCGGAAGAGTTCAGCGAGCCGGCGGCCACTTCATGCAGCAAGGGTTTCCAGATGTGGGTCAGGTTCGCGTCGACCAGCATCACACTGGCGGTACCGCGCTTGCCCAGAGTCTTACCCAGACGGGTAGCCAACTCCAGACCGCCGGCGCCGCCGCCAACGATGACAATACGATGAGTCATGGGGATATCTCGCAAGGCTAAAAGAAATCGGTACGGTTACCCGAGCGAGCGCGATGCAGCTCATAGCGTCAGGTAACTGATAAGTCGGCTCAGCAAGCCCAGGCCAATGGTGATGGTCACGACTATCACGAGGAGCATCCACGGCCGGAAGGGCCGGCGCTCGACTCGGTGCTGGGCCAGTTGCAGGTATTCTTCGACATGGCGTTGGTCGTCGGGGTTCAGGCGGCTGGTCATAAAAAGCCTCGTCAGCTAGACGTTGCGAAAAGTATGAAGGTTACAGCGCAGTGCCATCTTGTCGGGCTATGCGGCATGGAACGGAGCATAGCTGCTCGCGGATGCCGGCCTTGTCATCCCGTGAATGATTGCGCTTTGTAACACTCGCGCGGTGTTTGCGCCATGCCACGAATGGCCGGGAAGGCCCCGGGAAATTCCGCTCCAGCAGGCCTACAGACTGATACCGACATCGAAGAGGATGCTGCGCCCCAGGTTGCCGCGCAGGAAGTCCGGCGCGTCGGGGTGGGCGAACAGCACGCGGGCGAAGGTCGGCCCGACCAGCGACAACGAGCGCCAGCCCTGGCGCAGGTATTCGGTCGGCGGCGGGAAGTGGCTGTTGAGGTCCAGCACTTCGCGCTTGAGGCTGGCGAAGGCGATGATGTCCAGCTCCCCCAGGTCCATGCCGCGTTCCTTGTAGTTGTGGGCTTTCTTGCGCAGGGTCGGGGCCAGCCTGAGCAACAGTTCGTTGGCCGGAATGCGCTTGGGCTTGGCCTCGCGGCGCACCAGCTGGCTGAGGGAGAAGGCACTGCGGCGCCGTTGCAACTCGTCGCGCCATTCGTCGTTGAGGCGGCGGCCTTCGTCCAGCACGAAGAACACCTCGAAACAGGCCTCGCGAAACAGGACGTCCGGCGGCTCCTGCCCGGCGGGCGTAAACTCGTCGGCACGGTAGGGGATGTTCAAGCCTTGCAGCAGGCGTTGGCAGACCCAACGCTCACGCTCCCATTTGCGCGCATTGGACAGGAACGCGTTGGCTTGTTCGGCCTGAATGGTGAGCAGGCGCAAGTAATCTGAGTCATCCATAGTCCAAGCTTAGCGTCCAAACACTGATCCAAGAAATACACTCTGCCGGGTCGGCGGGGGCTGACTGCACTTATAACGGATAAGTGTGACATCAGGTCAACCCTCTGCCGCTCGTTCAGGCCCGCCAGGGTTTCAGCCAGAGCCCCAAGGCGATCAGCAAGAGCAGCCCGGCCACTGTGCTGAGCCCCAGTTGCAGCCAGACATTCAATAGCGGGTGCAACAGCAGCGCCGCCGCGCTCAGCAGGACGGCGCTGACTGCCCAGCGCACCGGCCAGTTGATCAGGGTGAGCAATTGCTGGCGCTGCATCAGCAACAGGTTGGTCAGGAGCACGCCGCCGAGGGCCGCCAGAGGAATCGCGGTCAGCCCCAGAACCAGCGGCAGGCCCGCCAGCAACAAGGCGTTGAGCAGGCTGCCGAGCAGTTCGCAATGTAGTGGCGTGCTGGTATCACCGGCGGCATAGGCGTAACGGGCGAGCATGGCGTTCCAGGCGCCGAACACCAGGGACACGGCGAACCAGCCCAGCAGCGTCGGCAGCGGGCCATCGGCGCTCTGGGCGGGCAGCAGCCAGTGGATCAGCGCCGGGCTGGCGCCCACCAGGCCGAGCGCGGCTGGCAGGCTCAGCAGGGTCGCGGCGTCGAGCCCACGATGCAGCAGCCCCAGGCGCTGATCGCCGGACTTGCCGCTCATCAAGCCAAGCAGGACCTGGTTCAGGCTCATCAAGGCAATCAGCGGCAGGTTGATCAGCTTGCGCGCCAGGTTGACCCAGGTCACCACGCCTTCGCCCAGATAGCTGGCGACCAGCCGTTCCACCAGCGCCAGGCCCTGGCTGGCCAGGTTGCTGGTCAACAGCGGGCCGAGGCGGCCGAGCAGTTCCCGGCCGGCACCGGCATCCCCGCGGACTTGCCAGGGGCGCCAGCCGGTTTGCCAGACCGCCGGCACCAGCGACAGGCACATCAGCAGGCTGCCGAGGAAAAATGCCAGCGAAAGGCCGGAGCCCAGGCTCGCCTGGCCGTAGAAAAACAGGTAAAGCACCGGTGGCAGGTTGAACAGCAGCGAGCCTAGCCCCGGCAGGACAAAACGCTGCCGGGCGTGCAGCGGGATGCTGAACAGCGCATGCATGAGCAGGCCGGGGATGCAGGCGGCCAGGCTGCGCAGGTTGGCGGCGGCTTCGGCCTGGGCTGCGCTGTCGAGCCCGGGGCCGATCAGGCGGATCCACAACGGCGAGCTCAAGGCCAGCAGGGCATACAGCCCCAGCCCCAGGCCCAGCAGGCGTGGGCACAGGCCGGCCAGCCAGGCGTGCTGGCGCTGGGCGTCGCGCTCCTGATAGAGCGGCAGGGCCGCGGCCGCGAGAATGCCGGCGGCCAGGGTCATGCGCAGGGCTTCGGGAATGAACACCGCGACCAGGAACGCATCGCTGCGGCTGCCCGCGCCCCAGGCCGCCACCAGCAGCCATTCGCGGGCAAAACCGGCGAGCAGCCCGGCGAGGGTCGCCAGGGTCAGTAGCAGGGTGCTGCCGAGCATCAATAGAACAGGGTGAACAGGCCTTTGCCACCCACCTTGTAGTTCAGGTCGTGAGGGCGCTCGCCCATGGGTTTGGCACCGCTGCCGCCAATGATCTTGTAGGGGGGAACGGCCTTGGCCACGAGGGTGTTGGCGGTCACTACGGCCCCGCGACCGATATGCGAGCCATGGGCGAGCAGCGCCCGGGTGGCGATCCAGGCGTAGTCATCGATGTAGATGGGCGCGGACACCGACCAGAACTCGGGGCTCATCGGGTCATGGCCGCCGGCGAGAATCAGCACGTGAGAGGCGATCGTCACATGATCGCCGATGATCAGCCCGGCCCGGGCGTCGATCTGACAATGCCAGGCGATCACGCTGTCATCGCCGATCACCAGGTTCTCCACCCCCAGCACCTCGGTGTTGCGCCAGATGGTCGAGCCCTTGCCGATTTTCGCGCCGCCCAGGCGCAGCCAGGCGATGCGCACGTGATGGCTGGGGATCTTGTTGATCAGGATGTTGTAGGCCTGTTCCCAGGCCCGCAACCAGCGGTCCTTGAGGGTGGCCAGGTTCTTGCCGTAGCGCGGCACCAGGGTGGTGGGGATGTCCTGCTTCAAGCGGCGATACAGGCTTCGGGCCAGGGGATGTTCGATGATCTGTTCGATGTCCACCGAGGAGATGCTGTAGCGCGCCTGCTCGCCGTCGCCCTCGACGAACAGCACGTCGTTGTTCAGCCCCCAGCTGTAGGCCTCGAGCAGTTCATCGTGGCTGACGCCCAGCTCCGAGGCCAGGGCAGGCAGGCGTTCCGGCAGATCCGCAGAATGGAAAATACGATGTTTCATGCTTGGCGATCCTTGGGGTTGATGAGGGGGAGGGTGATGGCCGGGCGCAACCGGACCTGTTGCAGGCTCATGCCCATCAACAGCCAGAACAGACCGATCAGCACGAAAGTGAAGCTGAAGTAGTGGTCGAACAAGCCCGTCAGCAAGGCCGCCAGCAGGCCGGAAATGCACCCCAGCCACAGTGCGTTGTCGGCAGTCACCTGACGGATCGGCGCCAGCGGGCGCACCTCGCGCCACCACAACAGGGTGACGGCGATGAACAGCAGCATCCCCGGAATGCCAATCTTGTAGATGAAGTTCAGCCACAGGTTGGAGATGCCCGGCAGGTCGGTGCCCGGTACCGGCGGGTCGACCTTGAAGCCGATGCCCAGCGGGTAGCGCATCATCGCCTCGGGGAATTTCGCGTACTCGTCGAAACGCACTTCGGTACTGGCGTTGGTCGCCGAGAACATGGTCATCAGGCGTTCCTGCAGCGGCGGGTAGAACATCACCAGGGCCACCGCGAAGGCCGCCCCGAGGCCGATGATCCGGCCGCTGTAGGGCACGCGTTTGTAGGTCAGCCAGATCAGCACCAGGGCGAGGGCCAGGATCGCCCCGCGGGAAATACTCAGCAGCAGCCCCGCGCAACCGAGGATCGCCACCGCCAGCCCCAGGGCCCGGCGCGCGCCGGTGCGGGTCCAGCCATAAAGCAGTGCCAGGGGAATGAACAGCACCAGCACGCCGCCCGTGAGGTTGGGGTGAACCCAGGGCGACGCCATGCGCTGGTAGTTGGCGGAGAAGATGTCCTTCACCGCTTCCGGGTGGGCGTACTTGAGGTCGGTGAGGATCGGGATCATCGACATGGCATTGCGCGACTTGATGAACATGCCGATCGACAGCAGCAGCATCAGCAGAGTGCCCAGCAGCAGGGCGATCACCACTTTGTCGCGGTCGGCATCGGTACGCAGCAGCAGCGGCACCATGAACAGCAGCGACAGGTTCATCAGCCAGCGCACCCAGTTCACCGGGCCGTTGCCATCGGCATGAATGATCAGCATGCCCCAGACAAAGGGAATGGCGCTGAACAGCATCAGCCAGACCATGGCCCGCTCAGTGGGGCGCCAGAGCATGAGGTTGCGGGTCTTGCCGATGAACGATTGCCAGAACAGCCCGACCCACGTCAGGCCGAGCACCGCTTCACTGACCGTGGTGCGAATCCCCAGCTGCAGCGTGGTGTAGGGAATGCAGGTGGCCAGCACGGCGAAGATCAGCAGGCCCCACAGCGGCTTGCGGATCAGCGTCAGGGTCACGGCCAGGCCGATCACCACGAAGATGACTTTTGCCGGTGGCAGGGCCCACAACAGGATCCCGAAGATCAACCCCAGGGTCAGGCCAATGAATTTTCCTGGCAGCATCAGTGAAAGAGCCCTGTGAGCAAGGTGTCGAGGCGCTGGCGGTGGGCCGGCTCGGCAAATTGCCGGGCCCAGTCGCGCAGGGTATCCGGATCGGGTCTGGCGCTGTCCTGCGCCTGTTCGATCAGCGCATTGCGCAGGCTGGCGCGATCGCGGGCATTGAAGCGCCGCGCGCCGGGTGGCGTGACCTCGTCGAGCGCCGACCCCCTGGCCACCGCGACCGGCGTACCCTGCCACAGCGCCTCGACCACCGGCAGGCCGAAGCCTTCGGCGTAGGAGGGCTGCCACAGGCAGTCGGCATGCCGGTACAGGGCCTGCAACTGCTCGTCGCTGATGCCGTTGACCCAATGCAGGCCGGGCAACTGGCTCAGGTTCGCGGGCAGGTCGCTGGCATGGCCGACCAGGACCAGCTCCGGTACTTGCAGGTTTTCCTGGCGGCAGCGCTGCCACTGCTCGATGAAGAACGGCATGTTCTTGCGCGGCTCCCGTGTCCCGACGGCCAGCCAGTAACGCTCGGGCAGGCCCGTCGGCAGTGGGCCGATGACGCCCTGGAACTCCGGCACCAGGTTGTTCAGCACGCGGAATTTCGGCCGCGCCCAGGGAAACAGCCGGGCCGCTTCGCTGCAGGAAAACCGCGAAGGGCACCAGACCTCATCGGCGACCCAGATCGACCAGGCGATCGACACGGCGTCGATCAGCCGATAGGCCACGGCCTTGAGCTGCGAACGGTGGAAGTTGCGCTGGGTCAGCTGGAACAGGTCATGCAGGATCAGCACATAACGGGTGCCTGCCGGCTTGTGGCCGATGGGCAGGCCCATGTTGGCGGTGGCGATATACAGGTCGACCGACTGCTCGCGAATGGTCGCCGGCAAGAATTTGCGTTCAAAGCGCAGGCGCACGCCGGGGCGTTGCACGCCGTCGAGGGGGCTCGGCCAGGCCGGGCAAAAGGCGGTCTGGCGCTGTTCATGCTCCAGTGGCGCTTCGCTCACCAGCAGCAATTCGGTGTCTTCACGGGCACGCAGGGCCTGTTCCAGTGCCTTGACCTGACGGGCGATGCCCGAGGAGGGAGCGACCGTGGCCGGACGATAATCGAGGGCTACACGCATGCGGGATGCTCCTGTGTGGAGGGCAGAGTCCGGTAGATCTGTTCCAGTTCGTCACCGGCCACGGCCCAGTCGTGATGCTGGCGGGCATGCAGGCGGGCGGCGCCGGCCAGTTGGGCGGCGAGGGTTGGCTCGCGCAACAGGCGAATCACGGCATCGGCCAGGGCCTGGGCATTGTCGCCTGCCAGGTAATGTTCCTCGGGGCGGATGGCCAGGCCCGAGGCGCCTTGCGCGGTGCTGACCAGCGGCAGGCCGGCGGCCATGGCTTCGAGCACCTTGAGCTTGGAGCCGCCACCCTGGCGCAACGGCGCGATGAACAGCGCGCAACGCCGTTGCAGATCGGGCAGGTCCGGCACGAAGCCGACCCACTCGATGCGGCTGTCGGTCCAGCGTTCGGGCCAGTGGGCCGGCAAGGCATACCCGGCCACCGCCAGGCGCGCCTCGGGGCAGTGGCTCCAGACCCGCGGGAAAATCTCATCGAGCATCCACTGCACGGCGTCCAGGTTCGGCGCGTATTCGTAGTTGCCGACGAACAGCACCCGCTGGCTCTGCGGGTCGGCCGAGACCTCGGCAAAGCTGCGGCTGTCGACGCCGTTGACCACCACCTCGACCGGGGTACGGGTCAGCTGGCGCATGGCCCGGGCGTCGCTTTCGGTCACCGCGACCACCTGGCGGGCCGTGTCGAACGCCTTGCGTTCCCACTGTCGGCAGCGCCATTGGTCGTAGCGCACAAAGAGGCTGGCCCAGGCCGGGAAGCGGTCATAGGTCGCGCCGCCCAGGCTGGATTCGAGGTTGTGCTCGGTGAGCACGAAATCCCGGCCGGCCCGCCGCAGCGGTTGCAGATAGGGTTGCAGGCTGTAGCTGTGCTCGACCTGGATCACATCCCAGGGCTCCTGCAGCAGGCTGTCGAAGCGTTCGCGTAAGGGGCGCGATACGCCGTTGACCGTGGTCAGCAGCGGCCAGGGTGCGAACAGCCCGGCCAGCAGCGTGACCGGGTGTTTCAGTGGGCGCCGGGGCACCACGATCAGGCGTTCCAGCCAGGGCTCTAGGGCGGCGCGGGTGGTGGCCTCGGCCTCGGTTTTCGACTGCACCAGCAAGGTGATGCGGTGACCCCGCTCGCTCAAGGTCCGCAGCAAGTGAAACTGGCGAGTCTTGCCACCGCTGGTCATGGGCCAGGGCAGGTAGGGGAGAATCCAGAGAATCTTCACGTACGGCACTCCAGGTCGAGATCGATTACCACACGAGAATCTGCAGGGACGATTTCACAGCCGGCTGGATGCCGTCCGCGGCGTCGAGACTGGCCCGGGTTCCGCTGAGCGGATCGTAGAGCTCGGCCTGGTGCACTTGCGGCAATTTGATGGTGCCGCCCTTGGCGCTCCAGAACATCAGCAGGCGCTTACCGTCGTCGCGGGTCCAGGACACGCTGTAGAAGGTGTCGGGCAGGTTCGCAAGCTCCGGCGTCTTGCCGGGTTTGAGGCGCGCGCCGGTAATCTCGAGAAAACGCGCTAGCGCCTTGTACACCGGCTTGGGTTCGCCGTTGAGGTCGAGCAGGCCGTAATGCTGGTCGCGAGCCGAGGCGCGCGAGTCGAGATCGGAAAGGGCGAAGAGAAAGATCCGCTCGTAGTCCTGGTCGCTCATCAACGCCAGGCGACGCAGGGTGTAGTCGGCCTGGCCGTCGACGCCGATCAGCCGCTGCATCTCCTTGGGCCCGGCGTAGCTCGACCAGCCCCACTCGGTGGCCCAGACCCTCTTCAGGCCGGCGCCGTGCAGCATGTCGTTGAGCTGCTTGCCGCGCAGCAGCACTTCATTTTTGCCCGGCTCATCGCTTTCCGGGATTTCCGAATACGGGTGATAGGCGGCGACCATGCCCAGGCTCTGCACGCCCAGTTCGCCGAGTTTCTCGAACATCAGCGCGTTGCGCTGGGTCGGCATCTGGCTGTAGTAGGCCATGCCGCCCATGACCTGGATCTTGTCCGGCGCCACCTGGTTCAGCGCCTGATGGGTCGCCAGCAGCAGCTCGCCGTAGCCCTTGGCATCGGGTTTCGGCCGCCAGTTGTTGGGTATGTTCTGCTCGTTCCACACCTGCCAGGCGTCGATGTCCGGGTAACGCTGGGCCAGCATGGCCATGCGCGTGGCGAAGACTTTCGGATCGCGCGGCGGGTACTGATCCTGGAACGGCCCGCCCTTGGGGGCGGTGGTCACGAAGGGCGCCGAGCCTACGAGGTAGAATAGCGACTTGAGTTTCGAGTCGCTCAGGGTCCGGTCCAGTTCGTCGAGGGTGCTGAGTTGATAACCCTCTTCGGTGGGTTCGAGCCGATCCCAGTGCAGGTCGACCCGCACCCATTGCAGGCCGAGCTGCTTATAGGCGGCGATCTGTTTGCGGTATTGCTGCGGGGTGAACCACAGGAAATGCGCATTGACCCCCAGGTAGTCCTTCCACACCAGGGTGCGATCGGGGGCCAGGTTGATCGGCGTGGCATCGACCTGTTCGCTGAGCAGCAGGGCGCCGCCTACCGCCAGTGCGGCGACCAGTGGCAGATAGCGCAATAGAGGGCGACGTTTAAGGCCTGGCCGGGTCTTCATTTCGATCGCTCCTTGCACACTTCGTTGAACAGTTCGGCGAAGCGCCGCGCGGTCGCGCTCCACTCGCGTTGTTGCCCGGCCTCGCTGGCCCGCGCGGCCCATTGGCGGGCCAGTTCGGGCTCCAGCACCAGACGGCTCAGGTGCTGGCTCAGCGCTTCGACATCGCCTTGCTGATAAGTCACGCCATTGCCGCCGGCAACCTCCTCGGCAAAGGCCCGGGCATTGGAGGTGACGACCCCGCGACCGCAGGCATTGGCCCAGGACAGGGCGCCGCTGGTGCCGCGCATCTGGCCGAGCCAGGCGAGCTTTTTCGATTCCCGGTACGGCAGCACCATCACATGGTGGGCCTGGATGGTGCGGGCGATCTCGGCGGACGGCAGGTCCAGTTGCCAGTCCACCACATCGTCCAGCTGCAATTCGCGAATGCGCTGGCGCAGGCCGTCGAGGTAGTTGCCGGCCGGGTCGAAGGTCATTTCCGGGGCGGTGCCGCCGGCCAGGGTCAGGCGGACTTGGCCACGGCACTGCGGGTTGGCCGCCAGGGTGCGGGCCAGGGCTTCGATCAGGTCTTCGATGCCCTTGCCGCGGTAGATGAAGCCGAAGTACAGCAGGCGCAACGGCACCAGCGGCGGCAGTTCGGCCGCGGGGATCGGCAGGTTGCCGTGGGCGATCACCGCCACCTGTTGCGGTCGCAGACCCATGCGCTGGCGCAGGCAGTCGCCGCCCAGCCGGGTCAGGGTAATCAGCCGGCGCATGCCGCGGGCCAGGCGCCGTTCTTCGCGCAGGGTCAGCGGGTCGGCGAGCAGCGCCGCCGCTTGCGGCAGCGGGTGCGGCAGGCGTTCGAGCAGGGTCAGTGGCCAGAACAGCCGGGCGCGCCGCCAGATCAGGCGCTCCGGGTCATGCACGGTGGCCGTGCGGGGGATCCGTGGTTGTTCGCTGCTCAGGTAGTCGAGCGCCTGGAATTCGCCGAAGCGGCCACCGCCGAGTTCGGCGTGCACCAGGTCGACGCCCGTCCAGTCGAAGGCGCGCAGGCGCGTCAGCTGTTCCGCGGGATCGTGACAGCCGGCCAGCGGCGTCAGCACCTCGATGCCAAGGCCGCGCAGCGCATTGCTGAAATGCGCGGCGTAGTCGGCGATACCGGTCTGTTCCGGCGGCAGCGGGGCCAGTAAGGCGATACGCATCAGGCCGCACCGCGCCAGCTGTTGATCCGCTCCAGCACCCTGGACGGTACTTCGAAGCGGCGGCGGTTGAGGATCAGCCCGTCGACCTTGCCGAAGGCGGTAGTCAGCAACGACATTGCATTTTCGATCATCGGCACGGTGCTGGTCCGAGCCTCGATCACCAGGGCGATCAGGTCGGCGCGGCGCAGGATCAGGAAGGCCTCCTGGTTCGACAGCAGGGCCGAGGCATCCAGCAGCAGGACTTCACCGGGCTGGGCCGGCGCGCTGTCGTTGACCCGCACGCGCTGGCCGCGTTCTTCCAGCAGGCGGCGCAGGCGTTCGAGGATGAAACTCACGCCTTCGCCATGGCGCGCCGAGGTCAGGCCCAGGGTCAAGCCCTGGCTCTCGATGCGCTCCATGGGCAGCAGGCTGTAGAGCCGGTAGATGCTCGCGGTCATGGCGGCGGGCGTGGCGTCCTCGAGGTCCGGCACGCTGCCCCACAGCGGCACCTGGAACAGCTCCGGCAGGCGCGAGCCGTCGTGGATGCGCTGGTCCAGCAGGTAGCAGACATAGATGGTCAGCAAACCCACGGCGATGCCCGCGGGAATGGCGAACAGCAGGATCAGCAGGCTCTTGGGGAAGACCCGCGCCGGGTTGAAGGTGGCGTGCTCGATGATCGCGATGTTGCTGATCTGGCTGCTGTCGAGCTCGTGGTCGATACGCGCCTGTTCCAGGTTTTCCGAGTACAGCGCGTAGCTCTTTTCCGCGGTGCGCAACTGCTGGGTCAGGCGGTTGAGTTCGGGCTCGTCGGTCAGTACCCGGTCGCGCTCGGTACGCAGGGCAGCCAGGGTCTTGTCGTAGTTCTCGATCTGCCCGGTCAGCCGGCGCTGTTGCAGCTGGGCATCGATGACCTGCTGCTTGACGTTGGTCACCAGGCTATTGGGCGCGATGTTCTTCGAGCGTTCCAGGCGGCTCTCTTCCTGTTCGCTGAGGGCCTGCAGGTCGTGGATGTTCTGTTCGATCTGCTTGACCGCCGGCGCCTCGGGCAAATAGGTGCGCAGCAAGCGCGCGCGTTCCACCTGCAGGGTGTTGAGCTGGCGCTTGAGGTCGAGCTGGGTCGGGTTGAGGCTGGTCTCGCGACTGGTCACCACTTCGACGGGCTGATCGAGGATCTGCTGGCGGGCGTTGATCAGGAAGCTGCTGATCCCGGACAGCTGGTTCTGCGCATTGACCCGGGCGTCGGTCAGGCGGTCGATCTGGCTGGTGAGGTTTTCCAGGCGGGCATCGACGCTGATCGAATCGATCTGCTTCAGGCGGCCCTGCAACTGTTCCTTGAGGCTGAGGATCTGCGCGGCCACCTTGTTGCCTTCGCCCTCATAGAAGGCATAGAGGCTCTTGCGCCCGAGCACCCGGGCGCGCTCTTCGAGGAAGGTGTCGACCCAGATCTTCACCACCTGCTGCGCGATTTCCGGGTCGTCCCAGGTAAAGCTGATATCGATCACCGACGAACCCGCTTCATGGCTGGCCTGGAAGTTCTTTTCCAGGCGGGTCGCCAGGCGGTCCTGCGGGCTCTGCGGTTCCGACAGGCCGACCAGTTGCAGCAGGCTGCGCAGCGCATCGATGGCCGTGCCCATGGCCTTTTTGGCGTAGAACTTGAGGGTCTTCCAGAAACCCTGGGGTTCGGCGGCCGCGCTCAGTTCCAGGTAGCGTTGGGCGACGATGTGCACGATGGGTCGACCGGTGAGCATCTTCTCCTCATCGACGATCGGGTCGTGCTGGGTGCTGGGCGAGATCAGCGTCTGGCGATTGCCGGCTTCGATCGGCACCGTGGTGCTGTCGCGCCCGGGCTTGACCAGCAGGCGCGCGTCCGACTCGTAGCGCGTCGGCAGCAGGAAGGCGCCCAGCACCGCGACCACGATAGTGGTGATGACCGCCAGCTTGAACTCGCGACGGAAGATGAAGAACAGACGCAACAGGTCGCGTAGAGAGCGTATTTCGATCACGGGATCACTCCGTTGAAAGTACTTGAAGCCGTGGCTGATGGAGGCCGATCAAACGAATCGATCCTGTTTATTGTCCCGTCGAGCTACTGCTGGGAAAGTTGTTGATCGTGTTGCCGCTGTTTTTCACATCCTGTTCATTCAGGTCGTAGTTGAAGCCCAGGCCGATGCCCTTGTTGATCGGGAACAGCTTGGTGAAGTACATGTCCACCGCTTCCACCGTGCTGCCGATGGTCGATTGCGGCACGTAGATCAGGTCGCCGCGCTGCAGGGCGACCAGCGGATGATCGGGGTTGCTGAGCATGCTGCCGAGGTCGACGAAGTACATCTTGTACTTGCCGTCGGGGCCGGTCCTGAGCAGGGCGATGTTGGAACTGTCGGCCGAGGGCAGCACGCCACCGGAGCTGAGCAGGGCCTGTTCTACCGACACGGTGCCGGCCAGGTTGAAGAACGACGGGTTGGCCACCGCGCCGCCGATGAATACCCGGTTGCTCGGGGCAACGGCGATGTTCACGGTCACTTCGGGCTCGCGGTAGACACGGGTGTAGCGTTTGGTGATCTCCTTGCCCAGGTCTTCGGGGGTCAGCAGCGCGGCCTTGATCCGGCCGATGTTGGGCATCGAGATGAAACCGTCCGGTCGTACCACGAACATCGTCATGTCGTCGGAGCTGGCCGGCTCCTGGGCATCGCGCACGATGCGCAGGGTGTCGCCGCTCTGGATCAGCACCTGGGCGGGCGGCAGGTCGGCCAGGGTCAGTGCCGCCGCGTGGCGAGCCTTGAGGGTGTCGCTGTCGGGGAGCGCGACATGGGCGGGGGTCGAGCAGCCGCCCAGCCACAGGGTGGCGGTCAGGATGCTCAACAGACAAAGCCGGGAAGGTCGGTTAATAGTCATCATGACAGCTCAGGTCCAGTAGTTTGAGAACATGCTCAAGCGACGCTTGAGCGGTGTCGGCAGATGCTGTTCGGCGTGGCCGAGGCGATAGCCCAACAGCTTCAGCGCGCTGCGTAGCAGCACTTCCGGTACGCGTTGCAACTGGCCGGCGTCACGCAAGGCGCGCAACTCGGCCTGGACGTAACGCTTGCCTTCTCCGCCCGCGGTGCCGAAGGCTTCGCGGATCCAGGGCTCGCGGCCATAAAACACGCCGATATCGAAATAACGGCGGAACTCCTGCATCAGACTGTAGCTGTGGGAATGCTGCACGCACGCACTGGCGGCGTAGCGCACCAGATAACCGTTGAGCAGCATGCGCGCCGCGACGTGGGCGTCCTCGCTGCCGATGACATCCTCGGGAAAGCCACCCACCGCTTGCAGGGCGCTGCGCCGGTAGACGGAAAACGAGTCCGAACTGAAGCAGGTCTTGATCCCCAGCTCCCCGGCGTCGGCCAGGCTTTTGCTGCGGCTCTGGGGGCTGTAGTTGAAGTGGCGCGACTGCGCCTCGAGAATCCCGGCCCCGGGGTGCGGCAGCTGACGACCGTAGGCGAGGCCGATCCGTGGATCCTCCTCTAGCTCCTGGATCAGGTTGGCGAAGGTCTGGGGCGTGGCTGGAATCGCATCCTGGGTCAGCAGGATCAGCGCATCGGCATCCACCTGCTCGCTCGCCCAGCGGCGGGTGCCGCCATGGTTGAACTGCTGGGCGGCGATGACCTCCACCCGGGCACCGAACTGCCGGAAGCGGCTGACGGTGTCGTCCGTCGAGCTGCTGTCGACCACCAGCACCGTGTCCGGTTGCAGCGTCTGCGCGGCGAGCGCCGGGAGCAACCGCTCGAGGTGCGGTGCGGCGTTGCGGGCAGGAATGATCAGCGCCACCTTCATCATGGTTTTACCTGCACCGGGGCACGGCCGTAGACGTCTTCGAAACGCACGATGTCGTCTTCGCCCAGGTACTCGCCGCTTTGCACTTCGATCATCACCAGGTCGATGATCCCGGGGTTGCTCAGGCGGTGTTTATGGCCGGCGGGGATATAGGTGGATTCGTTGCTGTTAAGCAGGACCTCCAGGTCGCCATTGGTGATCAGGGCGGCGCCGCTGACCACGATCCAGTGCTCGCTGCGGTGATGATGCATCTGCAGCGACAGCGATTCCTTGGGCTTGACCATGATGCGCTTGATCTTGAAGCGGCTGCTTTCCTCCAGCACGGTGTAGGTCCCCCAAGGCCGGGTGACCGTGCGGTGCAGGCTGTAGGCGCTGTGGCCGAGGCGCTTGAGTTCGGTGACGATATGGCGCACGTCCTGGGTCCGCGAGGCATCGGCCACCAGCAGCGCGTCGGGGGTGTCGACGATGATCAGGTCACTGACGCCGACGGCCCCAAGAACCCGCTTGGGCGAGTCGATATAGCAATTGCGCACGTCATGCAGGATGGCTTCGCCGTTGACCTGGTTGCCGGCGGCGTCGCTCGGGGTCAGCTGGCGCAGCGCATCCCAGGAGCCGATGTCGCTCCAGCCGAGGTCGCAGGGCACCACGGCGACCCGCTCGGAGCGCTCCATCAGGGCCACGTCGATCGAAACGTCCGGGGCGCGGGCCAGGCTGTCGGCGTCGAGTTCACGCTGGCGGCAATGCTTGTTGTCCAGGGTCATGCCTTGTTCCAGGCAGGCCTGGGCGGCGCTCAGCACCTCGGGAGCATGCAGGGTCAGCTCTTGCAGCAGGGTATCGGCGCGGAAGCAGAACATCCCGGCGTTCCACAAGTAGTTGCCGCTGTCGACGTAGGCCTGGGCGGTGGCCAGGTTGGGTTTCTCGACGAAGCGCGCGACCTGGAAACCTTCCTTCAGCGCAGGGCCCTGTTCGATGTAGCCAAAACCGGTCTCGGGTTTGTCGGGCTGAATGCCGAAGGTCGCCAGATAACCTGCTTCGGCGAGGCTGCGCGCCTTGCCCACGGCTGCGGCGAAGGCATCCTGGTCGAGGATCAGGTGGTCGGCCGGAAGGATCAGCAACTGCGCCTCGTCGCCCCAGTACTCGCGCACATGCAGGGCCGCCACGGCGATGGCCACGGCGGTGTTGCGCCCGAACGGCTCGAGCAGCAGGTCGAGGCCCAGCTTGCCCTGATTGACGTTGCGGTACTCGTCCAGCGAGCGGAACAGCAGCTCGCGGTTGGTCACCGTGACCACGCAGCTGACGTCCGCCAGGCTGCTGGCGCGGACGAAGGTCTTTTGCAGCAGGCTCTGCCCATCGCGCATGCGTATGAATGGCTTGGGCATGTTCTGCCGAGAGACTGGCCACAGGCGCGAGCCGGAGCCGCCGGAAATAATGCAGGGGATCAATCCAGTGAATGCGCTCATCAGTAGACTTCCTTCGTCGAGAGGACGGCCGGAACCGTCATGAAAACGATGTACAGATCCAGCCAGACCGACCACTTGGAGATGTAATCGAGGTCGTACTCCACTCGTTTCTGGATTTTCTGCAGGGTGTCGGTTTCTCCCCGGTAGCCATTGATCTGCGCCCAGCCGGTGATCCCGGGCTTGACCCGATGGCGCGAGCTGTATTCGCGCACCGCCTGTTCGAACGGCACTCCCGCCGCCTTGGTGGCGGTGGCGTGTGGGCGAGGCCCGACAATCGACATGTTGCCCATCAGCACGTTGAACAGCTGGGGCAGCTCATCGATGCTGGTCTTGCGAATGAAGCGTCCGACCCGGGTGATCCGCGGGTCTTCCCGGGTGGTCTGCCGTTCGGCATTGAGGTCCGCCTGCTCGACATACATCGAGCGAAACTTGAACACGCGGATCAGCCGGTCGTTGTAGCCGTAGCGCTTTTGCCGGAAGAGCACGGGGCCCTTGGAATCGAGTTTCACCGCCACGGCAGTGGCCAGCAGCACTGGGGACAACAGGACCAGGCCCAGCAGGGCGAGCAGGATGTCCTCGCAGCGTTTGATCAGCGGCGCCCAGCCGCGCAATGGCAGCTCGGAAGTGTTGAACATCAGGATGCCGCCGACATCGGTCATGCGGTTGTGGCCAAAGCGCAGGGTGGTGATGTCGGGCACCAGGGCGACATTCACCGACAACTGCCGCAGCCGTTGCACCAGTTCGCCGATGCGCGCGTGCGCGGCCCAGGGCAGGGCGATCAGGACCTGATTGACCTGCTCGGAACGGATCAGCTCTTCCAGGTTCTGGGTGTTGCCCAGAAAGGGCAGGTCGCAGAAGGCCTTGGGCACGCGGTCGCTGCGATCGTCGATGAAACCGATCAGGCCGGAGCGGATATCGCCGTGGCGCTGCATGTGTTCGGCAAGGAACAGCGCGCTCTCGCTGAAACCGAGGATCACCGTGCGTTGCAGGTATTTGCCCCTGGCCATCCACGAATGGAACAGGCGCAGCAGAAACAGACGCTCGATGCCAAACAGCACGAGACTGGCGATGAACCAGACAGCCAGGTCCCGCAGGCTGAAGACCGGCAGCAGGTGCAGCCCCAGGTACATGACCAGCAGGATGCAGAAGGCGGAGGTCCAGGCCACCAGCATCGTGCGCAGACGCAGGCGATTGCTGAAGAACTCTTCGGAGTAGACCCCCTGGGCCTGGAACAGGATGACGGTGATGACGGCAAAGAACAGCAGCAGGCCAAGTACGGTTGGCCAGATATCCGCACTGGCGGATTCAAGACTCAGGAGCAGCAGGATTCCAGGCAGGGCGGCGGACAGGGCGTGCGTCAGTTTTACCCCCGAAATGAAGAGTTCCATGAATCCGGTTCGGGTCAGGAACCTGCTATCAATCGATTTCGTAAGCATCGAATCCCGTCGTTGCCAGGTAAGAACCCAGCTCTGTTAAGGGTAAAGCCACTACAGAGGCAGGCTGAAAAAACTAAGGCTTACTGCAAAAAAGTCTGTTTTTTGGCGGCCTATGATGGCCAAACAATACTATTTTTCTGCTTTGATGGTCAATGAATTGACTAATTCTGGCAGATTAATCCTTTTTTTGCATTATGCATCGGTTTTTTGACGGTTTTTCGCATCCAGGACGAACGGAAGCCTGGGCGAGTGTCACGAAGTTGGCTCATTCGTGAGCGAGGGCGTGACGGATAAATGGAGTGTTGTTCAGGGGTCGACTCTTGTCCAACCGGTGGCGGTTTATTCCCTTTCGCCCATGATTGCGGGGTTCTTGATGGCTGGCGCGGCCCTCGGGCGAGGCGCTCTGGCGGTGTAGACTGGACGCTGCGAACTAACCGAAGGAAGGGGAAGAAGCTGTGAAGTATTGGTCATTGCTGTTGCTGGGTTGCATGCCATTGCTGGCGCACGCGGTGGAGGTTGGTGAGCGTCTGGCGCCCTGGACCTTGCTCGATCAATTCGACCAGGCCTATAGCCTCGACGGGCAGGCACGGACGCTGCTGGTGGCGCGCAGCATGGATGGCGCCAAGCTGGTAAACGCCGCCTTGCAGGATCGTCCCGCGGGTTATCTGGAGGCCCGGCACACGGTATTCGTCGCGGACATCCAGCGCATGCCGGCGGTGATCGCCAGGATGTTCGCGGTGCCGGCGATGCGTGATTATGGCTACCGGGTCATGCTCGACCGTGACGGGCGGGTGGCGCCGCGCTACGCCGGGGCTGTGGATAAAGTCCTGTGGCTGCAGCTCGACGATGGCCGGCTGGCGGCTCAACGGGAGTACGGCACGGCCGCCGAACTGCGTGCAGCGCTGGAGCAGGCGCAACCATGATCAGTGCCGCGCTGCTGTCGCCGCTCACTCTCGGTGCCGGCTGGCTGATCTATGTGCCAGTGCTGGTCTGGGCCGCCTGGCGCGCGCCCTGGGTCGAGCTGTTCAGCGACAGCCGGCGTCAGCATCTGCTGTTCGGTACGGTGTTCGCGTTGTTCATGTTGTGGCTGGTGCGCCGGGATTTCGATACCGGGGTGTCCTATCACTTCATCGGCATGACGGCCGTGACCCTGTTGCTGGACTGGCCGCTGGCGATCGTCGGCGGGCTGATTGCCCAGGTGGGCCTGGTCGCGCTGGGTCGCCAGGACCTGGCGGCGGTCGGCATCAACGGCGCCTTGCTGATCCTGCTGCCGGTACTGGTCACCGAATGTTGCGCGATCCTGGTGGAGCGCGCGCAGCCGCGTAATCCCTTCGTGTATATCTTCTGTTCCGGTTTTTTTGCCGCCGCCCTGTCGGCCTTGCTGTGCCTGTTGGTTGGCCTGGGGTTGCTGTGGTTCGACGGGCGTTTTGCCATGCCGGAATGGCTGGAAGACTTCATCGGCTACCTGTGGCTGATCATCTTTCCCGAGGCCTTCATCAACGGCATGGTGGTCAGCGCCCTGGTGGTGTTCTGCCCCGAATGGCTGGAAACCTTCAACCGCACCCGTTACCTGTCGGCACCGTGGAAGGATGACGATCCGCGTTCTTGATCCATATCAAACACGTTCGGCAGGCGCGGTCCCATGCTCGGTAAAAACCGTTCGGGAGCAGGGTCATGAGTGTGTATGAATGGGCGCGGCAGGAAGTACGCAAGAGTCTGGATACTGCGCAGCAAGAGGGTTTCGAACCGGGCTTGAGCCTGCGCGCCCTGCTCAGCGCGGTGGTGCAGGAGAGTCGGCGGGTGCGCAGCGGCGAGGATCTGGCCGACGAGTTGCAGTTTCTCGCGGAGAACCTCGACGATACGCAGGATTACGCTTTCATGCGGCCTTGAGGCTTCAGTGGGCGCGAGGCGGCAGATCGTCGGAAAACAGATCGTCCTCGGCATCCGGGCTGACCGGAATCTTGTGTTCTTCGGCAGCCCAGGCACCGAGGTCGATCAGTTTGCAGCGGTCCGAGCAGAACGGACGGTTGACGTTGCTCGCGGTCCATTCCACGGGCGCACCGCAGGTTGGACATTCCACGGTCAGGGGTTGGCTCATGACTGGCCTCCACGCAAGGTAAGGTAAAAGTGATGCAGGCGTTCGACCTCGCTGTGCAGCCAGGCGAGGTCGCGGTCGTTGACCAGCACATCGTCGGCATGGCTCAGGCGGTCTTCGCGGGTCGCCTGGGCCTTGAGAATCGCCTGGATCTGCTGTTCGCTGATCCGGTCGCGTTGCAGGGTCCGCTCGATCTGCAGCTGTTGCGGCACATCGATCACCAGGATCCGCTGGGTCATCGCGTACTGCCCGGACTCGATCAACAGCGGTGACACCAGAATCGCGTAGGGCGACTCGGCACGGGCCAGGTGGGCGGCGATTTCATCGGCAATCAACGGATGCAGCAAGGCTTCCAGCCAGAGACGTTGTTGCGGCACCTCGAAGATCAGCTTACGCAGCGCGGCGCGGTCCAGCTGGCCATCGGCCTGCAGCACGCTGTCGCCGAAATGTTCGGCAATGCGGGCCAGGGCCGGGCGGCCGGGCTCCACCACCCAGCGGGCGGCGTGGTCGGCATCCACCACATGGATGCCCAGGTCGATGAAGTGCTGGGCCGCGGCACTTTTGCCACTGCCGATACCGCCGGTAAGGCCGAGGATCCAGGGTTTGAAAACAGGCTTGGTCATCTGAAACCGACAAACTGCAAATAGGAGTCGGTTATTTGACCACCCCAGAGCAAGGCAATCCAGCCGGCAATGGCCAGAAAGGGACCGAAAGGGATAGGCGTGGACATTTGCGCGCGGTTGCGGCGCAGCATGGCGATCCCGGCCAGGGCTCCGGTCAGTGAGGCCAGCAGCAGGGTCATCGGCAGAATCTGCCAGCCGCCCCAGGCGCCGAACATGGCCAACAGCTTGAAATCGCCGTGCCCCATGCCTTCCTTGCCGGTCAGCAGCTTGAACAACCAGTACACCGACCACAGGCACAGATAGCCGGCCACGGTGCCCCACAGCGCATCGTGGAGGCTGACGAACAGGTTGAAGCCATTGACGATCAGGCCCAGCCACAACAGGGGCAGCACCAGCACGTCGGGCAACAGTTGATGATCGGCATCGATCAGGCTCATCGCCAACAGGCCCCAGCTCAGGAACAGCATCAAGCCGGCCTGCCAGCCAAAGCCGAAATGCCAGGCCACGAACGCCGAGGCCAGGCCGCAGGTCAGCTCCACCAGCGGGTAGCGCCGGCCGATCGGGGCCTGGCACGCGGAGCAGCGTCCGCGCAGCAGCAGGTAGCTCAACAGCGGGATGTTTTCCCAGGGGCGGATCGGGTGCGCACAGTGCGGGCACTGGGAGTGCGGGAGCAACAGGTTGTAGGTCGGCCCGGCAGGCTCGTCGGGCAGCCCGAGGATGTCACGGGCCTGGGCGTGCCAGTCGCGTTCGAGCATCTTTGGCAGACGCCAGATCAGCACATTGAGAAAGCTGCCGATAATCAGGCCCAGGATCAGCACCGATGCTACGAAGACCAGCGGGTAGCTGGCCAGGACCTCAGTCAATGACATGTTCAGATCGCTGTGCCGAGTTGGAAGATGGGTAAGTACATGGCGACCACCAGGCCGCCGACGAGGGTGCCCAAAACTACCATTATCACGGGTTCCATGAGACTGCTCAGGGTGTCGACCAGGGTATCGACCTCTTCCTCATAATGGATCGCGACCTTTTCCAGCATGCCGTCCAGGGCCCCGGACTCTTCGCCGATGGCGGTCATCTGGATGGCCATGCCGGGAAAGATGCCGGAGGCGCGCATGGAAAAATGCAACTGCATGCCGGTCGCCACGTCCTGCCTGATGCGGTTCACCGCTTGCTTGAACACCTGGTTGCCGGTGGCCCCGGCCACCGAGCCCAGGGCCTCCACCAGCGGCACTCCGGCGGCGAAAGTGGTGGACAAGGTGCGGGCGTAGCGGGCCACCGCGGACTTGTACATCAGTGGCGCTACCAACGGCAGTTTCAGCAGGCCCACGTCCAGCCAGTGGCGAAAGCGTGGTGAGCGCCGGCGGGCATGGCGCAGGCCGAACACACTGAGCAACAGTGCGCCCGCCAGCAGCCACCACCAGTGCTGCACGAATTCCGAGAGGGCGATGACCAGTTGCGTGAACATGGGCAATTGCGCGCCGAAGCCCTGGAACATCGACTGGAATTGCGGCACCACCTTGACCAGCAGGATCCCCGTGACCACCAGCGCCACGCAGATCACCGCCAGGGGATAAGTCATGGCCTTGCGGATCCGCGTCTTGAGGTTTTCGCTTTTTTCCTTGTAGGTCGCCACCCGCTCCAGCAGGGTTTCCAGGGCCCCGGCCTGTTCGCCGGCATCCACCAGGCTGCAGTACAGCTCGTCGAAGTACCGCGGCCTCTTGCGCAGTGCGCTGGTGAAGCTGCTGCCGGCGGCGATGTCCTGTTTCAGCTCGCCCATCAGTTTGCGCATGTTCGGGTTGTCGAAGCCCTCGGCAATGATGTCGAACGATTGCAGCAGTGGCACGCCGGCCTTGATCAGGGTCGCCAGTTGTCGGGTGAACAGGCTGATGTCGCGGGCCTTGATCGGGGGCGTGCGCTGCAACAGCGAGCTGGGTTTCTTCCTGACCCTGGCCGGGTTGATGCCTTGCTTGCGCAACTGGGCCCTGATCAGCGAGGGGGTATGGCCGCTCAATTCGCCGCGCAGTTTGCTGCCTTGCCTGTCGGTGCCTTCCCACAGGTAAACACTGACTCTTGCTGCTTTGACCGCCATGGTGTCGAGTCCCGGGTTGTGATGGATGTCCTCAGGGCCGGCAGTGCCCTGTGCGTTAGCGAGTGGACCGCTGCGCGGCGCGCGGCGTCCGGCTCATAGAGTTTGAATGGCCCGATACGTTCCTTGGATGGGGCGGGCAGTGAATGCAATCGATGATCGAATGACAGCGTAGCCCGTCACGACGACCGGCCCAGGGCACTTGGCTGACAAAAAGTGTCAGATAGTGCGACTTCTGGCGCTCACTGCCGCAGCTCCGCGCCACTAAAGCCCCGTTCAGCCGGGGCGCAGGCGCTGGCACAGGCTGTGCTATGGCTGTGTGGTGAATGCCCAGACCCCTGGATATCCCCTGCTTGGAGCAGATAGATGAAGTATCAGAAAGGTTTTACCTTGATCGAGCTGTTGGTCGTCGTGGCGATCATCGGCATCCTGGCCACCTTTGCCATGCCGCTGTATTCCAAATACCAGGCGCGGGCCAAGGTCACCGCGGCGTTGGCCGAAGCCTCGGCGCTGAAGGTCAACTTCGAGGACGTGCTGAACCAGGGCAGCGATCCGACCCTGGAGCTGGTGGGGGGCAAGGCGGCGACGTCGAACTGCACCATGACCGCTGCGGGTTCCGCCTCGACCGGAGCGGGAACAATCGGCTGCACCATCCTCAATGCACCGGCACCGGTGCTGAACAAGACCGTCACCCTGACCCGCACCACGGCCGATGGCTGGGTCTGCACCACCACTGTCCCCGCGGACTATTCCCCCAAAGGCTGCACCGCCAGCGGCAGCTGAGCCCGGTTCTCGCTTGCTCGGCGCGTGAAACGCCACGCGCGAGCGCGCCTTTGGGGAAAGTATCGAGAATTCAGGAAGTTAGCTCGCCTGGGAAGTGCAACTTGCATGCAGATTATTCGCCGGTCATGCATTTTGCATGACCGCGAGTGTTTGGATGGTTTTGTAATTCATTGATATTTAAGGGTTTTATTGTTTTTCTGAACTTGGCATAACGCCTGCAATCTACTTAAGTAACCCTGCTGCCAGGACTTGGAGCAGGTTTTCCAGAAGAACAGGAGTTACTCGTATGAAGAAGTTCGCTATCGCTGCTGCAACTGCTACCGCTCTGACCCTGACCATGGCTAACGTCGCATTTGCCCAGACCACTCAAGCTACTCAGGCGCCAATGGTGCTCGCGGCGGGTGAAGTGACCAAGGCCAAGGAAGCCACTTCCGACACCTGGATCACCACCAAAGTCAAAGCGGATCTCGTAACTGAAAAAGGCATTCCTGGTACCGACATCAAGGTCGAAACCAACAAGGGTGTGGTTTCCCTGTCCTCCACCACTGCTCTGACCGCGGCGCAGAAAGAAACCGCAGTCAACATCGCCAAGAACATCAAAGGCGTGAAGGCAGTATCGGCTGACGGTTTGAAAACCGACTAAGCCTCAAGCTTCTTTCCTGGACAGGGAGAAGACGCGGTAGAGGATTCATCTACCGCTTCCTTGAAGGTTCATGCGAATGGCCACAGGGAAGTGGCTCCTTTTGTAAACAGAACAGGCCCCGGCACAGTGTGTCGGGGCCTGTTCTGTTTATGGCGGGGGGAAACCGCCGGGCCGACCCGTTTCCGGGGCGGCGGGGAGGGGGATTATTCGGCGTCCAGGTGCATGGGGGTAATGACCCGACCATCGCTTTCGGCCTGGCCAAGGTTGGCATCGATGAAGTAGACCCGGTCGTCCGCCAGCTGGCCCTTGTCCACCAGGAAGTCCTTGATGCTGCTGGCCCGTTCCTGGCCCAACTGGCGCAACAGCACATCGCTGCCACTCCAGAACTTGATCACGCCTTCACGCATTTTCGCGGTGCGCTCTTCCTTGCCCAGGTCCTTCCATTCGGCCGGTGGCTGGGTTTTGAGGCGTGTGCGATAGATGCCTTCCAGCAGCGGGGCTTTCTCTTTCTCCGGTACTTCCAGCAGCGACGCCTGGGCCGGCACCTTGTCGCCGCGACGCTGGAGCATCTTGTAGTAGTTGTACTGGTATTCTCGCTCCAGGCGTTGCTCGGCGATCAGCGGGCCATCGCTGCTCTGCGCGGCGGTGCCTTCGATCTCCAGGCGCAGGGCCGGACGTTCCTTGAGCGCATTGGACAGCTTGACCAGCGTTGCTTCCGATTCCGGGCTCAAGTCACTCGAGCCCGGGGCGAACGAGACACTGCCCAAGTCTTCCGAACCGCCACCCGCGACCAGCCCGCCAATCAGTTTGAACGGTGCCGCGGCAGCCTTGACGATCAGGTTGCGCAGGGTCTGCCAGACAATCGGCATGACGCTGAACTGCGGGTTGTTCAGATCGCCCGTCACCGGCAGTTCGATGGAGATCTTGCCGTCGACATCCTTGAGCAAGGCGACCGCCAGTTTCAGTGGCAGGCTCACGGCATCCGGGCTGTCGACTTTTTCCCCCAGCTCCAGTTGTTCGACCACCACTTTGTTTTCGGCCTTGAGCTGGCCGTTGGTGATGACGTAGTGCAGGTCGAGGTTGAGCCGGCCCTTGCGGATGCGGTAGCCGGCGAACTTGCCGGAGTAGGGGGTCAGGTTGGTCAGTTCGACGCGTTTGAAGCTGGTGGCGATGTCCAGTGCGGCCATTGGGTCGAAGGGGTTCACGCTGCCCTTGATGGTGACCGGCGCATAACGGTCGACCTTGCCCTTGATATCGACGCTGGCCGGTTTTGCCTGGCGGCTGTCGATGGTGCCGATCTGGCCATTGAGTTGCTGGACGGCCGTGGCGAAGTTGGGGGTCAGGCTGAAGTCGGCGAAGTTGGCCGAACCGTCGTTGATGGCGATCTGGCCGATATGGATGCCGAGGGGTTTTTCCTTGGCGGCCGGCTTGGCTGCGCCTTTCGGCGCGCTGTCGGCCGGTTGCGGGATCAGCAGGTCATCGATGTTGGTGGTGCGGTCATCGTTGATCATGAAGCGCGCATAGGGCTGCATCAGGTTGACCTTGTTGATCGTCAGGCTGTCGCCGTGCTGATAGTTCAGGCCTTCGAGCACCAGTTGCTGCCATTTCACGAAATCGCGGGTTTTCAGGGTGTCCAGGGTGTGCAACTGGTCGACCTGGGCGCGGCCAGTCACGCTGAATGTCAGGGGGTCGATGTTTTTCAGGTCCACCGCGAGGTCGCTGCCGAGCATGCCGCTGCGCAGCTCCAGGCGAATGAACGGGCTGATGTAGGACTGGGCGACCCGCAGGTCGATGTCCTTGGTCTGCACCGCCAGCTTGGCGGTCACCGGTTGCAGGTTGACCACGCCGTTGGCGAGGATCTTGCCCTGTTTGCCCACTCCGGTGTCGAGCTTGAGGTTGAAAGGCGACTGGTTGAGGCTGTCGAAGTTCTGCACGTCGACGTTCAGCGGGCCGACCTCCAGGGCCACGGCCGGCTTGGCCTGACGGTCCGCCAGGTGCACCTGGTAATTGCGCAGTTGCACGTCCTTGAGCAGCACCTGCCAGGGTTTGCTCGGCGCCGGAGCGGGAGCCGGCGGAGTATCGGCGGCGGCCGGAGCGGGCTTGGCAGCCGGTTTGGCCGGCTGGCTGGCGAACAGTTTCTGCCAGTCCAGTTGGCCATCGGCCTCCAGGGCGGCCCAGGTTTCCAGTTTCTGGCTGCGGATCTTGCCGACCACCACTTGCTGCTTGGCCAGGTCGACCGTGGTCTCACTGACGTCCAGGCGCTCCAGGCGGGCCAGTGGCCGACCGTCCGGGGCTTTGATGGCAAAAGGCGCGACGCTGATCGAGGCATCGCTGAGCAGCAGTTCGGTTTCCTTGGACAGGTTCAGCTTGTAGCGGGTGTTGAGGTTCAGCACGCCGTCTTCGAGGACCAGGGGCAGTGCGTCGCGGACATAGGGCCACCAGGCTTTCATCTGGCCGTCGGTGACTTTCAGGGTGCCTTCGGAGGCGATCGGAGTCAGGCTGAAATTGCCGCTCCAATCGATCTGACCGCCCGCGGGGCCCGCGGCGACCAGGGTCATGTCGGCACTGTCATCGGGCAGGGTGCTGAGGTTCTTCAGCTCGAGATCGAGTTTGTCGTAGAGGAAATCGATGGGCTCGCTGGGCCGCGTGTCCTGGAAGTGCACATAACCGCCCGCCAGCTTGATGCGCTCGATACGCAGGGGGAACGGCTTGGCTTCGGGGTCGTCCGGAGTGGGTTCGCTGGTGGGCAGGTTGAACAGGCCCAGCAGGTTGAGCTTGCCGTCCTTGGCGAACAGGATCTCGCTCTTGGGTTTGTCCAGTTCGATATCGGCCAGGTGCAGCGCGCGGGTCCAGAGGCTGTCCAGTTGCAGGTTGGCGTAGAGACGTTCGAAGGCCACCTGCTCCTTGCCCGGCTCACCGATATTCAGGCCCCAGAGCGTCAGTTCGAGACTGAACGGGTTGAGTTCGATGCGCTGGATCTTTGCCGGTACCGTCGCGTAGTTGGCCAGCTGTTGATTGGCCACTCGCAAGGCGATGCCCGGCAAAATCAGAAAGCCCAACAGGCTGTACAGGGCGAGAGCGGTCAACAAGGCGCCGATAGCGCGGATCAATCCTTTGGACATGCGAGGCTTCATCTATCTGAATCGGAAGTGCGTTGGAGTATGGCATGCGTTTCCGGTTCCGAAACAATCCCATGACGGTCGCAAACAGGATTGTTCAGATTCCTCGCAACAGATCACAGATGCAGGATCAGGGTCTTGAGCGGCGGTTGCTGGTCCATGGACGGGAAGTCGCGAGCGGGTGTCAGCACCTGCCATTCGCGTACCGGGCGACCGGCTTTTTCGGCACAGCGCAGCACCTGTTCGCGCCAGTCATCCAGCGTGACTTTCGCCAGGTTGTTGCAGCAGATCAGCACGCCATTGTCGGCGGTGGCCAGCAGGGCAGGCTTGAGCAGACTCTGATAGTCGCGCAGCAGGTCGACGGTGCCGAATGCACTCTTGGCCCAGGCCGGCGGGTCGAGCAGCACCAGGTCGTACTGGCGTTGTTCCAGGCGTGGGTAGCTGGGCAGCTTTTGTCCACGGCGCTGGCTGATGGGCAGGCCGGCCAGTTGCCGGATCGCCGGGAAGTAATCCGATTGCACGAACTGCATGGCCGGCAATTGCGGATTGAGTTGGCCGTTCTCGCGGCCGACGGCCAGGTTGCCCTCGGCGAAGTCCAGGTTGCACACCTCGCGGGCACCGCCTGCCGCGGCACTCAGGCCGACGCCACAGGTATAGGCGAACAGGTTCAGCACGCTCTTGCCGGCGCTGTGGGCCTTGACCCAGCCACGGGCGTTGCGCAGGTCGAGAAACAGCAGCGGGTCCTGGCCGGCATGGCGACCGCGTACCCGGTAGTTCAAGCCCCATTCGTGGCCGACCAGGTCTTTGAGCGCCTCTTCTTCGGCGCGGTAAACCGAGTCCTCGCGGTCGATGCGTGAGTTGCCCCGGGAGCGGTCGTTGTAGACCAGCAGGGTGTCCAGGCCCAGTTGCTGCTGGACGGTCTCGTGCAATTGCAGCAAGGCATCGCGTTCCAGCGTCTGGTGAAAGCTTTGCACCAGCAGTTGCGGGCCGTAACGATCGATGGTCAGGCCCCCGGCACCTTCCTGGCTACCATGGAACAGCCGATAGCAGTCGGTGCCTTGCTGATGCAGCTCGACGAGCAGGTCCTGGCGATGATCGAGGGCGGCGCGCAGCGCCTGATTCAAGGAAGACATGCGAGCGCCTTGCGGATGATTGGGCGGGGCAGTTTACCAGTTTCGTTTTGTCCTCTGTGTAGGAGCGAGCTTGCTCGCGAAAGATCGGCCGCAACACCGCGATGCACCAGGCAGACCGCGTTACCGTTGAGGTCCATCGCGAGCAATCGAGCGTCGACCGGCCGCTCCTACAAGGGGATTGTGATCAGCGTTCGATGGCCAGCGCCACGCCCTGTCCGCCACCGATGCACAGGGTGGCCAGGCCTTTCTTGGCGTCGCGCTTGAGCATCTCGTGCAGCAGGGTCACCAGCACCCGGCAGCCCGAGGCACCGATCGGGTGGCCGAGGGCGATGGCGCCGCCGTTGACGTTGACCTTGCTCGCATCCCAGCCCAGTTCCTTGCCCACCGACAGCGCCTGGGCGGCGAAGGCTTCGTTGGCTTCGATCAGGTCCAGTTGCTCCAGGGACCAGCCGGCCTTGTCCAGGCAGCGGCGGGTGGCCGACACCGGGCCGATGCCCATGATCGCCGGGTCGACCCCGGCGTTGGCGTAGGCGGCGATCTTCGCCAGCACCGGCAGGCCCAGGGCCCGGGCCTTGGCGGCGCTCATCAGGATCACCGCGGCGGCGCCGTCGTTCAGCGACGAGGCGTTGCCGGCGGTGACCGTGCCGTCTTTCTTGAAGGCTGGCTTGAGCTTGCCCAGGGATTCGGCGGTGGTGCCGGCGCGCGGCTGCTCGTCGGTGGCGAAGGCCACGGGCTCGCCCTTGCGCTGGGGAATCAGGATCGGGGTGATCTCATCGACGAAACGTCCGCCCTCGATGGCGGCCACGGCCTTCTGCTGCGAGGCGGCGGCAAAGGCGTCCTGGGCTTCGCGGCTGATGGCGTATTTGTCCACCAGGTTCTCGGCGGTGATGCCCATGTGGTAGTCGTTGAAGGCGTCCCACAGGCCGTCGCTGATCATGGTGTCGATCATCTGGCTGTGGCCCATGCGCAGGCCGGTGCGGGCACCGGGCAGCACGTAATTGGCCAGGCTCATGTTCTCCTGGCCGCCGGCGATGATCACCTCGGCGTCGCCGCAGCGGATCGCCTGGGCGCCCAGGTGCAGGGCCTTGAGGCCGGAGCCGCAGACCTTGTTCAGGGTCAGCGCCGGCACCGCGTGGGGCAGGCCGGCCTTGATCGCGGCCTGGCGCGCGGGGTTCTGCCCGGCGCCGGCGGTGAGCACCTGGCCCATGATCACTTCATCGACCTGGGCGCCGTCCAGGCCGGTCTGGGCTAGCAGCTGGCGGATCACCGCGGCCCCCAGATCGACCGCGGGAATGTTCGCCAGCGAACCCTGGAAACTGCCGACCGCGGTGCGGGTGGCGGCAACGATTACGACGTCTTGCATGGCGCGAATCCTCATCGTTATTGGCGGCATCGGTCGGCGGCCATTGGCAGGTGACCGGTGCGCGAGAACTTGGAAAATCATGGTTGCATAGAAGGTCGCGACGTCGCCAATCGCGAACCGGTGGGTCGCGTTCTGTTCGCCCGGTCGGGTATTACAGGCCCATGCGCCGGCGTGCGCGATGTATCGAGCCGTTGCGTACCGCCCAGCGCAGCATCGGCGCACTGCGGTTGACGCTGGTGCGGATCAGCTGGCGTTGCAGCAGACCCTGGTTGACGCCGAGCATGTCGCTGGCCCAGTCGGGCAGCAGATCGATGCCGGCCTGCATCATCAACGAGCCAAATGGCTTGGCCAGGCGGCTGGGGGCAGGTGCCGCCAAGAGCAAACGCAGCACCTCGCGGCTGCGTTCATCGCAGAGCAACTGGGGGCGCATCCGTGCCAGGTAATCCGCCACGGCCCGACGCGAGCGCGGCACATCAGTGGCGCCAAGACGCTCGGCGATCAGCGCGACTTCCTCGTAGTAACGGTCCTGGTCGGCAGGTGGCAGCTGCGGGTTGCGATAGCGCAGGTGCGCCGCCAGAAAGCTGCTGACTTCGGCCACATGCACCCAGGTCAGCAGTTGCGGATCGCTGGCGGCGTATGGTCGACCGTCTGGTGCATAGCCGACGATTTGCAGGTGAATGGTGCGCACCTTGTCGATCAGCCATTCGGCATCCTGGCGCGAGCCGAAGGTGGTGCCGGAAATGAACTGCGCGGTGCGCCGCAGGCGCCCGATCATGTCTTCCCGGAAGTTCGAGTGATCCCAGACCCCGGCCAGGGCCAGCGGGTGCAGGGCCTGCATCAGCAAGGCGCTGATGCCGCCGATCAGCATGCTGCTGAAGTCGCCATGCACCTGCCAGCAGATGGCGTCCGGGCCGAACAGGCCCGGGTCGCCCTTGGGGTTGTCCAGGTCGAGCTGGCCCAGCGACAGGCCACCCAGGCTCATCACCTGGGTTTCGATACGACTGCGAATGAATTCCATACCGCTTGGCTGTTCCTTGGTTGAGGCCCGAGGACCCGCTCAGAGGTTCAGGCGTTTATCGATCAGGCCCTCGACCACGCTCGGGTCGGCCAGGGTCGAGGTATCGCCCAGGCTGTCGAGCTCGTTGCAGGCGATCTTGCGCAGGATACGCCGCATGATCTTGCCCGAGCGGGTTTTCGGCAAGGCCGGCGCCCACTGGATCAGTTCCGGCTTGGCGAAACTGCCGATCTCGCGACTGACCAGGCTCAACAGTTCCTTTTTCAGTTCTTCGCTGGGCTCGACGCCGTTCATCGGGGTGACAAAGGCATAGATGCCCTGGCCCTTGAGGTCGTGGGGATAGCCGACCACCGCAGCCTCGGCGATGCTGTCGTGCAGGACCAGGGCGCTCTCGACTTCGGCGGTCCCGATGCGATGCCCGGACACATTGATCACGTCGTCGATGCGTCCGGTGATCCAGTAGTCGCCGTCTTCATCGCGCCGCGCGCCGTCGCCGGTGAAGTAGTAGCCCGGGTAGGGTTTGAAATAGGTCTCGACCATGCGCTGCGGGTCGCCGTAGACGCTGCGGATCTGTGCCGGCCAACTGGCCTTGATCGCCAGGATGCCGCTGCCGGCGCCGCTGATTTCCTTGCCGTGCTCATCCAGCAGCACCGGTTGCACGCCGAACATCGGGCGGGTGGCGCAGCCCGGCTTGATGTAGCTGGCGCTGACCAGCGGGCTGAGCATGATGCCGCCGGTTTCGGTCTGCCACCAGGTGTCGACGATCGGGCAGCGCTGCTCGCCGACGCTATTGAAATACCACTCCCAGGCTTCCGGGTTGATCGGCTCGCCGACAGTGCCCAGCAGGCGCAGGCTGCTGCGCGAGGTGTGTTGCAGCGGCTCGGGGCCTTCGCGCATCAGCGCCCGCAATGCGGTGGGGGCGGTGTAGAAGATGTTCACCCGGTGCTTGTCGATGACCTCCCAGAAGCGCGAACTGCTCGGATAACTGGGCATGCCCTCGAAGATCAGGGTGGTCGCGCCATTGGCCAGCGGGCCGTAGACGATGTAGCTGTGGCCGGTGACCCAGCCGACGTCGGCGGTGCACCAGAAGACTTCGCCTTCGCGGTAGTCCAGTACGTATTTGAAGGTCATCGCCGCTTGCAGCAAGTAGCCGCCGGTGGTGTGCAGCACTCCTTTGGGTTTACCAGTGCTGCCGGAGGTGTAGAGGATGAACAGCGGGTCTTCGGCGTCCATCGGTTGCGGCGGGCAGTCGTCTTCGACGTCGCGCAGGGCCTGGTGATACCAGAGGTCGCGGCCTTCGACCCAGTTCACCGGGTTCTGGGTGCGCTCGACCACCACCACAGTGCTGACGTTCGGGCAGCTTTGCAGGGCCTTGTCGACGTTGTTTTTCAAGGGTATGAACTTGCCGCCGCGCACCCCTTCGTCAGCGGTGATCACGGTGCGGCAGTCGGCGTCGAGAATGCGGTCGCGCAACGCGTCCGGGGAAAATCCGCCAAAGACCACCGAGTGCACCGCACCGATACGGGTGCAGGCGAGCATGGCGTAGGCCGCCTCGGGGATCATCGGCATGTAGATGCATACCCGGTCGCCTTTTTTCACGCCGCGGCTTTTCAGGACGTTGGCCAGGCGGCAGACGTAGTGATGGAGTTTCTTGTAGGTGATTTGCAGCGACTCGGCAGGGTCGTCGCCTTCCCAGATGATTGCTACCTGATCGCCGCGTTTTTCCAGATGGCGGTCGATGCAGTTGTAGCTGACGTTCAACTGGCCGCCGACGAACCAGCTGGCGGCGCCGGTTTTCAGGTCATAGCGCTGCACGGTTTGCCAGGGAGCGCTCCAGTCGAGAAAGCGGGTGGCCTGTTCAGCCCAGAAGGTACTGGGGTGCTCGATGGATTCGCGGTACAGCCGCTGGTAGTCATCCTGACTCAATTGTGCGGCCCGGCGGACGGCATCGGCTTGGGGGAACATGCTGATATCGAACATGACGGTTCCTTATTCTTGTTTTAGCGACAAGTAATAAAGATGCGCCTTGATCGGAAGGGGTTCAAGGGGAGGGCGGTCTTGGGCGACCGATCGCGAATCGGCCCGCTGCTATGCAATGGATGGGGTTTGCACAGCAGCGGGCCGGTTCGCGAAGGGGGATTTCAGCGGGCTATCAACCGCGGTGGCGACCGCGGAAGTAGTTGATCAGGCCCTGGGTCGAAGCATCCTCGGCCGGGGTTTCTTCGCTGCCGACCAGGCGGTTGTAGACGCCCTTGCCCAGCTCCTTGCCCAGCTCCACGCCCCATTGGTCGAAGGCGTTGATGCCCCAGATCACGCTCTGCACGAAGACCTTGTGTTCGTACATCGCCACCAGTGCGCCCAGGCGGCGTGGGCTGATGCGCTCGACCACCAGGGTGTTGCTCGGGCGGTTGCCGGGGATCACCTTGTGCGGTGCCAGCTTCTGGACTTCGGCCTCGCTCAGGCCTTTTTCACGCAGCTCGGCCTCGGCCTCGGCGCGCGTCTTGCCGAGCATCAGCGCCTGGCTTTGCGACAGGCAGTTGGCGTACAGCCACTGGTGATGGTCGGCGACCGGGTTGAAGCTGACGATCGGCACGATGAAGTCGGCCGGAATCAGCTGGGTGCCCTGGTGCAACAACTGGTGGTACGCATGCTGGCCGTTGCAGCCCACGCCACCCCAGATCACCGGGCCGGTGTCGGTGGAAACCGGCGTGCCGTCCTGGCGCACGCTCTTGCCGTTGGATTCCATGTCCAGCTGCTGCAAGTGCTTGGTGATGTTGCGCAGGTAGTGGTCGTACGGCAGGATCGCGTGGCTTTGCGCGCCCCAGAAATTGCCGTACCACACGCCCAGCAGGGCCAGGAGAACCGGCATGTTCTGCTCGAACGGCGCGGTCTGGAAGTGCTGGTCCATGGTGTAGGCACCGGACAGCAGTTCCTTGAAGTTGGACATGCCGATGGCCAGGGCGATCGGCAGGCCGATGGCCGACCACAGCGAGTAACGCCCGCCGACCCAGTCCCACATCGGGAAGATGTTCTCTTCGCGGATGCCGAAGGCCACCGCGGCGGCGTTGTTGCTCGACACTGCGATGAAGTGGCGATACAGCTCGGCCTCGGAGCCGCCCTGAGCCAGGTACCAGGCGCGTGCGGCCTGGGCGTTCTTCAGGGTTTCCAGGGTATTGAAGGACTTCGACGAGACAATGAACAGCGTGGTTTCGGCGCGGATCTTCGAGGACAGCTCGTGGAACTCGCTGCCGTCGATATTGGCCAGGTAATGGCAACGCACGCCTTTCTGGGCGTAGGACAACAGGGCTTCGGACACCAGCTCCGGGCCGAGGAAGGAACCGCCGATGCCGATGTTCACCACGTCGGTGATCGGCTTTTCGGTGTAGCCACGCCACAGGCCGTCATGGATGCGCCCGACCAGCTCGGTGATCTGGTTCAGCACCTTGTGCACTTCCGGCATCACGTTGACGCCGTTGACCGACAGCTTGTCGCCCACTGGGCGGCGCAGGGCGGTGTGCAGGGCCGGACGGCCTTCGGAAGAGTTGACCAGCTCACCGGCGAACAACGCCTTGATCGCGTCCTGCAGGCCGGCTTCGTTGGCCAGGCCCACCAGCAGGTTGCGGGTTTCGGAGGTGATCAGGTTCTTCGAGTAATCGAGAAAAAGCCCACAGCCGCTGAGGCTGAATTGATGAAAGCGCTGCGGGTCGGCATTGAAGGCCTCGCGCATGCTGAAATCCTGCATGGCCTGGCGGTGGTCATTCAACGCTTGCCAGGCGGGCAGAGCGGTAACGTCGTGAGGAGTGCGGTAGTACGCCATCGCTGCGGTTTTCCTTTTACTTGAACTGCCTGTTGGACACTGAAAAGCCCGGAACGTCCTGCTCGAAGAATAACGTTCGGTCAAACCTGCGCTGACACGATTAAGCACGCAGGGCGATAACAGTAACTCTCGCGTGCTGATCTGTCTTGGCTTTGTCTGACCTGCGGCCGGTACTTTTTTACACCGGCGCCTCAGAGCCGCGCACGAACGGGATTTCAGGGGGGTGAGAATGACTGGGGTTCAGGCGACCTGAACCGGGATGGCATGGCTGGTGTGGCTCAGCTCGTTGCCCGGCGCCATATAGAGCATGCGTGGCTTGAAGTTGAGCAGTTCGGCTTCGCTGTAGTGAGCGTAAGCGCAGATGATCACCCGGTCGCCGACCTTGGCCTTGTGTGCGGCGGCGCCGTTGACCGAGATCATGCGCGAGCCTTCCTCGCCACGAATGGCGTAGGTGGTGAAGCGTTCGCCATTGTCGACGTTGTAGATCTGGATCTGTTCGTACTCACGGATACCGGACAAGTCCAGCCATTCGCCGTCGATGGCGCAGGAGCCTTCGTAGTCGAGCACAGCGTGGGTGACTTCGGCGCGATGCAGCTTGGCCTTGAGCATGATGGCGTGCATGAGTGGTTCTCTCGGTCGGATCCTCGAACAGGGCCTGCAGCATCGCTGCAGGCCCCGGGCGGCGGCAGTTTGCCCGAAGGTCGGGCTTCGGGCAATCGGCCCTTGGAACCTAGGCGTCGAGGTCCAGATGCAGGTTGTCGATCAGGCGGGTAGCACCCAGATAGGCCGCCGCCAGGATCACCAGGTCGCGGTCTTGCGCGGTGGCCGGGCGCAGGGTCCGGGCATGACGGATTTCCAGGTAATCGGGGCGCAAACCTGCGGCTTCGAGCACTCGTCTTTGCTCGTCCAGCAGCTTTGGATAGTCCCGCTCGCCCTGGCTGATGGCCTCGGCGATCTGAGTCAGGCCACGATAGATCGCGGGGGCGATGGCACGTTGTTCCTCGCTCAGGTAGCCGTTGCGCGACGACAGCGCGAGGCCGTCGGCGGCACGTACGGTGGGCTCGCCGATGATCTGGATCGGCATGTTCAGGTCATGCACCAGGGCGCGGATCACCGCCAGTTGCTGGAAGTCCTTCTGGCCGAAGACTGCGAGGTCCGGCTGCACCATGTTGAACAGCTTGCTGACCACCGTGGCCACTCCTTCGAAATGCCCGGGACGGCTGGCGCCGCACAGGCCTTCGGAGAGTTGCGGCACGCTGACCCGGGTCTGGCCGTCCATGCCGTCGGGGTACATCTCTTCGACGGTCGGGGCGAACAGCAGATGGCAACCGGCTTGCAGGAGCTTTTCCTGGTCGGCGGCCAGGGTCCGCGGGTACTTGTCGAGGTCTTCGCCGGCGCCGAACTGCAGCGGGTTGACGAAAATGCTCGCCACCACGAAATCCACCCGCTGGGCCGCCTTGGTCACCAGGGCCGCATGACCACTGTGCAGGTTACCCATGGTCGGTACGAAGCCGATGCGCTTGCCCTCGCTGCGGGCACGGGCCACGGCGGCACGCAGTTCACGTACGGTTTTGACAGTATTCATGCAGAAAACCCGTGTTCGGCGCCTGGGAAGGTCACGGCCTTGACTTCATTGACGTAGGCGCTCAGGGCGGCCTGGATGCTTTCCTGGCCGGCCATGAAGTTCTTCACGAACTTCGGCGCGCGACCGCTCAGGGACAGGCCCAGCATGTCGTGCAGAACCAGCACCTGACCGTCGGTACCGCTGCCGGCACCGATGCCGATCACCGGAATCTTCACCGCCTGGGTGATTTCCGCCGCCAGTTCGCTCGGCACGCATTCGAGCAGCAGCATCGCTGCGCCGGCTGCTTCCAGGGCGATGGCGTCGGCACGCATCTGCCGGGCCTGGTTTTCGTTACGGCCCTGGACCTTGTAGCCGCCGAGGATGTTCACCGATTGCGGGGTCAGGCCCATGTGGGCGCAGACCGGGATACCGCGTTCGGCCAGCAGGCGGATGGACTCCGCCAGCCACAGCGCGCCTTCGACCTTGATCATGTGCGCACCGGCCTGCATCAACTGGGCGCTGTTGTTCAGGGCCTGTTCGGTGGTGGCGTAGGCCATGAACGGCAGGTCGGCGAGGATCAGGGCGCCACTGTTACCGCGTTTGACTGCGGCGACGTGGTAGGCCATCTCGGCGGTAGTGACCGGCAGTGTGCTGTCGTGCCCTTGCAAGACCATGCCGAGGGAGTCGCCCACCAGCAGTACTTCAACGCCAGCCTGGCAACAGGTGTGGGCGAAGGTCGCGTCATAGCAGGTCAGCATGGTGATTTTTTCACCTTTCTGCTTGAGGCCTTGCAGGGTGGTCAGGGTGATGTCTGGCATGAAAAAAGGTCCTCATTCAGGCGCTCTGGAAACTGCTGCGAGTAACGCGCGTGATTCTTCGTTTATGCAGGCGCACGGTCTGTTGTCGTGCTTATAAGGCCTGGCCCAAGCTATGTGAAAGCTACTGCGCTCAGTAATCCTGCGTTAAAAACAGGCTCGGGCTGCTCATTTACAGCACGTAAACTCCGCGCCCTCGCCTGTTTTTGCCTGGTCTTACCTTCGCTCGCTACGCTTTCACACAGCTTGGAATGCGCCCTGTAACGCCGTGTTGGCGGCAACGGGACGCCTATAGTCGTGAGGAGAACTCGGGAAGTCAATTGCATGTGTTACCGCATTGTTACGGCGTGAGTGTTACCGCCGTAACTGATGCGTTTCAGCAGTCAGGCCAGGCGTTCCAGGCCGACAAATGGGCAGGCGGCGAGCAGATCGCGCAGGTGGCGGCCGTCGGCCAGTTGCAGGTCGACGGGGGCCAGTTCGGCCAGGGGATAGAGGACGAAGGCCCGGGCCTGCATATGGTAATGCGGGACCTTGAGCCGCGGCTCATCGATCAGGCGATCGCCGAACAGCAGGATGTCCAGGTCCAGGGTACGCGGTCCCCAGCGTTCGAGACGCTCGCGGCCCTGGCCGTTTTCGATGGCTTGCAGCGCGTCCAGCAGTTCGAGGGGCGCGAGGCTGCTGTCCAGGGCGGCCACGGCGTTGGTGTAACGCGGTTGGCCGGGCAGCAGGGAGTCGCTTTGGTAGAAGGCCGAGACCCCCGCCAGTTGGCTGTGTGGCAACTGCGCCAGGGCGTCGATCGCGCTGCGCAATTGCTCTGCCGGGGCAGCCAGGTTGCTGCCCATGCCGATGTAGATGCGTTCCATCGGGTTATTCGCCGGAAGCGCTCGGTACGCCGGCGGTGGCGCGTTTGCGTTTGGCGCCACTGCTGCGACGACGCTTGCGCGGACCTGTGCCGGCTTCGTCCTTGCCACTCAGATCGCGAATCATGTCGCGGCGACCGGCTTCGTTGGCGTCCTGATAGTCGGTCCACCATTCGCCCAGGCCATCGGTCTGTTCGCCGGCGCTTTCACGCAGCAGCAGGAAGTCATAGCCGGCGCGGAACCGCGGGTTGTCCAGCAGTTGATCGGCGCGCTTGCCGCTGCGGCGTGGCAGACGTTCCTGCATGTCCCAGATTTCGCGGATCGGCATAGTGAAGCGTTTTGGAATGGCGATGCGCTGGCACTGTTCGCTGATCAATTCGTGAGCGGCTTCCTGCATCGCCGGAATCGGCGGCATGCCGCGTTCCTGAAGGCGCAGCACGCGAGCCGGCAAGGCAGGCCACAGCAGCGCGGCGAACAGGAAGGCTGGGGTTACCGGCTTGTTCTGCTTGATGCGTAGGTCGGTATTGACCAGGGCTTCGCTGATCAGCGTATGGGTGTAGGTCGGGTTGTACTCCAGTGCCTCGGCGCTGGCCGGGAACAGCGGATCGAACAGTTGCAGGTCGACCAGCATCTCGAAGGTGTCGGCGGCATGGCCGGACAGGAACAGCTTGAGCACTTCCTCGAACAGACGCGCCGAAGGGATTTCCCGCAGCATGGGGGCCAGGTCGCGGATCGGTGTGGCAGTGTGTTTCTCGATGCCGAAATCCAGCTTGGCGGCGAAGCGCACGGCCCGCAGCATGCGTACCGGGTCTTCCTGGTAGCGCTGGCGTGGATCGCCGATCAGGCGGACCAGGTGATTGCGAATGTCGTGCACGCCGTTGGCGTAATCGAGGATGCGTTCGCTGACCGGATCGTAATACAGGGCGTTGATGGTGAAGTCGCGGCGCTGGGCGTCCTCTTCGAGGGTGCCGTACACGTTGTCGCGCAGGATGCGCCCGCTTTCGTTGCGCGAGGATTGGTTGCTGTCTTCCTCTTCATCGTTTTGCGGGTGATTGGCGCGGAAGGTCGCGACCTCGATGATTTCGCGACCGAAGTGGATATGCACCAGCTTGAACCGACGGCCGATGATCCGTGCATTGCGGAATTCGGCCCGCACCTGTTCCGGCGTGGCGCTGGTGGCAACGTCGAAATCCTTGGGGGTGATATTGAGCAACATGTCGCGCACGCAACCGCCGACCAGGTAGGCCTGGTAGCCGGCGTTCTGCAGGCGTTCGACGATGTTCACCGCATAACGGCTGAACTGGGCGCGTTGCAGCGAGTGTTGGCTGCTGTTGAGCACTTCAGGCGTGCTGCGTTTGTGTTGCGTACGACGCAAGGGAGAACGGAATGACTGGAACAACTTCTTCAGCATGGGATGCACTGTTTGAAGGAATGTTCGGCCATAACGAAGAATGACCGCATGATGGGCGGGGATTCTAGCATTTAGTCGGGGGATGGTGTAGGAAGCTGCGGCGAGTCGTGCGCGGGGCTTTGGAATGCGGGTTGGCGGGGCTTTGCGTCAGTAAAGTCGCAATCGCGGAAACCACAAGGGGAGCCGAAGCTCCCCCAGAAGTGTTTGCGTGCTCTATTTTTATTATTGGTTTCGGGCTTTTTGTTTTTGTTTAACGCCCTTGTCACCTGGTTAACCCAGGATGACCCTCCCAATCGGGAGCCAAGAGCAAACGGATTGCTTTGGTCGCTGTGTTGCAATGATCGATGATCCAACCAGTTCAGGCTCTGCCTTAGGGCAGTTTTTGTTGTTCTCGGCCTGGTTGTGGGGCAAGCCCCAATGACAACGCCTCTCCAAAAGAATCAGTTAGCTGCGCCTCCGCCGTGTTGTTTTTATTGTGCGTGAGTCGATTCGTCTTATTTTTATTGTCTTATGCATTGCTTGTTATTGTTTTTGTACCAAACATATAGCAGGTGCCGTGCCAACTTTTGCGAAGCCCAGCAAAGCAAGGGGTTAGGCGTGGTGTTGAGGTTTTCGCAGGCGAAAAAAAGCCGGGGCTTCGTTACCTTAAGCCCCGGCTTTTGTTACGTGAAATGACTGAGGTAACAGTTTTTTCACAAGGTCGCGTGTTACCCGCAACCCGTTACCGTCGGATTTCAGCTTTCGCTGGCGACCCCGGTCTTGCGCCGTGGGATGCCCAGGCGCTGGCGGCGTTCCCACAGGCATTTGCGGCTGACGCCCAGTTTGCGCGCCAGTTCGGTTTCGGTCATATGGTCCTGGTGCTCGAGGACGAAATGCTGGAAGTAGTCTTCCAGCGACAGGTCTTCGGTCGGCTCGTGACTGCTGTTGTTGGCGTTGGCGGCCTGGGGCGCCAGGCCGATGAATTCGTCGTCTTCCAGATCGCTCAGTTCGATATCGATACCCAGCAGCTCGGCGGAGATTTCCGGGCTTTCGCACAGGATGACCGAGCGCTCGACGGCGTTTTCCAGTTCGCGAACGTTACCTGGCCACGAGTAGTGACGAATGGCTTGCTCGGCGTCCGGAGCGAACTTCAGGTCAGTGCGGCCCACGCGCGCGCTTTGACGGGCGAGGAAGGCATTGGCGATTTCGTTGACGTCGGCGCCGCGCTCGCGCAGGGCTGGCAGTTTCAGGGCAATCACGTGCAGGCGGTAATACAGGTCTTCACGGAACTGGCCGATTTTGGCCAGGCTCTTGAGGTCGCGGTGGGTCGCGGCGATCAGGCGCACATCGACCTTCTGCGATTGCACCGAACCGACCCGGCGAATCTCGCCTTCCTGCAGCACACGCAACAGGCGGGCCTGGGCTTCGAGTGGCAGTTCGCCGATTTCGTCGAGGAACAGGGTGCCGCCGTCCGCCGCTTCTACCAAGCCGGCGCGCCCGGCGCTGGCACCGGTGAAGGCGCCTTTTTCGTGACCGAACAGCTCGGACTCGATCAGGGTTTCCGGAATGGCCGCGCAGTTCACCGAGATCATTGGCGCCTTGGCACGCTTGGACAGGTTGTGCAGGGCGCGGGCTACCAGTTCCTTGCCGGTCCCGGACTCACCCTGGATCAGTACATTGGAGTCTGTCGGGGCGACCTTGCGGATCTTGCTGTACAGATCCTGCATTGGTGGGCAGGAACCGATGATGCCGATTTCGCCGTTGCTGGCGCTGGCTTTGTCCGCACCGTTGCCCGGCTTGGCGGCCGGCCGCTCGTTGGGGCTGCTTTGCGCGGTCTGGCGGTCGCGCAGGATGCGCGCCACGGCCTGGAGCATTTCGTCGTGGTCGAAAGGCTTGGCGATGTAGTCCACCGCGCCCATCTTCATCGAGTCGACCGCCGAGCGCAGGCTGGCGTAGCTGGTCATGATCAGCACCGGGGTGCCCTGGCCGAGCTTGATCAGTTCGGTGCCGGGGGCGCCCGGCAGGCGCAGGTCGCTGACGATCAGGTCGAACGTGGGAATGCTGAAACGCTCTTGTGCTTCCTGCACGGAACCGGCTTCGCTGACCTGGTACTGGTTGCGTTCCAGCAGGCGGCGCAAGGCGGAGCGGATAATTGTTTCGTCTTCGACGATCAAAATGTGCGGCATTGATTCGATTCTCTCGACGGTCTCAGTTCACAGCGGACGTCGCTTCGACATGACGCGGTAAAGTCACCCGGATACGGGTGCCGCGTTGGCTTTCGGTGTCAGCCGGGCTGTCGATGGTGATTTGTCCATAATGCTCTTCAACGATGGAATAGACCAGTGCAAGGCCCAGTCCGGTGCCCTCGCCAGGATCCTTGGTGGTGAAGAAGGGTTCGAACAGTCGATCCATGATGCTCGAGGGGATGCCGCTGCCTTCGTCTTCGACGATCAGGTCGATCGTGTGTTCGCCGGCCTCGCTCTTGACCCGTACCGCGCTGCCCGCCGGTGAGGCGTCGCGGGCATTGGATAGCAGGTTGATCAGTACCTGGGCGAGCCGTTGCGGGTCGCCGTCGACCCAGTGGTCCGGATCGCACAGGTTGAAAAATTGCACTTCGAAGTTGCGCCGGTTCAGCGCCAGCAGACCAATGGCGTCCTGCGCCACCTCGGCCAGGCACACGGCTTCGTCGTTGTGCTGGTGGCTGCCGGCGTGGGCGAAGCTCATCAGCGACTGGACGATGCGCGATACGCGCTTGGTCTGCTCGAGGATCTGGCCGCTGATTTCGGTGAGTTCGCCGTCTTCTTCGCGCTCTTCGCGCAGGTTCTGCGCCAGGCAGGCGATACCGGTGATCGGGTTGCCGATTTCGTGGGCCACGCCGGCGGCCAGGCGGCCGATGCTGGCCAGCCGCTCGGAATGCACCAGCTTGTCTTCGAGCATCTGGGTTTCGGTCAGGTCTTCTACCAGCAGCACCAGGCCGCTGTTGCCCGGGGCCAGGGGTTCGTCGATGGCGGCCTTGTGCAGGTTCAGCCAGCGGGTCTGGCCGTCGAGGGCCAGGTGCTGTTTATGCAGATGTTCATCGGGGATGTTGATGAAGCCTTGCAACAGCTCTCTCCAAGGATCGGCGATGGTGCTCAGGCGCGAACCGACCACATGCTGCGCCGGAATGCTGGTGAGCTCTTCCATGGCCTTGTTCCACATGAGGATTTCCTGGTCCTTGGCCAGGGAGCAGACACCCATCGGAAGTTCCTGCAAGGTCTGGCGGTGGTAGCGGCGCAAGGCATCGAGCTCGGCGGCCAGGCCGGTCAGGCGCGAGTGGTAGTCCTCGAGCCGGCTTTCGATGAAGTGAATGTCTTCGGTCACATAGTTTTCGCCGCCGGCCTTGTAGGGGAGGAAGGTTTCCACCATGTCCTGGGCCACGCTGGGGCCCATCAGGCCGGACAGGTTGGCCTCGATACGGTCGCGCAAGCGGCGCAGGGCATAGGGGCGGCGCTCGTCGAAGGGCAGGTAGAGGTCGCGCAGCGCCTGCTCGACTTCCTTCTGCGCGGCCTTGGCACCCAGGGGCTTGGCCAGCTGGGTGGCGAACTCCTGGGGCGAAGCGGCATGCAGTTCGCGACGTTGCGGCCGGCGCACGTTGTCCACCGCGCAGGCTTCGGCGGCGCTGGCTTCTTCGGAGCTGGCGTTGGTGAACAGCGAAATCAGGGTGAACATCAGGACATTGGCGGCCAGCGAGGCGATGGCTGCCATGTGCCAGCTGGTGTCGTCCAGCACATAGATCATGTTCAGTAGCGGTATATAGAAGCCCTGCAAGTTGCCGATCAACGGCAGCAACATGGTCACCAGCCACACCAGCGTCCCGGCCATCAGCCCGGCGATGAAGCCGCGCCGGTTGGCGGTCGGCCAGTACAGCACCGAGAGTACGCCGGGGAGGAACTGCAGGGTCGCGACAAAGGCCACGATGCCGAGGTTGGCCAGGTCCTGTTCGGCCCCCAGCAGCAGGTAGAAGGCATAGCCGGCCATGATGATGGCCACGATCAGAGCGCGGCGGGTCCATTTCAGCCAGCGGTAGATGTTGCCTTCGGCCGGTGGCTGATACAGCGGCAGCACCAGATGGTTGAGGGCCATCCCCGACAGCGCCAGGGTGGTGACAATGATCAGGCCGCTGGCGGCGGAAAGCCCACCGATATAGGCCATCAAGGCCAATGCCGGTTTGTTGGCGGCGATGCCGATGCCGAGGGTGAAGTATTCGGGGTTGGTGGTGGCGCCCAGTTTCAAGCCGGCCCAGAGGATCAGCGGTACCGCCAGGCTCATCAGCAACAGGAACAGCGGCAGGCCCCAGCTGGCGCTGACCAGCGAGCGCGGGTTGAGGTTCTCGGTGAAAGTCATGTGGTACATGTGCGGCATCACGATCGCCGAGGCGAAGAACACCAGCAGCAGGGTGCGCCACGGTCCTTCCTGCAGTGGCGTGTGCAGGGCGGCGAGGGCGGTCTGGTTCTGCAGCAGCCAGAGTTCCAGCTGTTGCGGCCCATCGAACACACCGTACAGGGCATAGAGGCCGACGCCGCCGATGGCGATCAGCTTGATCACCGACTCGAAGGCGATGGCGAACACCAGGCCTTCGTGCTTTTCCCGGGTGGCGATGTGCCGGGAGCCGAAGAAGATGGTGAACAGGGTGATCAGCGCGCAGAAGCTCAGGGCCACCCGGTGCTGCACCGGCTCGCGGGTGAGGATACCGATGGAGTCCGCGACCGCCTGGATCTGCAAGGCCAGCAGCGGCAATACCCCGACCAGCATGATCACCGTGGTCAGCGCGCCGGCCCAGGTGCTGCGAAAACGGAAGGCGAACAGGTCGGCCAGCGACGACAGTTGGTAGGTGCGGGTGATTTTCAGGATCGGGTAAAGCAGCACCGGCGCCAGCAGGAAGGCACCGGAAACCCCGAGATAACTGGAAAGAAAACCGTAGCCGTACTGATAGGCCAGGCCGACCGTGCCATAAAAGGCCCAGGCGCTGGCGTAGACCCCGAGGGACAGGGTGTAGGTCAGCGGGTGGCGGATGATCGAGCGCGGGATCATGCCGCGTTCGCTGATCCAGGCCACCCCGAACAGCACCAGCAGGTACGCGGCGCTGATCAGGATCATCTGGGTCAGGCTAAAGCTCATCGGCATCTTTTTGGCTCTGCAGGATGAAGGTCACGACGATCAGGATCAGCCAGAGCAGATACGGGCGATACCAGGCGCCCGTAGCATCGATCCACCAATCCATGATGGCGGGGGAGAACAGATAGATCCCCACTACCAGCAGCAGGACCAAGCGATAGATGTACATCTCGGCCTCTCTTTATTGTGTGCGTGCCCGAAAACGTGCGGCGATGGTAACGGATGGGCGCCAACCTGCAAGGGGCGTCAGCGGATTTGCGCTTCGGGCACGCTCAGTGTGCGTGGGATCAGTAAAGCATCCCAGTGTTCGATGCCCCAGCTCAGCACTTCCCGAGGGCTGGCATGGACCATTTCGCTGTCGGTTTTCTGCCCCAGGGCGCGCAGGGCACGCAACAGCAGTGGTGTGGCCTGGTCCGCGGCCAGCGGCGGGGAGCGGTAGGACTTGCCCAGTTTATGCCCATCCGGCTGGGTGATCAGCGGCACATGCAGGTAGCGCGGCTGTGGCAGGCCGAGCAGCTCCTGCAGGTACAGCTGGCGCGGGGTGGAGTCCAGCAGGTCGGCGCCGCGGACGATATCGGTCACCCCTTGCCAGGCGTCGTCGAGCACCACTGCCAGTTGATAGGCGTAGAGGCCGTCGCGGCGGCGGATCACGAAGTCGCCCACATCCCGCCCCAGGTGCTGGCGGAATTCGCCCTGGACCCGATCGGTGAAACGATATTCCAGCTCCGGCACGCGCAAGCGGATGGCGGCATCTTCCTGGCCATGTCCGGCATTGCGGCACAGCCCCGGATAAATGCCGTGGTAGGGCTCCAGTTGCTTGCGCGAACAGGTGCAGGCATAAGCCAGGCCCTGGTTGAACAGACGGTTGAGGACTTCGGCGTAGGCCGCGTGCCGCTCGCTCTGGCGGACCATTTCGCCGTCCCACTCGAAGCCGTAGCTTTCCAGGGCCTTGAGAATGGCCGCCTGGGCACCGGGCTCTTCCCGGGGGGGATCGAGGTCTTCCATGCGCAACAACCAGCGGCCACCAACGGCGCGGGCATCGAGGTAGGAGGCCAGGGCGGCGACCAGCGAGCCGAAATGCAGGTGCCCGCTGGGGGTTGGGGCAAAGCGCCCGATGTAGGAAGAGGCGTGAGAGGCAGTCATGGAGAGGATGTTACTTCGTTCGGTCCCAAGGTGACGATGGCGTCTGGCGGATCGCCATCGCGAGCAAGCTCGTTCCTACAGGGGGGAGGCGGCAGAAACAAAAACGGAGCGTTCGCACGCTCCGTTTTTCATTCAAGCCAGCGATTATTTGCCGACTTGTTTTTCCTTGATTTCCGCCAGGGTCTTGCAGTCGACACACATGTCGGCGGTAGGGCGGGCCTCCAGGCGGCGAATACCGATCTCGACGCCGCAGGATTCGCACCAGCCGTATTCTTCGTCTTCGATCAGTTGCAGCGTCTTGTCGATCTTCTTGATCAGCTTGCGCTCACGGTCGCGGGCGCGCAGTTCCAGGCTGAATTCTTCTTCCTGGCTGGCACGGTCGGCCGGATCGGGGAAGTTGGCTGCTTCGTCTTTCATGTGATCAACAGTGCGATCGACTTCCTGCATCAAGTCCTGTTTCCACTTGTTCAGGATCTTGGTGAAGTGCTCGCGCATGGGCTTGCCCATGTACTCTTCGCCTGCGGTTTCAACATAAGGCTCGAAGCCGCTGATCGATTGATTCTGTTGCTTTGCTTGGGTGGGCATGAAATGGACCGCCTCTACTCATGTAATCCATTGCGCAGGATTGCTCCATCACCGACACATGCCGGCCCTGCGACTGCAAGCGGGCGAACTTACCAGATCAAATCGGACGGCGCTACTCCCGGTTGTCGAGCCCGCGTCCTGCGGCGCTTGCAAAGGTCGATGCCGCCTGGCCTGGTCTGTTCGGGGGCCTGGTCAATTAATGATTTTAGCCAAGCCTGGGCCTGTTGTCGGTGTTCTTTAATGGGTTGGATGGCGGGGCTCAAAGGCTTTGGGCTCTCCCTTGTCCCCGGGGTTGGGTAGAATCGTTTTTTTGCTCACTTCAATGAAGGAAGGCTAATGGCTCAGCCCTACAGTGCGCGCAGCCGCGCTATCGAACCTTTCCACGTGATGGCCCTGCTGGCCCGTGCCAATGAGCTGCAAGCGGCCGGGCACGATGTGATTCACCTGGAAATCGGTGAACCGGACTTCACCACGGCTGAGCCGATCATCAAGGCCGGGCAGGCCGCGCTGGAAGCGGGCAGGACCCGCTACACCGCCGCCCGCGGGATTCCCGAGCTGCGCACGGCCATCTCTGGTTTCTATCGGCAGCGTTACGGGCTGGACATCGACCCCGAGCGCATCATGATCACTCCCGGTGGTTCCGGTGCGCTGCTGCTGACCAGCAGCTTGCTGGTCGACCCCGGCAAGCACTGGCTGCTGGCGGACCCAGGCTACCCCTGCAACCGGCACTTCCTGCGCCTGGTGGAAGGCGCGGCGCAACTGGTGCCGGTCGGCCCGGACGTGCGTTATCAGCTGACACCGGATCTGGTGGAGCGCTATTGGGATCAGGACAGTGTCGGCGCCCTGGTGGCATCGCCGGCCAACCCCACCGGGACCTTGCTTTCCCGCGACGAACTGGCGGGGCTGTCGGCCGCGGTAAAGGCGTGTAACGGTCATCTGGTGGTGGACGAGATCTACCACGGCCTGACCTACGGCTGCGATGCCGCCAGTGTGCTGGAAGTCGATGACAGCGCCTTTGTCCTTAATAGCTTTTCCAAATATTTCGGTATGACCGGCTGGCGCCTGGGCTGGCTGGTGGCGCCGCAGGCGGCGGTCGGCGAGTTGGAGAAGCTGGCGCAGAACCTCTACATCAGCGCCCCGAGCATGGCCCAGTACGCTGCGCTGGCCTGCTTCGAGCCAGACACCATCAGTATTTTCGAAGAGCGTCGCAACGAGTTTCAGCGACGCCGCGACTTCCTCCTGCCAGCCCTGCGCGAGTTGGGTTTTGGCATTGCGGTAGAGCCGGAAGGGGCGTTCTACCTGTATGCCGATATCAGCGCCTTCGGCGGCGATGCCTTTGCCTTCTGCCGGCATTTCCTCGAGACCGAGCACATTGCCTTTACCCCGGGGCTGGATTTCGGTCGCCATCAGGCCGGGCACCATGTCCGGTTCGCCTACACCCAGAGCCTGCCGCGCCTGCAGGAAGCGGTGGAGCGGATTGCCCGTGGCCTGCGGAGCTGGCAAGGCTGATGCGTTTTCATCCCCCACTCGAAGAAGGTCGCCTGGTCCGTCGTTACAAGCGTTTTCTCGCTGATATCGAGACCATTGGCGGCGAGTTACTGACCATTCACTGTCCCAACACCGGTTCCATGTTCAATTGCATGGTCGAGGGCGGGCAGGTCTGGTTCAGCCGTTCCAATGACCCCAAGCGCAAATTGCCCGGGACCTGGGAAATCAGCGAAACGCCCCAGGGGCGGCTGGCTTGCGTCAATACGGCGCGGGCCAACACGCTGGTGGAAGAAGCCTTGCACGCTGGGGTGATCGCTGAGTTGAACGGTTTTACCGCCCTCAAGCGGGAAGTGCCCTATGGCCAGGAAAACAGTCGTATCGACTTCCGCCTGGACTATCTGGACGGCCCGGCTTTCGTCGAGGTCAAAAGTGTCACCCTGGGCTTTGACGACTCCGCGGTCGCGGCCTTCCCGGATGCGGTGACCCAGCGTGGCGCCAAGCATTTGCGGGAGTTGGCCTGTCTGGCGCGTGATGGTATTCGGGCGGTGCAGTTGTATTGCGTCAACCTGTCGGGTGTCGAAGCGGTGCGACCGGCCGAAGAGATCGACCCCGGTTATGCCGCGGCGCTGCGCGAGGCGGTGGCGTCCGGGGTCGAGGTACTGGCCTACGGGGTGCGCTTGACCGCCGAGGAAGTGTGCATCGACCGTCGTCTGGACGTATTGCTCAACGGCTAAAGCTGAACCCAGATGCCCTGGCTGTCTTCCCGGCAGGGGATGGCCGTCAGGGATTGCCCGGCACAGGGGCCGGCCACGCATTCACCGTTTTCGATCAGAAACAGTGCACCGTGGGTGGCGCACTGAATCAAGCTGGCGCTGGGATCGAGGAACTGGTCGGGTTGCCACTCCAGAGCGACCCCGCGATGGGGGCAGCGATTGGTGTAGACGTATACCTGTCGATCGCGGCGCACTGCAAAAAGCGGTTGGCCTTCAAGGTTGAAACCTCGGCTGGAAGCCTCCGGCAGATCGCCGGGGGGGCAAAGAAACTTCATGTCTATCCTCGGTAACCGACGGCTCTGGGCTCAGGCTGTCACAGTTTTCCTGTGGGCGCTTGGTGAAACATGTCTGTGCTTGACGGTCAAATGCAAACAATTATCAAATGGCCGCTTCGCCTGTGGGGCGCTTGCTCATTTCGATGCCTGGGTTGCAGGGCATGTCACATGTACGGCGGCTTCCGTGGGCCCACTCTCTGAAGGAAATACCTTTATGCGTTCGAGTGCCCGCGCAATCGCGCTCTGTGTCGGACTTCTGGCCAGCCATGCCGCTGCGGCGGCCGAGCTACCACAACGCTGGGTGAGCGCCGGCGGCGCCTTGTCCGAATGGGTGAGCGCGCTGGGCGCCGAATCGAAGCTGGTGGGCGTGGACACCACCAGCCAGCATCCCGAATCCCTGAAGAGCCTGCCGAGTATCGGTTATCAGCGTCAGTTGTCGGCGGAAGGCATTCTCAGCCTGCGCCCGCAGATTCTGGTGGGTACCGAAGAGATGGGGCCGCCGCCAGTACTCTCGCAGGTGCGCAGCGCCGGGGTGCAGGTCGAGCTGTTCTCGGCCCAGGCCGACCTGCCGACCCTGCGGGGCAACCTGCAGCATCTGGGCAAGTTGCTGGGTAGCGAAGACAAGGCGACGCAGCTGTTCGAGCAATACCAGCAGCAGCTGGAGCAGCAGCGGGCCTGGGTCGGCCAGGCCCAGAAGAAACAGGCCGCGCCAGGTGTGCTGCTGTTGCTCGGGCATGCGGGTGGCAAACCTCTGATTGCCGGTAAGGACACGGCCGCCGACTGGCTGCTGCAGCAGGCGGGCGGACGCAACCTTGCGACCCACACGGGTTACAAGCCCTTTTCCAATGAGTCGTTGGCCGAACTCAACCCTGAGGTGCTGGTGTTTGCCGATCGCAGCCTGAGTGGTGAGGCGGCCCGCGCCGCGCTGTTCAAGGAGAACCCGATTCTCGCCTCCAGCGGCGCGGCCAAGGCCGGCCGGGTCTTCGAGATTGATCCGACCTTGCTGGTGGGAGGCCTGGGGCCGCGCTTGCCACAGAGCCTGAAAAGGCTGTCGGCTGGTTTCTATCCAGCCGAGTCGGGCCAGGCCAGCACCGCCCAATGACCCCTTTGCTTAAACCCCGCACGTTGTTCATTGGCCTGAGCCTGCTGTGTCTGTTGGCGATCTGGCTGTCCCTGGCGCTCGGGCCGGTCAGCCTGCCGTTGCTCGACACCCTGCGTGCCGCCCTGCGTTTGCTGGGCCTACCCATTGCGGGGCAGGGGCTGGAGCAGGCTGAACTGATCCTCGGGCAGATTCGCCTGCCACGCACCTTGCTGGGGCTGGCCGTAGGGGGCGTCCTGGCCCTGTCCGGCGTGGCGATGCAGGGGCTGTTTCGCAATCCCCTGGCCGACCCGGGGCTGGTAGGCGTTTCGAGTGGCGCGGCGCTGGGCGCGGCCTTTGCCATCGTCGGTGGCTCGTTGCTGGGGGGCGTGCCGGAAGCGATTGGTCCTTACCTGCTGTCGTTCTGTGCCTTCCTCGGTGGGTTGGTGGTGGCGTGGCTGGTCTACCGCTTGGGACGGCGCAACGGCCAGACCCATGTGGCGACCATGCTGCTGGCCGGGATCGCGTTGACGGCGCTGGCTAGCTCGGCGGTGGGCCTGTTCACCTACCTGGCCGACGACGCGACCCTGCGCACCCTGACGTTCTGGAACCTGGGCAGTCTCAACGGCGCCAGTTATTCGAGGTTGTGGCCGCTGCTGTTGATCAGCGCGGCCGTGGCATTGTGGCTGCCACGCCGGGCCAGGGCCTTGAATGCCTTGCTGCTGGGTGAATCTGAAGCCGGCCACCTGGGGATCGATGTCGAACGGCTGAAGCGTGAGCTGGTGTTCTGTACCGCGCTGGGGGTCGGCGCGGCTGTCGCCGCTGCCGGGTTGATCGGCTTTGTCGGGCTGGTGGTGCCCCATCTGGTGCGACTGCTGTCGGGGCCTGACCACCGGACCTTGTTGCCGGCGTCGATACTGGCCGGGGCCAGCCTGCTGTTGCTGGCGGATCTGGTGGCACGCCTGGCGCTGGCGCCTGCGGAGCTGCCCATTGGCATCGTGACTGCCTTTATCGGTGCGCCATTCTTTCTGTTTTTGTTATTGCGAGGGCGCGCCTGATGCTGCGAGCGGAAAATCTGGCGGTGCGCCGTGGCAGGAAAACCGTGCTGGAAGGGATCGACCTCGAGCTCAAGCCCGGTGAAGTGTTGGGAGTGCTGGGGCCCAATGGCGCGGGCAAAAGCACCTTGCTGGCGGCCTTGTGCGGCGAGCTGAAACCCGATCAGGGTCAGGTCTGGCTGGATCAGCGTGAGCTCTCCAGGTGGGACGGCGGGCAAAAGGCGCAAAGGCTGGCGGTGTTGCCGCAAAGTTCGACGCTCGAGTTCGCCTTCCGGGTCGAAGAGGTTGTCGGCCTGGGGCGCCTGCCTTATCGAAGCGGCCGGGCGCGGGATGACGAGATCGTCCTGCAGGCCCTTCAAGCGGCAGATGCCGGGCACCTGCACGGTCGCAGCTATGTGGCCTTGTCGGGCGGCGAACGTCAGCGCGTGCACCTGGCTCGGGTGTTGGCGCAGCTATGGCCGGGCGCGGTCGGCCAGACCCTGTTGCTCGATGAGCCGACTTCGGCCCTCGACCCTTTGCATCAACATGTCACGTTGCAGGCCATCCGCGAATTTGCCGATCATGGGGTCGCGGTCCTGGTGATCCTGCATGATCTGAACCTCGCCGCGCGATATTGTGATCGCCTGTTGCTGCTCGAAGGCGGGCGGCCCCACTCGCTGGACAGCCCGGCGCAGGTGCTGCGGCCCGAACCGCTCAAGGCGGTGTTCGGACTGGAGGTGTTGGTGCAGGCTCACCCCGAGCGCGGCCACCCTTTGATTATCGCCCGCTGAGGCGATTCGCGGAGACGCCACATGCGTGTGTTATTGATCCTGAGCGTGTTGCTGCTGGGCGCCTGCGAGGGCGTGCCGGTCATGCCTGAACTTCCGGTCCAGGCTGAAAGCGGGGCGATTCAGGACTTGCGCAGTGGAAAGCTCCTGACTCCAGAGGAACTGGTCATTCGTCTGGCACGGGCGCCGCGGGTGATTGTCGGCGAGCAGCATGACCACCCCGAGCATCACGCCTTGCAGCTGTGGTTGTTGCAGGCGATGACGACCCAGCGCACGCAAGGCAGCCTGCTGTTGGAGATGCTCACGCCGGACCAGCAGCCGCGGGTCGACTCGCTCCGCCAGCATAAGGCGGCGCAGGGCTTGCCCGATGATCTGCCAGGTGCATTGGCCTGGTCGCCGGGGTGGGACTGGGCGCTGTACGGACCAGTCGTGCGCTATGCGTTGCTCCAGCCTTATCCGTTGCTGGCCGCCAATCTGGATAGCTCCGAAGTTCGCGACATCTATCGCCAGGCACCAGCCTTGAGTGGCGAGCACTCGAATGCCACCTTGGTGCGCAATGAGTTGCTGCAGCAAGTTCGTGATTCCCACTGTGGCCTGCTGCCCGAAAGCCAGATGCCGGCGATGCTGGCGGTTCAGCAGCAGCGCGACCGACGCATGGCCGAGCGCTTGCTGGCGGCACCGACGCCGGCGCTGCTGTTTGCCGGGGCCTTTCATGCACGCAAGGATGTCGGGGCGCCGGTTCACCTGCGGGACCTCGACGCATCGAACGGCACCGTGGTGCTGATGCTGGCGCAGAAGGGCATGCACGTATCGCCGCAAAGCGCAGATTACGTGTGGTACAGCGTGCGGTTGCCGGAGAAGGACTACTGCGCCCAGATGCGCCAGTAGGCTTTTTTCAGGCAAAAAAAGACCCGGCAAGAGCCGGGTCAAATAACCGTGATTAGCCTGATGAGGAGATAATCTGAGAGTCCGAACCACTGGTCTTCCAGGTTATCGACTGATCTCGCGACCAGTTGTGATAATCATAACGATTCTCATTTCCAAGTCAACAAAGTTTTTCCTGTTTCTGCGAATTCCGCCAAACGCTCGTTTGGATTGCTTGTAAAACGGGGCTTCAAAGGTTGGCGCTCAGGCTGTGCAGGCGGCTGACTTCCTTGTTCAACAGGTCGATTCGCCGTGCCATGCTTTCGATCAGGCTATGGGCTATACGTGGATTGCTCTGGGTCAGGCTGAGAAACTGGCTCTTGGGGATCAGCATCAGGGTGGATGGCTCGCTGGCAATCACGCTGGCGTTGCGTTTCTCCCCGGTAAAAATGGCCATCGCACCAAAGATCTCGTCCTTGGGCACATCCCCGACCTTGTGTCCGTCGACAAAGGCTTCGGCGTGCCCTTCGATGATGACGAACACATGATCGGCGTCATCGCCTTGGCGAATCAGCACTTCGCCCTTGGCCACGCGTTGAAAGCCGTTGCTGTTGCGCAACTCGGGCTGCTTGAGGCGGGCAACGGCATCGGAGAGCAAGGCGGTTTGCCCGATCAGGTACTGCAGAAACAGTTCGGCCCGCTGTTCGTCGGCATACAGATGCTGGAACACCGCGGAACGCTGATAGGGGATCAGGCTCAACGGCTGCTCGCTGCTGAGTTGCCAGTGAGGCAACTCAGCTCCTCGGCGCAGTCCGAGCAGATCGCCTTCATGCAGATAAAACAGTGGGCGCTCATCGACGCTGGCTTGTACCTGGCCGCTTCCGAGTAGGAACAACTGGCTGTCGGCAAGGCTGCTGGAGAGGTCTTTGGAAGGGGCCACTTCCAACACATCGCCGGACGGCAGCAGGCCTTCCAGCAGGCGCGGCGGGATGCTCTGCAGCTGATTGATCAAGGCATCGGCGTAAGCCGGTTGCTCCCCCAGTAAATACATAAAAAGCCTGCCAGGTCAGTTCTTTTGGCGTGAAGAAATGGCATCCAGCTGTTTGTTGAGTGCTTCCTTGCGTTCTGCCGGAATGTCATTCCAGTGCACATCCATCAGTGCGCCTTCAATGGCGTACAACAGCACCTTCGAGGCTCGAAACCCTCGGGTCCGCACGGCCCGATAGGCATCCACCGCCCCCAGGCGGCGCAAGTCCGAAGCGCTATGGATGCCCACCGCATGCAGCCATTGTGCCGACGTCTTGCCAAGGTTCTTCAGGTGTTGCAATTCATCATTCATCAAGCCTCCTTGCGACGGCCGAATGGTGCGTGGGCAAGTCTCAAAGGAGTGTAGCGCTCAGTAGGAAAAGCGCTGTTCTTTGGTCGGTTTTGGCGCAAAAGCTTCTAAGGCGACAGAGGAAAATACGCCAGAAACAGAGGGAAGAGGGGGGAAGGGAGAAGACCAAGTCCAGCGTAAGGCAGAGAGCGCCGGACCTCGGAGCAAAAAGGGGCGATTACTTGGTGCGGTAGCGCAGGCGAGTGCCGAAATTGACGGACATCAGGATTTCATCGGCAGTCAGTTCGGGCGGAAAGTAGGCGCCGGAGATTTGCGCATGGGCCAGGCTGGCGCCTTCCATGGAGGAATTGCGCAGGTCGAGGCCGCGCAGGTCGGCAGAACGGAAGTAGGCGTCGGTGAAGTCGATGCCGTCGGCATTCAGTTCACGCAGGTCAAGCCCACGAAAATCGCCGCCGCGCATGTCGACAGTCTGGTCTTTCGGGCGTTCCCGGTTAAAGCCGTCGATGTCGTCTTTGTGCAGCAAAGCGTAAAGGGGAGTATCGAGAAGTTTGGGCTGACTCATGGGGCGTCACCTGCTGGAATTATGACGCCAGTATAGTGCCACTATTTTTCAGCCGTGAAGCCTTTGCGGTTTCACGGCTGAAATAGTTGATTACAAGCCTGGGAGACGCTGGCGAATGTTCGCGACCAGGGCGTCGAGGCTCCCGCTTTCATTGGTCTCGACGCGCTTGCTGCGCAGCACTTCCTCGGCGCTCAGGGCTTCGCGATTGGCTTGCTGCTGTTCGATCACGGCCAGGGTCGCGTCCGACGGGTCGTTGCGATCGGCCTGGCGTTGTGCCAGCCAGCTGGCAATGACGGCCTGTGGGGCATTGCAGTCGATGATCAGGCAAGGTGTGCCGGTCGCTTCGGCAACCTTGGCCGCAGCATCACGCTGGTCGCGCTTGAGGTAGGTGGCGTCGATGACCACCGGGAAACCGGCGCGCAGGACGATACCGGCAAGTTCATGCAGGCGGTCATAGGTCGCGGTATTGGCTTGGGCATTATAAATGCCGGCATTCGGATCGTTCTGTACCTGCTGCTCGCCAAACAGGCGTTTGCGCTCGACATCGGAACGCAGGCGAACGGCGCCCAAGGCTTCCACCAGACGCATGGCCACATGGCTTTTGCCAACGGCGGAAACGCCAGAAGTGATCGCCAGGAAGCGCGATGGAATGGTGCTGTAGCTTTCTGCCAGGTTGGCGTAGTTGCGGTACTGGCGCAGGGCCGTGGCGCGCTGCATCGGACTGGCGTCGGCCGGCATGCTGAACAGGGCGACCTTGGCCCGTACCAGGGCGCGGTAGGCTTTGTAGAAATTCAACAGCTCCAGGCCCTGATAGTCACCGGCCTGTTCCAGGTACTGGCTGATGAAACGGCGTGCCAGGCATTTCAGGCCGCGGTCCTCCAGGTCCATGGCGAGGAAGCCGGCGTCGGCATAGACGTCAGTGAAACGGAACGGCTCGTTGAACTCGATGCAATCGAAAATCACCACCTTGCCGTCGATAAGCGTCGCATTACCCAGATGAATGTCGCCGTGACATTCACGGATGAAGCCTTCGGCCTTGCGCTGGACGAGGAGTGGCTTGAGTCGTTCGAAGCTACTTTCGGCCCAGGCTTGCAGGGCTTCGAGCTGTTGCAGGTCGGCCTTGTCGCTGAGGAATGGGCGGATCTGTTCGAAGTTCTGACGCACCGGCTCCATGACGCTTTCCGGGGTGCCGGCTTCGTGGGCTGTCGGGACCCGCGGGGCTTCGAGGTGGAACCTGGCAATCTGCCGGGCCATTTCGTCGATGTGTGCGGTGGTCAGTTCGCCATTGGCTTGCAGCGTGCTGAGCAACTGGCTTTGCGGGAACTGGCGCATTTTCAGCGCGTATTCGATAACCGGGCCGTCACCCGCGATCTGCGGCGCTTCGGCACTGCCGGTGATCGGCAACACTTCCAGATACAAATCATCGGTCAGGCGCTGGTTCAGACGCAGCTCTTCGCCGCAGAAATGCCCGCGTGCTTCAAGGCCGGTGAAATCGAGAAAGCCGAAATTGACCGGCTTTTTCAGCTTATAGGCATAGGGACCGGTGAGCAGGACCCAGGAGATATGGGTCTCGATGACCTGGAATCCGTCTACGGGATGCGGGTAGAGGGCCGGGTTTTGCAGGGCGGCGATCAGGGATTGGCTCACAGGCGATCCTTCAGAGTCGGGGAAAATTCAAGGGCGTCATTATGGCCGCTGACAGGGCTAACGCAAACCTCGGGCGGCTCCTGTTGACGATGAATAAAGTGCGTATAATCCGCCGCCATGACTCGTACTCGATCCCCCCGTTCCGCTAAAAAACGTCCGTCTAGTGGCCCGCGCCCCTGGCTGGGCTGGGCCTTGAAGCTCGGTCTGGTCGCTCTGGTGGTGCTCGCCGGCTTTGCGGTTTATCTCGATGCCGTGGTCCAGGAGAAATTCTCCGGCAAGCGCTGGACCATTCCGGCCAAGGTCTATGCGCGCCCGCTGGAGCTGTTCGTCGGACAGAAGCTCAGCAAGGACGATTTCCTCACCGAACTCGACGCACTTGGCTATCGCCGCGAAAGCGTGGTCAATGGCCCTGGTGCTGCGTCGGTCAGTGGTAACACCGTTGAACTCAATACCCGCGGTTTCCAGTTCTATGAAGGCATGGAACAGGCGCAACCGGTGCGGGTGCGTTTTTCCGGTGACTACGTGGCCGAGCTGTCAGGTAGCAAAGGCTCGAAACTGGCTGTGGTACGCCTGGAGCCGCTGCTGATCGGCGGCCTGTATCCGAAGAATCTCGAAGACCGGATCCTGATCAAGATCGATCAGGTGCCTCCTTATCTGCTGGAAACCCTGGTGGCGGTCGAGGACCGGGATTTCTACAGTCACTTTGGCGTGTCGCCCAAGTCGATCGCCCGGGCGGTGTGGGTCAATACCTCGTCCGGCGCCATGCGCCAGGGCGGCAGTACCCTGACCCAGCAGTTGGTCAAGAACTTCTACCTGACCAACGAACGCAGCCTGAGCCGCAAGCTCACCGAAGCGATGATGGCCCTGCTGCTTGAGCTGCATTACGACAAGCGCGAGATCCTCGAGGCGTACCTCAACGAGGTCTTCGTCGGCCAGGATGGCCAGCGTGCCGTGCACGGTTTCGGCCTGGCCAGCCAGTTCTTCTTCAGCCAGCCGCTGGCCGAACTCAAGTTGCATCAGATCGCCTTGCTGGTGGGGATGGTCAAGGGGCCGTCCTATTACAACCCGCGTCGTTATCCGGAGCGCGCGTTGGAGCGGCGTAACCTGGTGCTCGATCTACTGGCGCAGCAGGGTGTGGCGACGCCGGAGCAGGTCGAAGCGGCGAAGAAAATGCCCTTGGGCGTGACCAAGCGCGGCAGTCTGGCGGACAGCTCGTTCCCGGGCTTCCTGGACCTGGTGAAGCGTCAGCTGCGTGAGGATTACCGCGACGAAGACTTGACCGAGGAAGGCCTGCGGATCTTCACCAGCTTCGACCCGATTCTGCAGATGAAGGCCGAGGCTTCGGTCGGGGATACCTTCAAGCGCCTGGCCGGGCGCAAGGGATCGGATGAAGTCGAAGCGGCAATGGTGGTGACCAACCCGGAAACCGGTGAAGTCCAGGCCATGATCGGCAGCCGCCAGGCCGGTTTTGCCGGTTTCAACCGGGCGCTGGATGCGGTGCGGCCGATCGGCTCCCTGATCAAGCCCGCGGTTTACCTGACGGCGCTGGAGAAACCCAGCCAATACACACTGACCAGTTGGCTCTCCGACGAGGCGTTCTCGGTGAAGGGGGGCGACGGACAGGTGTGGAAGCCCCAGAACTACGACCGTCGTTCCCACGGCACGGTCTTCCTTTATCAGGGGCTGGCGCATTCCTATAACCTGTCGACCGCGCGCCTGGGCCTGGAAGTCGGTGTGCCGAACGTGCTGAAAACCCTGGGGCGCCTTGGTGTCACCCGCGAATTCCCGGCGTTCCCTTCGATGCTGCTGGGGGCGGGGGGCTTGAGCCCGATGGAAGTCGCCACCATGTATCAGACCCTGGCCAACGGCGGTTTCAATACCCCGATGCGCGGGATCCGTAGCGTGCTGACCGCTGAGGGCGAACCGCTGAAGCGTTATCCGTTCCAGATCCAGCAACGTTTCGACCCGGGCTCGATCTACCTGATCCAGAGCGCGATGCAGCGCGTCATGCGCGAAGGTACCGGCAGTTCGGTCTACAACGTGCTGCCGCGCTCCCTGGCGCTGGCGGGCAAGACCGGTACCAGTAACGATTCCCGCGACAGCTGGTTCGCCGGTTTCAGCCAGGATCTGCTGGCCGTGGTCTGGCTGGGGCGTGATGACAACGGCAAGACACCGTTCACCGGCGCCACCGGTGCGCTGCAGGTCTGGACCAGTTTCATGCGCAAGGCCGACCCGTTGCCATTGGATATGCCACAACCGGATAACGTGGTGCAGGCCTGGGTCGACTCGCGGACCGGGCAAGGCTCGGATGCCAACTGTCCGGGCGCGGTACAGATGCCGTATATTCGCGGCAGCGAACCTCCTCCCGGTCCGGCATGCGGTGGCGAAAGCCCGGCGTCCGGCGAGTCGGTGATGGATTGGGTCAAGGGCTGGATGAATTAAGCGAAGAGGGTTTGACGTGAACAAGTGGTGGATTCCAGCTATTACAGCTCTGGCTTTGCTCAATGGTTGCGCCAGCGTGCAGCGTGGCTCGATTCCGGTGGTGGACTCCGGTACAGCGGTGTCCAACAGCGAACGCATTTCGGCCAATGGCGGTTTCCGTCAGACGACCATCAAGCGTCCTGCGCAAGCTCAGGCTCAAAGTATTCCCCAGGACTCGGGCGTGGTGGTGATGGTGCCGGGCGGGGCTGCGGCCACTGCCGCGCCGATCAGCAGTGCGCCGATCACCCCGGGCCCGATCACCCCAGGTCCTATCGATACCGCGCCGATCCAGTCCGCGCCGATCAATCAGGGCAGCTACAGCCTGCCGCCGACGCCGAGCGGAGTGCCTTCGGCCAGCTCCGGGGGGCTGTCCGCCGATGAGCAGCTGGACGGTCCGGTGCTGGCCCTGTTGACCACCGCTCAGCAGCAACAGGCGAGTGGTGATCTGAACGGTGCTTCCTCCAGTCTCGAGCGCGCCCAGCGTGTCGCGCCGCGTGAGCCGCAGGTGCTGTATCGCCTGGCCCAGGTACGCATGGCCCAGGGCGATGCCCCGCAGGCTGAACAGTTTGCCCGTCGCGGCCTGAGTTTCGCCAACGGTCGTCCGGATCTGCAGGCCAGCCTGTGGGCATTGATTGCCCAGGCACGCGAGAAACAGGGCGATGCCGCTGGTGCCGCTCAGGCCCGGCAAAAAGCCAAGGTGTCGCTCTGATGGATGCACGTTTTCCAAAGATTGCCGATCAGTTGCTGTTGATCGAACGTGAGATGCGGTTGCAAGGGCTGTGGGATGACACCCCGCCGAGTGCCGAAGCACTGGCCAGTGTCGAGCCGTTTGCCGTGGATACGCTGGAGTTCGAGCAGTGGCTGCAGTGGATCTTCCTGCCGCGGATGAAGGCGATTCTTGAGCAGGATCTGCCTTTGCCCAACGCCTCGGGTATCCAGGAAATGGCCGAAGTGGTATTCGCCGGTCGCTCGATGCAAGGCCGGGATCATCAGTTGCAGATACTGCTCAAGGAGTTTGACCAACTGATCGGCGGCGCCCGCTAAACCTTCTGCAACCACTGCCTAGCGGCAGTGGTTGTCTATCGCCTTCTGTGTTTCCGCAATGCGCTGCTGCCGTTGTTCCTCGGTCAGGCGGCGCACTCCCCCCTCAGTGTTCTCGCTCAGGCGCGGGTTGTTCTGCAACTGCGCCAGGCTGGCCCGTGCCTGTGTGCAAAAACGCCTGCGTTCGGCTTCCTGCCTGGCGAGCTGCTGCTTGACTTGATTGTCCATGACTTGTTGCTGAGGGCCCGGCTTGTCGGGCGGCGGAGTACTGCTTGCACCTTTCGGCGCTTTTGGCAGGGTGATGGCAGTGCTGCCCACGCCTTGGGGTGGCTGGGCGTCGAAATGGGTGACTCCCTGGGCGTCGACCCATTTGTAAATCTGGCCGGCCTGGCACGGGAGGCTCATGGCGAGCAGCAGGCCAGCGGTCATGGCGAAGGTTCGCATTTTTGAATTCCTTATCCAGGATTGCGCAATTGAAGCGCAGACACTCGCGGTTTACAGGTTTTTTCTTGCGTTCTCATGCGCTTAGTTCGAATAAAGCACATTGACGTCTTGACTTGCAGAGGGCGAAACAGAAGAATCCAAAGTCCGCTGTAGAGGGACTGCCAGAAGCAGACCCACTCGGCAGAACATGAGGCGCACATCCGCGCCGACCTGCTACACCCGCAACGCGTTACCTCGCGCTGGGTGGGAAAACCCCGCAACACTTGGGGCACTCCCAATACTTGCTCAGTCAGTGCTGACGTAGTCGGCGACCACCGTCGCTCATGCTCTGCTGAGAAGTAAACCTATTAAGACCCGTCCCCTTTCAAGAGGGCGGTATTCTGGCGTTTTAGAGGTGAACAACGTGGAGCTTTTATCTGGCGGTGAGATGCTCGTCCGCTTTTTGCGTGACGAAGGCGTCAAATATATCTATGGGTACCCGGGTGGTGCTCTCCTTCATGTTTACGATGCCCTGTTCAAAGAACCGGAAGTGACCCACATCCTGGTTCGTCACGAGCAAGCGGCTACCCATATGGCTGACGGCTACGCCCGTGCCACCGGCAAGGCCGGCGTGGTACTGGTGACTTCCGGCCCTGGCGCGACCAATGCCATCACCGGTATCGCCACTGCCTATATGGACTCCATTCCAATGGTGATCATTTCCGGTCAGGTGCCTAGCACCATGGTCGGTACCGACGCGTTCCAGGAAACCGACATGATCGGTATCTCCCGGCCGATCGTGAAGCACAGCTTCATGATCAAGCACGCTTCGGAAATCCCGGAAGTCATGAAGAAGGCGTTCTACCTGGCGCAATCCGGTCGTCCGGGTCCAGTCGTGGTCGATGTCCCTAAGGACATGACCAATCCGGCTGAAAAGTTCGAATACGTTTTCCCTAAAAAAGCGAAGCTGCGCTCCTACAGCCCAGCTGTTCGTGGTCACTCCGGGCAAATCCGCAAGGCGGCAGAAATGCTCCTGGCGGCCAAGCGTCCTGTGCTGTACGCAGGCGGCGGGGTGATCCTCGGTGGCGGTTCCGCGCCGCTGACCGAATTGGCACAAATGCTCAACCTGCCGGTCACCAATACCCTGATGGGCTTGGGTGCCTATCCTGGCACCGATCGTCAGTTCGTCGGCATGCTCGGCATGCACGGCAGCTACACCGCCAACCTGACCATGCACCATGCCGATGTGATCCTGGCAGTCGGCGCGCGTTTCGACGACCGTGTCATCAACGGTCCGGCGAAATTCTGCCCGAACGCCAAGATCATCCATGTCGACATCGACCCGGCGTCCATCTCCAAGACCATCAAGGCAGACGTGCCGATCGTGGGTCCGGTAGAGAGCGTCCTGACCGAAATGGTCGCGGCCCTCAAGGAAATCGGCGAAACCCCGAACAAGGACACGGTCGCCAGCTGGTGGAAGCAGATTGAGGAGTGGCGCGGTGATCGCGGCCTGTTCCCTTACGACAAGGGCGACGGCAGCATCATCAAGCCGCAGACCGTGATCGAGACCCTCTGCGAAGTGACCAAGGGCGATGCCTATGTAACCTCCGACGTGGGTCAACACCAGATGTTCGCGGCGCAGTACTACCGGTTCAACAAACCCAATCGCTGGATCAACTCCGGTGGCCTGGGCACGATGGGCTTCGGTTTCCCTGCGGCCATGGGCGTCAAGCTGAGTTTCCCTGATGCTGACGTTGCCTGTGTAACGGGCGAGGGCAGTATCCAGATGAACATTCAGGAGCTGTCGACCTGCCTGCAGTACGACCTGCCGGTCAAGATCATCAACCTGAACAACGGTGCACTGGGTATGGTGCGGCAGTGGCAGGACATGAACTACGGTAGCCGTCACTCGCATTCCTACATGGAATCGCTGCCTGATTTCGTCAAGCTGGCCGAGGCCTATGGGCACGTGGGCATTCGCGTCACGGACCTGAAGGATCTGAAACCGAAGATGGAAGAAGCGTTCGCCATGAAAGATCGCCTGGTGTTCCTCGACATCCAGGTCGATACCAGCGAGCACGTCTACCCGATGCAGATCAAAGACGGCTCCATGCGCGATATGTGGCTGAGCAAGACGGAGCGTACTTAATCATGCGGCACATTATCTCCTTGCTTCTGGAAAACGAACCGGGCGCCTTGTCTCGTGTGGTTGGCCTGTTTTCGCAGCGCAACTACAACATCGAAAGCCTGACCGTGGCGCCGACCGAAGACCCGACCCTGTCGCGTCTGACGCTGACTACCGTGGGGCACGATGAAATCATCGAGCAGATCACCAAGAACCTGAACAAGCTGGTTGAAGTGGTCAAGCTGGTCGACCTGTCGGAAAGCGCTCACATCGAACGCGAGCTGATGCTGGTCAAGGTCAAGGCCACCGGCGCCCAGCGCGCCGAGGTCAAGCGCACCACCGATATTTACCGTGGGCAGATCGTCGATGTCAGTGCCAGTGTGTATACCGTTCAATTGACCGGTACCAGCGACAAGCTCGACAGTTTCATCCAGTCGATCGGCACCGCCTCGATTCTGGAAACCGTACGCAGTGGCGTCACCGGCATTGCCCGTGGCGATAAAGTACTCAGCATCTAACTCAAATTAGCGAACGGCCTGAACGGCCTGATATAGGGGAAATTCATGAAAGTTTTCTACGATAAAGACTGCGACCTCTCGATCATCCAGGGCAAGAAAGTTGCCATCATCGGTTACGGTTCCCAGGGCCACGCTCAAGCGTGCAACCTGAAAGACTCCGGCGTTGATGTCACCGTTGGCCTGCGTAAAGGCTCGTCCACCGTTGCCAAGGCTGAAGCCCATGGCCTGAAAGTGACCGACGTTGCCGCTGCCGTTGCCGGCGCCGACCTGGTCATGATCCTGACCCCGGATGAGTTCCAGTCCCAGCTGTACAAGAACGAAATCGAGCCGAACATCAAGAAGGGCGCCACCCTGGCCTTCTCCCACGGCTTCGCGATCCACTACAACCAGGTTGTTCCGCGCGCCGACCTCGACGTGATCATGATCGCGCCGAAGGCCCCGGGCCACACCGTACGTTCCGAGTTCGTCAAGGGCGGCGGTATCCCTGACCTGATCGCTATCTACCAGGACGCTTCCGGCAACGCCAAGAACGTTGCTCTGTCCTACGCGGCAGGCGTGGGCGGCGGCCGTACCGGTATCATCGAAACCACCTTCAAGGACGAGACTGAAACCGACCTGTTCGGCGAGCAGGCTGTTCTGTGTGGCGGTACCGTCGAGCTGGTCAAGGCCGGTTTCGAAACCCTGGTCGAAGCTGGCTACGCGCCGGAAATGGCTTACTTCGAGTGCTTGCACGAACTGAAACTGATCGTTGACCTCATGTACGAAGGCGGTATCGCCAACATGAACTACTCGATCTCCAACAACGCTGAATACGGCGAGTACGTGACCGGCCCAGAAGTGATCAACGCCGAATCCCGTCAGGCCATGCGCAACGCCCTGAAGCGCATCCAGGACGGCGAGTACGCCAAGATGTTCATCAGCGAAGGTGCTACCGGCTACCCATCGATGACCGCCAAGCGTCGTAACAACGCCGCTCACGGTATCGAAATCATCGGTGAGCAACTGCGCTCGATGATGCCGTGGATCGGTGCCAACAAAATCGTCGACAAAGCCAAGAACTAAGTTCGAGTCTTGTCAGGGAAAAACGCGGCCTAGGCCGCGTTTTTTCGTTTGGATAGACAGGTTCTGGTATAAAGCTGGATCCTTTGTGGTCCAATCGTGACCCTGGGTATCGTCGAAACTTTTCACACCGTTGCAAGGTAATGTCCATGAGCGAACGTCCCGAAGAGCCAAACCAGGCCTCTGACGCCGAAAGCCTGCTACCCATCGATGAGCATGTCGAAGAAGGGCATGACGCTGAAGGCCGTAAAGTCCGGCATCGTGGTATCTATCTGCTGCCGAATCTCTTCACCACCGCGAACCTGTTCGCCGGTTTCTACTCGATCATCAACTCCATGAGTGCCCAAAGTGCATTGAGCGCCGGGGACGCGGCAGGAGCGAGCAAGTATTTCGCGTTCGCGGCCATCGCGATTTTTGTCGCCATGGTGCTCGACGGTCTGGATGGGCGCGTGGCCCGCATGACCAATACCCAGAGCGCTTTTGGCGCTGAGTATGATTCGCTGTCTGACATGGTCGCCTTCGGCGTTGCGCCTGCCTTGCTGGCATTCGGTTGGGCGCTGGGCGACATGGGCAAGGTCGGCTGGATGGTCGCCTTCATCTATGTAGCTGGCGCAGCGTTGCGTCTGGCTCGCTTCAACACCCAGGTGGGGACTGCCGACAAGCGTTACTTCATCGGCCTGGCCAGTCCGGCCGCCGCGGGTGTGGTGGCCGGTATTGTCTGGGCGTTCAGCGATTACGGCATCCAGGGTTCGAAGATGTCGTTCCTGGTGGCGCTGATGGTGGCGGCGGCCGGCATGCTGATGGTCAGCAATATCAAGTACAACAGCTTCAAGGAACTGGACCTGAAGGGGCGTGTACCTTTCGTGGCGATTCTCGCCGTGGTTCTGGTATTCGCCGTGGTCTTCAGTGATCCGCCGCGGATTCTGCTGCTGGTTTTCCTCGCTTATGCGGCGTCCGGTCCGGTGCAATACCTGCTGCGTCTTCGTCGACGCAAAACGTTGCCTTAATGTAATTTCCCCCATACTCCGCAGTCTATTGGTGCATCAGTCCTCCAATACTGCGGAGTTGCCATGTTGATCAAAATCCCCAAGTCGTCTGATTGCAAAGAGTCGGACGTCACGCCTGAATCTCTTTATTTCTCTCGCCGTAGCCTGTTGGGTGGGGCCATTGCTGGCCTGGCTGCCAGTGCGCTGCCACGTTGGGCCAGTGCCGAAGACGCTGGGCGCTATCCAGATGTCGAGCCTGGAAAGGCGCCGTCATGGTTTGCGCAGAAACTGCCGGAAACCAAATGGCAGGCGGTCAACGTCAAGGATGAGGCGATCACTCCGTTCAAGGATGCTACCCACTACAACAACTTCTATGAGTTCGGTGCCGACAAGGGCGACCCGGCTGCCAATGCTGGCGTGCTGAAAACCGAGCCCTGGAGTGTGGTGGTGGACGGGGAGGTGGGCAAGCCAGGGCGTTATGCGCTGGAAGACTTCATGAAGCCTTATCAGTTGGAAGAGCGGATCTACCGGCTGCGTTGTGTCGAGGCCTGGTCCATGGTGATTCCCTGGATCGGTTTCCCGATCTCCGAGTTGCTCAAGCAGGTCGAGCCAACCTCCAAGGCCAAGTTCATCCGCTTCGAAACCCTTCAGGATCCTAAAAGCATGCCCGGTCAGCGTTCGGGTTTTGCCCTGATCGATTGGCCTTATGTAGAAGGGCTGCGCCTGGATGAGGCGATGCACCCCTTGGCGATTCTTGCCGTGGGGATGTATGGCCGTGAGTTGCCCAACCAGAATGGCGCGCCGTTGCGTTTGGTAGTGCCCTGGAAGTACGGCTTCAAGAGCATCAAGTCCATCGTGCGTATCAGTCTGGTAGAGGAGCAGCCGAAAACCACCTGGCAAAGCATCGCTGCCAATGAGTACGGTTTTTACGCGAACGTGAATCCCACGGTTGATCACCCTCGCTGGACTCAGGCACGCGAACGTCGATTGCCTAGCGGTCTGTTCAGTCCCAACGTGCGTGAAACACAGATGTTCAATGGCTACGCGGATGAAGTCGCTTCTTTATATACCGGCTTGGATCTGCGGAAGAATTACTGATGCGCTACCCACTCTGGCGCCTTGGCGTCTTCATCGTTGCTGCTATCTGGCCTTTGCTTTGGTTGTACCAGGCTTGGGCCTCCGCCCTCGGGCCCGACCCGGGAAAGGTGCTGGTCGATCGGTTGGGTCTGGGTACCCTGATCTTTTTACTGATCACCCTGAGCATGACGCCCCTGCAGAAACTCACGGGATGGGCGGGGTGGATCGCGGTACGACGCCAGCTCGGTTTGTGGTGTTTTGCTTATGTGGTGCTGCATTTAAGTGCTTACGCTGTATTTATCCTCGGGCTCGACTGGTCGCAGTTGGGCGTGGAGTTGCGTAAGCGGCCCTACATTATTGTAGGAAGCCTGGGCTTTCTCGGATTGTTGGCCTTGGCGGTGACTTCCAATCGATACAGCCAGCGCCGCCTGGGCAGTCGTTGGAAGAAGTTGCATCGGTTGGCGTATCTCATTCTCGGGCTGGGTTTACTGCATATGCTCTGGATTGTTCGGGCTGATCTTAAAGAGTGGGCTATCTACGCCTCTATTGGCGCGTTGTTGTTACTGCTGCGGGTGCCGCCGGTGACACGGCGAATCCCCCGTTTAGTGGGGAAAAACCATCTTTTGCAACAAAAACGTAATTAGGGGTTGACGGCAGATTCTGGAAGTCTATAATTCGCCCCACTTCCGGCGCAGTCGAAACGGAAAACTCCTTGAGATTCAACGAGTTACGCG